>DLKG01000064.1:17290-21748 GCA_002490315.1 Prevotella sp. UBA7594 | reverse complement strand
AGGGGGTTAGTTGACGAGTTGTTATGTTGTATGCGTACAAGCAATCAGCTTGTCAACTCGTCAACTAACCCCCTCGTCAACTCGTCAACTAAAAATTAACAAACTTCTCCAAGGAGTGTTGCTGATGTGGCTCCGGTGATTTTCACCATGACGCGCTCACCGATGTGGTGACCCTGCTTGTCGAACACTACCGCCTTGTTCTGCTCTGTTCTGCCCATGAGCTGTTCGTGCGAGCGCTTGGAGAAGCCCTCCACGAGCACCTCGAATGTCTTGCCGATATCCTTGCGGTTCTGCTCCGCGCTGACCTCGGTCTGGAGCTTTATAAGTTCGTTGAGGCGCTCTATCTTCACCTCCTCCGGCACGTTGTCGGGCAGGTGCTTGGCGGCGTAGGTGCCGGGTCGCTCGGAGTACTTGAACATGAACGCCGAGTCGAACATGCACTCGCGCACCAGCGAGAGCGTCTCGGCATGGTCTTCGGGCGTCTCGTCGTGGTAGCCCACGAAGAGATCGGTGGTGAGTCCGCAGTCGGGAATGATGCGGCGTATGGCATCCACACGCTCCAGATACTGCTCGCGCGTGTACTTGCGGTTCATGAGTTTCAGTATTTTCGACGAGCCGCTCTGTGCCGGGAAGTGTATGTGTTTGCAGAGATTAGGCTCCTCGGCGATGGCGTAGAGAATGTCGTCGGTCATGTCCTCGGGGTTTGACGTCGTGAAGCGCACGCGCATGTCGGGCACGCTCTGTGCAACCTTTCTGAGCAGTTCGGCGAAGGAGCATCCGCCCTCGATGCGCTTTCCGGCAGGTGTGAGTCCGTAGCTGTTGACGTTCTGTCCGAGCAGGGTCACCTCCTTGAAGCCACGGTCGTGCAGGTCGCGCACTTCGCGCAGTATGCTCTCCACGTCGCGTGAGCGTTCTCTGCCGCGCGTGTAGGGCACGATGCAGTAGTGGCAGAAGTTGTTGCAGCCGCGCATGATGCTCACGAAGCCGCTCACCCGGTTGCCACCGATGCGCTGCGGCACCACGTCGCGGTAGGTCTCGGTGGTGGACAGCTCGATGTTGCAGGCGTTCTGCCCGTTCTCGCACTGCGCGATCATGTCGGGCAGGTTGAGATAGGAGTCGGGTCCGCAGACGAGGTTGGCAAAGTGGTTGTCGATGAGGTCTTGGCGCACGCGTTCCGCCATGCAGCCCAAAACGCCGAGGATGAGTTGGCGACCCTTCTTCTGCTCGGCGTGCAGCGTGTCGAGGCGGTTGTAGATTTTGTTCTCGGCATTCTCGCGTATGGAGCAGGTGTTGAGGAATATGGCGTCGGCATCGGCCTCGTTGTCGCACAGCTCGTAGCCCGCCATCTGCATGATGGATGCCACCACTTCGGAGTCGGCCACGTTCATCTGGCAGCCGTATGTCTCTATGAAAAGTTTCTTCATTTATTTATTAATAATATATATATGTGTATTGATTAGAATGCAAAGGTACGAATTTTATGCAAAAGAACTATGAAAAAGCGGGGATAAGAGCGTGTTTACAGCTCGCTAAGGAATCTCTTTGCCACTTCCCAGATGACGATACCTGCCGTGACGCTGACGTTGAGAGAGTGTTTCGTTCCGAATTGCGGTATCTCGAGGCAGCCGTCGGCGATGTCCACCACCTCCTGGCTGACGCCCTTCACCTCGTTGCCCAGCACGACGGCGTAGCGGCGCGAGGTGTCGAGCTGTAGGTCTTGAAGCTTCGTGGAGCCTTCCACCTGCTCAATGGAGTAGACGTAGACGCCCTCCTGCTGTAGGGAGCGCACGGCGTCGGCAGCCGTCTCGAAGTAGCGCCATGCCACGGAGTCCTCGCCGCCAAGGGCAGTCTTGTGTATTTCTGGATGGGGTGGGGTGGCGGTGATGCCGCAGAGGTAGACCGCCTCCACGCGGAAGGCGTCGGAGGAACGGAAGACAGCTCCCACGTTGTGGAGCGAGCGCACGTCGTCGAGGACGACGGTGAGCGGCAGTTTCTTCGCCTCGTGGAATTCGTCCAGCGAGAGGCGTTGCATTTCTATTGTACGGAGTTTGTGCATTTTATCTAATGTTGTATATTTTATGTATTGAAATCTCGAATTTATGGAATTTAAACTGAAAGACTTGTCTTCTGTGATTCCGTGATTTTCGTGGGAGACCTTTGGTTTTAATGTTTGAGTGTGAGGACGTATATTAAGACTCAACTCCATCAGCTCGTCAACTCGTCAACTATAAAGCTATCAGCTTGTCAACTCGTCAGCTTGTCAACTCGTCAACTTGTCAACTCGTCAACTCAAAAACTGTCAGCTCTCTCCATGACGTTAGCAGGCGGTCGTTGCGCCTCCAGTTCGCCCTTCATGAAGTCCATGTAGGGCGCGACGTGCTCGAAGAACTGGCGGTAGCCCCGGCAGAGGTAGTTGAGACCGGGGTTGCCGTATGCGTCGCGCGTGAAGCGGTTCTTTGGACACTCGCCGTGGCAGGCGAACTCCCATCTGCACTCGCGGCATTGCTGTGGCAACAGCTCGTGCTTCATGCGGGCGAACTCCCGTTGCTTCTCGCCGTACATCATCTCCGTGATGGTTTGCTCTGAGATGTTGCCAAGGCGGTGTTCGGGGTAGACGAAATGGTCGCAAGAGTAGACGTCGCCGTTGTATTCCATTACGCCCGCGTGGCCACATTCCTTGGCGAGCGAGCACAGACCGGGGGCAACGCCCATCCAGTTGGCAAGCGTGGCGTCGAAGAGCTGCACGAAGTAGGATCCGACGTCATGCCGCACCCACTCGTCGAAGATAGTGCAGAGGAAGTTGCCCCATTGCTCCGGCGTGACGGAGAAATCCGTGAGCGTGCCGCCTTCCTCCATGCCAGGGGCAAGCGTCAGGCTGTCGGCGCGCTCCACGCGGCGTTCCACGATGGGCGTGAACTGCAGGTAATGGCAGCCGATGTCCTTGAAGAAGTGATAGAAGTCGAGCGGATAGTCGGCGTTGAAGTCGTTGACCACGGCGAGCGCGTTCCATTCCACGCCCCATTTGTTGAGCAACCGTATGCCCTGCATCACCTTGTGGAACGTGGGTTTGCCCGTAGCGGAGCGGCGGTACTCGTCGTGGAACTCTTGCGGACCGTCTATCGACACGCCGACGAGGAAATGGTTGTCGCTAAGGAAGCGACACCATTCGTCGGTGAGCAGTGTGGCGTTGGTCTGCAACACGTTGTCGATGTGTCGTCCTCCGGCGTAGCGCCGCTGCAGCTCAAGGGCACGCTGATAGAACGACAACGGGCGCATCAGCGCCTCGCCGCCGTGCCAGCAGAAGAGCACTTCAGGCGTGGTTTGCGCCTCGATGTACTCACGCACGAACTTCTCAAGCATGGTGTCGCTCATGACGTGGGGCGAGGAGGAGTCGTAGAGACGGCCCTTCTCGAGATAGTAGCAGTAGCTGCAACGTAGGTTGCACAGCGAGCCTGCCGGTTTGAGCATCACGTATAATGGGCGGGCGAATGGATTTATTGTGGACATTGCGGTGGTGGGTTTATTGAGTCTGTATGTCGCAAAGGTAGCATTAAAAAACCGGAAATGAGCAGAAAAAGCTTGCTTTGCATAAAATATGTCATTAAAACAAACAAAAAATTCAGTTAAATTGTTCCTTTCATGAAGATAAGTAGGCTTGTAAACTTAAAATTTTATATATTTGCACCGTGCTCCGATGGCTACTGTACAGCATCGGGAGCAGGAGTCACTGTTTCTAATGAGTGGCTCAGAGAGATAAATAACATTACATAAAAGGTGTTTTTAAAACGGAAAACTATGAAAAAGATCTTTATGACAATGGCTGCAATGGTTGTGGCTATGAGTGCAAGCGCACAGGTTTACATCGGTGGATCACTTGGTTTCGGCGGACAGAAGATTGGTGACGCAGACTCGAAGATGTTCTACAAGTTCGTTCCTGAGGTTGGCTATCAGTTCAACAAGCATTGGGAGGCAGGTCTCTCCATCGGCTACGAGGGCATTGAGGACGGCAACAATGCGTTCATCGTGAATCCTTACGCTCGCTACACGTTCTGCACCACCAAGCTTGTCGACCTCTTCATCGAGGGCACAATGGGTTATGGCCATGTTGGCGGCAACCATGCCGATGCCGACATCTTCGAGTTTGGTTTGAAGCCTGGCTTGAAGCTCAACCTCTCCGACCACGTGTCGTTCGTCACAAAGGTTGGCTTTGTCGGCTATCAGAAGAACGATTGGACTGACGTTCAGAAATGGGGCGTTGACGTTGATGCCACAAATGTTCTGTTCGGCGTGAACTACAAGTTCTAAGTAAAAAGATACTAACTGGGAGAGGGGACGCTCTCGCCACGATATGGCAAATGACAATTTTCATTGACTAATGAATATTATCATATCGGGGGCGAGGGCGTCCCCTCTCCCTGTTATTCTTTATTCTCGTTAATTACTTAAGTTTCGGATTTG
>DLKG01000064.1:0-17128 GCA_002490315.1 Prevotella sp. UBA7594 | reverse complement strand
GTAAATCAGAAAGTTGAATTAATTATTTCATAGAGGGTGTGTCAAAACTCGCAAATAGTGATTATCCGTAGCGGAAGTCTCCGGCCTCCGCTACGGTTAAAGTTGCAAAATTGCCTTTTGACACACCCCGACAAGGGAAACAGATTGTTGTTGCATAAACAATATCCCTTTTTTATTACAACCGATACAAAAAACTTATACATTTGCAACTGATACCAGTTTCGCCCACGCCGTAGTTGGAACATGGGAAGTTTGTGGATACGTAAGTTCACAAACTTTTTACAGCCATTAATGATAGTAGTAGAAAAATTAAGTTTAAAATTTAACGAAAAGTTGTAATATGAGAATTTTACATTTAAGGGTTCATACTCTTAAGTCCATCCATTCACCCATTGCTTTCCACTCTGAACTTAAGTGGAGTCTGTCCTGTACGTTTCTTGAACATTCTGATGAAATGTTGTGTATCTTGATAACCCAACCGCTCCGCTATCTGGTTGATGCCGAGGGTGGAACCAAGTAGTTGCTTCTTGGCTTCATCTAAAAGCTTCAATTGAATGTGCTCTTGTGCAGTCCTGCCAGTCTCCTTCTTGATTAAGTCACCGAAGTAATTAGCTGAGAGACAAATCTTATCTGCAAAGTAAGCCACAGATGGAAGTCCAAGACGAATGGCCTTTCCATTCTCGAAGTAGTCGTGCAGAAGATGCTCGAAACGTTGTAGAATGTCGCTGTTCACCTTGCAACGTGTTAAAAACTGACGGTCGTAGAATCGAAGGCAATAATCCAGGAACAACTCGATGTAGGCACAAAGCAAGTCACGGCTGTGCTTGTCTATCGGGTATTCCATCTCTTCCTGTATGCGGTGGAGCAAGTCCACGAGGATGTTCTGCTCCTTTTCAGACATATGGAGAGCTTCGCTTTGGGCATACGAGAAAAATGTGTACTTGCTCATCTTCTCGGCAAGCGAAGTACCAAAAATAAGGTCTGGGTGGAAAATCAGTCCACTGACATCCTTGCTCAGTTCCTCGGTCTCATAGTCCACCTGTACCAGTTGACCGGGAGCAAAGCTCACCACCGTACCCTCTTGGTAATCGTAGTTCTGACGCCCGTATCTGAGCGTACAACCGATGCCGTGTTTGATGAAAAGCGCATATACACCATAGTGCATCTTGGCATGGTTCACCATGTGGCGAGCCTTGCGTAGGTCAACGACCGTGACCAGAGGATGAACTGTTGGGAGACCATACAGTTCATTATACGTCTTGATGCTGTCGAGTTGGATGATTTCGCCCATACCTAATATCTCCTTTTTTATTCGATTTCTATTTTGCTTTCTTAATGCCGTCTTCTATATAGACACCTCTTTGTGGAGCTTTCGCCAGTTTCCCTCCCGTAAGACTATAGATACCCTTGCGAATATTGCTGTTATTTGGCTCGCCTTCTGATTTTACCGAAGAAACACCAGTTGCATCTACGGCAGCCAATGAAAGCGTGATATTCACTGTTCCATGACTCAGCAAACTGCGAAGTTCCTCCTGCGAGGCGTTGGATATTCGTCCCAATCGGGTGTAGGACCAACTGTTGGAACCATAAAAGATGCAGATTTGGTTACCTTGATAGAGAATTACGTCGCCCGTCTGCGTGGTGATGCTGCTGTTGCTCGTAGGCAGAGAGAAGCCGATGTTGCCAACGGTCTCGAAATTGCCATAGTTTGAAGAACTGTAACTGACGTTTCCCTCTTGCAAGCGTTCTACCAATGCTCTCGTTGCGCTGTTGTCAACAAGAGTTACCACCAACACGTGATTGTTTATTGTAATGTTCATTCTTGTCGATGTTAAGTTTTGCTTGTTGTCGTCTGCCTCAGTAAAGTTTCGCCCAGTGTCACCGGGTTCGGAACTGCAAGCTGTCTGCCCATTCAATACGAAGAATGTCAACAACATAAAGATAATCTTTTTTCTCATATAACGTAATTCTCAAGCTTTTATTTTCTTTTGCTGACGAGATAAGTTCTGTAGAACTGTTCGATTTTGTCGAATGGAATGACGTCCACCTTGTCGTACAGGTCGCAATGGCTGGCACCTGGAACGATGTAGAGCTGTTTGTTGTTGCCCTTTAATAGTTTGAAGGCATCCTCGCCCATATAGCGTGAGTGGGCTTTCTCACCATGAACGATAAACACGGCATTCCGAATCTCGCTTGCATATTGCAATATCTGAGAGTTCATAAAGCCCAAGTTAGAAGTCAGATTCCAGCCTTGCCCAGAATTGATGGAACGCTCATGATAACCACGCTTTGTCTTATAGTAGTCGTAGTAGTCTTTCATAAACTGTGGGGCATCTTCTGCAGGTTTCGGATTCATGACCGAACGCTTGTATGAGCCATTGCGATAGTCCTCCGTGCGCTGCTTGTTCAGGTCGACACGCATCTGATAGCGTTGCTCCGCCGTACCCTTGTCGAAATAGCCGTTGGTGTTGACACGAGTCATGTTATACATGGTGGAGGCAACGGTCGCCTTGATGCGAGGGTCGTTGGCGGCGGCATTAATGGCAAGACCGCCCCAACCGCAAATGCCTAAGATACCTATACGCTCGGCATCTACAAGATTATTGGTAGCGAGGTAATCCACAGCGGCACTGAAATCCTCCGTATTCAAGTCGGGTGATGCCACATTGCGTGGCTCTCCACCACTCTCGCCTGTGAACGAAGGGTCGAAGGCGATAGTCAAGAAACCTCTTTCGGCAAGGGTCTGCGCATAAAGTCCCGACGACTGTTCCTTTACGGCCCCGAAGGGACCGCTCACAGCAATGGCTGGGAGCTTGCCCGATGCTCCATTTGTGGCAGAGGCATCCTTCGGAATATACATATCGGCAGCAAGTGTGATGCCGAAACGGTTGTGGAAGGTAACCTTCTTATGGTCTACCTTGTCGCTCTTGGGAAATGTATTGTCCCATTCTTGGGTCAAGTTCAATTCTTGGTTTCGTGCACCAGGAGCATTGGGTACAGTGTTGTCTTGAGCATTTCGGGCAAAGCTGTTGGTTGCAACCACCAGCAAGCCTGCGAGAAATAATAATCTTGTTTTCATCCTTACTGCATTTAATAGTTTACTAATATTTCACGCTGCAAAATTACGAGCAATCCTCCAAAGTATTGGTGGAATATTTATGGAAGAAATAACCAAGATTACGGATTAACCTTGTTCTAACAAATCCTTGTCTGTCAAGAAGTCCAAAAGCCCAACTGTCATCACCCCAAGTTCATCTTCTTTGCGATGAATGTCATCACCGACAATGACTATTTTACGGAAATGGTCATTGATAGACAGCAAGGGGCGACGCTTCTGCTGTTCTTTTTCCAGTGTTGGCATATGAAAAGCCGATTGGATATAAACTCTATATGGTGGTCGGTTCACCACAAAGTCCACTTCCATTTGCCTTCTTACGAACTTGCCATTTTCATCCTTGCCACCAAGTTCCACCAAACCAACATCCACATTATAGCCACGACTACGAAGTTCGTTGTAGATGATATTCTCCATGATGTGCGTCTCTTCCTGTTGGCGATAGTTAAGAATGGCAGTACGAATGCCTATGTCTGCAAAATAATATTTGGTCTCAGTTCCAATATACTTTCTGCCTTTTACATCATAACGCAGAGCCTCCTCTATAAGGAAAGAGTCTTTCAAATAATCAATGTATTGCTTTATCGTGTCCCTTTTTATGGCAACACCCTGTGCAGACTGAAATGTATTGGCAATTCTTGTAGGATTGGTGGAAGAATCTATACCTGAAGCAAGCACACGCACCAATTCCTTCATCCCTTCAGGATTGCGTAGATGATTGCGCTCTATCTATCACATCACGGAGATAGGTTGTTTCATATAACCCACGCAAATAATCTGTTTTCTTTTCCTCAGTTTCCAACAGGGCTACTTGTGGTAATCCTCCAAAGGTGTAGTAATCTCGCCATGCTTTGCGTATATCTCCACCTACGCCCTTGAAGTATTCATCAAAGGTTAGAGGCCAAATGCGTATCTCGTCACCTCTGCCACGAAACCATCCAAGACTATATAATAAGGATTACCATCATTTACAACCTTGGAGTCGATATAGTCAAGCAAGGCATCAGGCTTTCTCAATCACCTATTACGGAAGTCATCAAGCTGTATTTCGATGATGTGACTATCCTATTGATTATAGCAGAATAAAGAGGATGATTTGCAATCACATCCTTTGAGGGAGTCGTTTCAACCGTACCCCTTCTAAAATATTGTTGAATAACTTTTGTTTGTCATATTATGGGTTCGGTTGAAACGACCCCATCGTGGCACTATTTTGTGATTTTCAATGTAATCGAAAGTTAAATACGTTAAATCTTGGTCATATTGTATCTATATCGAATCCATATAACCACTTTTCTACCATTTAGAGCATATAGTATTGATAATCAACTAACAATAGATACTACGGTTGTAAATATTGTTTAGAATCGTCCCAGGCACTCCAGCATAAACTCGTCGGCAATATACAGGTTGCCGTAGAGATAGAGGTTGGTGGCGCGGTTGTGGAGGTCGGCGCATGTCTTGCTGCGGTAGAATAGGTCGAGGGCGCGGGCTGGCGAGATGTTAAGCCTTTTTGAAAGTTCGTAGGCAACGCCTCCTATTTGGTTGCTGAGAATCATGTCTTGTATGGCAGGCGACTTGATTCGTTTCTCAAATTCTTTCTGATCCATAATAGTGTAAAAATTTGTCTGTAAGGCTTTGGTTTCGGAGGCATATTTGGTTGTTTGGCTTATAGAAGGCCAATTGTTGAAGGGCGGTTGCCGAGTCGGTAAGCCCTTGAATATATAGGTTTACGGTGTCAATAACTCGATCGTTGGCAATACCTCCCTCAATATAGTCATAGGCAGCAGCCAAGTTGTCGCCGCGTCGATTGGCTACAATGAAGTCAAGCCACTCGGCATTGTAGGAGGTGAATATCTTGCATTTGCCTTCTTCCATGAAAGCCTCGCGGTCTAAAGTATAAGTATTAAGAACTGGTTGCAAACCACGTTTGTCTGCCAATGATTTTGCCCAACGGATAGCTTGTTCTTTTATGTCGGTGACATAAAACCCCTGTCCGAAGTCCAGCCTCGGACGTCCAAACGCGCAAATCGGACATTTTACTATCTCTGTTGCACCATGATAAACTGTCAGCATTACATATTCCTTTCTCTGTTTTCTATGTATTCCATCACGTCGTCAAGCACATACTCGCGGCTTTCCGTGTGCAGCGTGTCGTAATTTGGTAGTATATAGTTTTCGATAGCTTCTGCCTTACTCATTCTGTCGTAAATCTCGCTGTAGGGCTTGCCAGTCTTGCGGGCAAGTCCCTCAACACACGATGCGGCGAAAGAAAGTTTTAGTTCGTCGAGTGGCAGGCGTATAAGTTTTTTCAAGCCTTCATTTTCCATATCTTGAATATTTGAAAATGGTCGGGGGCGGGACGCCCCCTCTCCCAGTTATGCACGGATGGCAAATTCATTGTCAGCAGATGTCGGCAATGTCTTTGAAGTCGTCTACCACGGCATCGGCACCGGCGTCTATGAGGCTTTGGCGCGAGCCGTTGCCGTAGCTCACACCGATGGTCATCGTGCCGGCATTGCGGCCCATGAGTATGTCGAAGTGGGTGTCGCCGATGACGACGGCATCCTCGGGCTTCAGATTGAAGTGCTTCAGTGTCTTCGTGACGGGCTCGGCATCGGGCTTGGCGTGGCGCACGTCCTCGGCGGCGATGATGAAGGTGATGATGTCATCCAGCTTAAAACTCTTGATGAAGTCGGCTGCCGACTTGTAGCCGCGGCTGGTGGCGATGGTGACTATGCTGCCACGGTCGTGGAGCTGGCGTATGGTGTCTGCCACGTGAGGGAACATCGGCACGCCAATCTCACGGTTTACGTCCTCGAAAATCTCGCGGTAGGTGGCGGTGCACACGGCAGCCTTCTCCTCGTCC
Organism: Prevotella sp. UBA7594; assembly: GCA_002490315.1. GTDB lineage: Bacteria > Bacteroidota > Bacteroidia > Bacteroidales > Bacteroidaceae > Prevotella. Next base: position 11,144 of record DLKG01000064.1, on the reverse strand, counting down.
ATAGGCTCGAGCACGGGAAACGCCTTCATCAGTGGCAGACCGATGGTGGCAGCAATCTCCTCGTCGCTGTGCTGCGCGAGGTGCATGGCGTCGAGCGTGCGGTGGAACGTATTAAGAATTACGGGCTTGGTGTCGGCGAGTGTGCCGTCAAAGTCGAGTATCACTATCTTTTTCATAAATGCTTTTGTTTCGTTATCTGAAACTGCAAAGTTAACGAAAGGTTTTGTGAAAAAGGAATAATGAGGAGGAAAGGTTCTCAGAAGTAACAAAAAAAGGGGTGCGTTCCGCAAAGGAACGCACCCCTTTTAAAATTTTTTTCTATCAGCCCCGCATGTTTACGCGGGGGCTGTCGTCTGCCTTTTGCGGCAGTTTGGAGACTTTAGAAGTTGCCCTTGTTGGCGTTGTCCCACCAAACGTGAGTACCACCCTTGTCGCCGGAGATGCCTTTCAGGCTGGTGTTCTCCTGGTTGAGGATTTCGATGCCGCCCTTCACGCCGTTGGCGTTGGTGTCATAAGCGTTGGAGCTGTAGATGACGCGACGTACGCCCTCCTCAGTGTCAACCGCACCGTTGCTCTTGTTGACCATAGCCTTGAATAACTTAGGATAGCCCGTGCGGCGCTGCTCAGCCCATGCTTCGTTAGATAGCGGGAAGAGAGCGATGTACTTCTGAGTCTGGATGCGTGCGAGCTGATCCTCTTTGCTTGCGCTTTCGTTCCATTTCACGCAAAGTTCGTTGACATGAGTTGCGTTGCGAGTAGAGTTGCCCGGATCGACGTAGTCTGCCTGATAGGTTGTGCCGTTGATGTAGGCGTCGATGTCAGCGTCGCTGATGTTGTCGATGCCAGCGAACGATCCCTTGTAGGCAAGCTCGTTCTTGATAGAAAGACGGATGCCCTCCTCGTAGAGATCCTTCACACTCTGTGAGCCGATGCCCCAGCGCAGCTTAGCTTCGGCAAGGAGGAAGTAGGACTCGGCAGCCTTGAAGATAGGCAGAGGAGTGGTGTAAGAGCCAACCCACTGCGACATCTTGTAGCCGTAGGAGCCTTCAGAACCCTTCTGTGGCATGCCGCTTGCGAAGCGTATGCCGCAGTACACGGAGTTGGCAGGCGTGGTTACGCCATTCTCGTTGGTGATGTCTTCGACATTCTTTGTCATGTAGAGAGGCAGACGCGGGTCTTTCATGCCGACCATAAGCGTCACGAGATTGGCGTTCATGCCGCAGTCCTGCCAGTCGAACATACGCTTGAGCTCGTTGCTCTGATCCTTGATGACGATGTCCTTGCCGTATGCGGCGAGAGTGTTGCCGGCAGCGGCAGAAGCTATGGCCTTGAGGTCGTAGCCGTCAGCCTGCATTTCGCTCTCGCGCTTGGAGAGACGGAGGGCGATGCGCAGCTTCATCGTGTTGGCAATCTGTATCCAAACAGCGGGATCGCCGCCACACCATGTGTCGTAAGTGGCGAGCGAGAGTTTCTCCTCATCGCTCATTGCCTTGAGGCCCTCAATGGCTTTGTCAAGGTCGGTGAGCATCTGCTCGTAAATCTTCTGCTGGCTGTCGAAGCGGTACTCCGACTCGCTCTCGGCGTTGATGATGGACGAGTAGGCGAGAGGACCGTAGGCGTCAGTGGCCTGCATAGTGCCGACTGCCTGCACGATGCGCATAGTGCCGGCAAGACCGGCGCGGCCGGAAGCGTCAAGGCTGGAGATGTTGCGGCGCGTGTTGTTGAAGATGTGCAGATAGTAGTTCTCGTACATACCGCCGCTGTGGCCGCGGTTTTCGCCCATGTCGCAGTTGGTGAAGTTGCCGTGGGGAGTCTGGAAATAGCCTCCGTAGAGGTCGATGGTGAGGTTGGTCCAGAACTGGAACATGTTCTGGTGAGGGGGATAGCAGTAGTTCATCGCCTCGGCACATTGTGCTGAGAAAGGCAAGTCTGACGGATCCACCTGAACCCCGTTGGTATTGAGATTCTCGAAATCGTCCGTACATGAGCTCAACATTCCGCTGCCCAGCACGGCGAGTGCCATCATTGATGACACCGCGAATATATTTCTCTTTTTCATAATGTACTTTAATTTTAAAAGATTGTAAACTCTGTTCTACTTACGCTTGTCGTGGAACTTCATTTAGAAGTTGAACTTCAGATTCAGACCTAAGCTTCTTGAAGTAGGAAGGTTGAAGATGTCGACACCCTGCACACCGTTGCCTGTACCCATTGATACGTCCGGGTCGCAAGGAGCGTCCTTGTAGAAGAAGAAGAGGTTGCGTGCGATGAGCGCAGCCGTGAGGTTCTTGCCGTTGCCGAAGAGGTTGCGGAAGGTATATCCGAGGCTCAACTCGCGCAGACGCACGTTCGTGCCTTTGTATACGTAGAACTCTGTTGCGTACGGGCTGTTGAAGTTGGAAGATCCAATTGTTGTGTACCAAGCCTCTGGCTCGAACTCAACGCCTTCATATACAACCTTGCCTGCATCGCGAGCCTCGCCTGAACGCTTTGAAACGCCCCAACCGTCAAGAGCAGCCTCTGTGCCGGAGAGCACTCTGCCGCCGAACTTGCCGTCGATGAGGAACGAGAGCGTGAAGTCCTTGTAGTGGAACGTGTTGGTCCATCCGAAGTTAACCTTGGCATTCATGTTGCCTGCGTACTTCATCTCGTCGATGTTGTCGTCACCAACGACAGGCTTGCCGTCGTTCACAATAATCTTGCCGTTGTCGTCGCGCTTGAGCTGGCGTACATAGAGGTCGCCGTAGGAACCGCCCTCGTTGAGTACAACCTTTGCGCCCGACCAAGAGGCTATTGTCAGACCATTCTCAAGACCGTCTACAAGCTCCTTAATCTTGTTGTCGTTGTACGAGAGGTTGAAGTTGGTCGACCAAGAGAAGTTGTCGTTGAACTGCTGGTGCCATCCGATAGAGAACTCGAAGCCCTGGTTCTGCACGTTGCCGGCGTTCACGTAGCGGTTGCGGAGTCCGCTCTCGTAAGGAGCAGAGATGGCGAAGAACTGGTTCTTCGTGTTGGTCTTGTAGTAGGTGAGGGCTACATCGAGTCGGTTGTTGAAGAAGGTGCCGTCGAAGCCGAACTCAAGCGAGTGGGTCTTCTCGGGTTTCAACGTGCGGAAGGGAGCCTTGTCGGGAGCAGATATTGCGCCGCTCTCGCCCAGAGTGTAGCGTGGGTTAGACATGTAGATAGGCACGTCGTTACCAACGATAGAGTAGCTGCCGCGGAACTTGAAGAGGTTCACCTGCGGGCCCATGTTCACGAGCTTGTTGAGCAGCACGCTGGCGCCCACTGACGGGTAGAAGAACGAGCAGCTCTCAGTGAAGGCGAGTGCCGACGACCAGTCGTTACGTGCGGAGAGGTCGAGGAAAACAGCGTCCTTGAAGCCAACCTGAGCCGTTGCGAACACGGCGTTGAGGCGCTTCTCTGTGTTGAATGTGCCGTCGCTGCCTACTCTTGACATATTCTTGTAGTAGTTGTTCGGTGTGAAGATGTTCGGGTAGTAGATGTTGCCGTCACCCGGCGACTTGTACTGTGAGCCTTCACCCCAGAGGTCAACGCCAGAGGTCTTTGTCTTCGTGAAGCTTGAGCCGGCTGTGGCTGTGAGAGCCCAGTCGCCCCATGTGTGGCTGTAGTTGACGAGAACGTCGCCGTAGAGCTGGTCGCTGAAGTAGCGGTTGTCCTTCATGCGTCCCATAGGATAGAGGTCGCCGACGGAAGAAGCGTAGGCGTTGTGGATGAAGTGCTCGTCGCCGCGCTCGTAGCGCATACGGCCCTGGATGTTGAGGTCGGGAGTGATTTCCCATTTCACGGAGCCACCGAACTCATAGCGGTTGCGTTCAGAGATAGGAGTCTGACGATTGAGCATCCAGTAAGGATTGCCAAACTGCTGCTGCTTTGTGTTTGTCCAGTTCTGGATGTTGCAGCCGCGTGTAGCGTCATACACCTCGAAGTTGTCCTTGTAGTAGTTCCAGTCGGTGCCGCGCGGAACGAGATAGGCACCCGTAAGCGGGTTCCAGAGGTAGCCGGCAGCGGGCTGGTTCTTTGAGTACTGATTGCTGTACTTGGCAGAGAAGTCAACGAACACGTGCTCCAATACCTTGAAGTCAACCTTTGAGTTGAGGTTGTGGCTGCGGTACATGTTCTTCGGGGTCATACCCTGAGAGAAGACGTTGCCGTAGGAGAAATAAGCCTTGAAATTGTCGTTGCCGCCAGCAAGCGAAACGGAGTTGTTGGTGGTGAAGCCGGTGCGGAAGAACTCCTTGGCGTAGTTCTTCGACTTGCTTGCGAGCTTGTCGCCCCAAGAGAATGTGCCGTCGGCGCCACCGCCGTAAGTGGTCTGGAACTCAGGCAGCACCATAGGAGTCTCCATAGTGGTGTTGCTCGACACGTTGACGCTCACTTTGCCAGCCATGCCCGACTTTGTGGTGATCATGATGGCGCCGTTGGCAGCCACTGCACCGTAGAGTGCTGAAGCGGCAGCACCCTTCAGAAGGGTGATGGAAGCGATGTCGTCGGGGTTGATGGTGGACATAACGTCGCCACCGTCGCGCTCGCCACCGTAGTCGCTCGAAACCTGTGATGATGTAGTGTTGGTCATTGTAGGCACACCGTCGATGACGATGAGCGGCTGGTTGCTGCCGGAGATTGATTTGTTGCCACGGAAGAGAATCTTCGAAGAGCCGCCTGCACCAGTGGAGTTAGGCGTAATCTGAAGACCGGCGCTCTTTCCCTGGAGAGAGTTGATCATGTTGATTGACTTGATGTCGTTGACATCCTTTCCGCCAACGGTCTGTGCTGAATACGTGAGGGTCTCCGACTGACGCTTGATACCCATGGCAGTCACAACGACCTCGCCAAGGCTCTCGGCGTTGGGCACCATCGATACGTTGACGATCTTGCGGTCGCCGACCTTCTCCTCAACAGTCTTCATGCTGACATAGGTGAAAACGAGGACGTCCTGCGGGTTGGTCTGTATGGTGTAGTTACCATTCAGATCCGTCATAGTGGCGTTCTTTGTGCCTTTTACCTGCACACTTACTCCAATAAGAGGGTCGCCCATCTCTTTGTCTTTTACGAGACCAGATACGGTATGCGTCTGCGCATACGCGCCCGTCAGAAACATTCCTATCAGGAACATAACAACGGTAAGAAACGATCTTTTCTGCATAGTCTTTAAGAGTTGTTAGTTGATTTTAAATTATTTGGTTCTTTTTCTTTTATCGTATCTCTTACGATTCATCTTTTCTCTTTGTCTTCCAAAGGTCTTATATATAATATATAAATAGGTAATTTGATGATGCAAAGATAGCCTTTAAGCTTCAACTTTGTATCTCATTTATGATTAATAAATGTTAATACAGGCGAAACTAAAGGCTATTTTGGGATGTTAGCGCAAACAAATGCAAATATAATCTATTATAATTTAGTGTAAAAGCTGTTACATATTGATGTTTTTCACGACGATTGCGATGGTTTTCATGCGTACATAGTCCTCCGACATGTACATGAGTCCACCGTATGGATTTGACGTGCCCCAGGAGTTTTTGGCGATGTAGTAGCGCTTGCCCTTGTTGTCGTGTGCGATGCCGATGATAGACATGCAGTGGTCGTCGGTAGTTTGGCGGTTTTCAAACTCAATCTGCCGCTGCTTCTGGGTGATGGGGCGTCGTTGTGTCAGCTCGGCGATGCCGCGCTTGAAGGCGAACCCCACCTCGCTCGTGTCGCCCTCCCAGCAGACGGGATGGCCGTTTTTCAGCGAGCGGTCGATGCGCTTCATGAGCACGTCGATGGGTACATTGTAGAAGAGCTCGTCGCTGTAGTTGTCGGGCACTTCGAGCACGAAAGCCTCGCCGAAGCGATGATGAGTGAAGCTTGTCATGGCGAGGTACTCGCCCCGCATACATACGCTGTGGGCAAACTCCTCGGGAGTGTATTCCGCCCCGAGCATGTAGACGTTCTTTGGGAGGTAGCCGATGCGCTCGTCGAAGAGGCGTTCGGCACGCGAGCCCAGTTCGCTCATGTTGCGTGAGGAGTTGGAGAGCAGCACGATGCGCTTGGCGAGGGCGTTGTAGTTGGTGTTGGGTGCGTTGTAGGAGTCGTAGGGCATGATGCCGTATTCGTACATGAGGCGCAGCAGCAGCGGTGCGGTGCCGCGCAGCGTCACGCGGTCGTAGCCGCGGGAGAGGAAATGGCAGCGTGCCTGTTCGGCGAGCAGATGGCGCGCGATGTAGTCCACGGAGAGATTCACGGAGTCGCCCATCTGTATGTGCTCCGTCTCTATGGTGGAGAGCATGGCGTACGCCCAGCACATGGAGCTGTAGCCCTGGTTCTTGACGGGCGTGTAGTGAAGCAGCACGTCGTTGGTGAAGTGCTTCCTGTCGGTAGCCTTGTTGTTGCCAGTCATGCTGCACGCCGCCGCGGCAAGCACAATGGCGCAGCAAGCGACAGCCTTGAGCAGGACTTTAGCTCCCGTTGCTCCTTTATATACATTAATATTCATAAATCCAGGTCTTATCGTTTTTTATTTCTTTACTTCAGACGTCATGGCGCTCTTCACGCCTTTCATGCCAACGAGGAAGGCCTTCGCCGTGCCGAACTTCAGGAACATGTCGATGCGCACGGGCACGTGGTTGGGGTCGTCGCTGACGAAGAAGCGCACGATTTCCTTGTACTTGTTCGATTTTCCCTCAGGCTCAAGGTAAGCCAGCTGCAGGCAGCGGTACTTCTTGCCGTTGTCCGCCTTCACCGTCGCCTTGCCCTTGTATTCGAGCACGGCGCCGATGATGGACGTGCCGTCAGTGATGGGTATGCTGACGCGGTTGCCCTTCTTCCATCCCTCCGGATTGAAGGAGCGTGCCCTCATGAAGATGCTCATCATGTCGTAGGTACACTCGTTGCGCACGCTCTCCTTCCACAGCTGTTCGCCGTTGAAGCGCTGGCGGTGTTGCCTCAGTTTCACCTTGCCTCCAGGGTAGGAATAGAACACTTCGTCAACGGTGTAGCGCTTGCCTTCCACGGCGCCTTTGCGGAAATAGAGCGGTTCGAGGTCGGTAGTGTTGTAGCAGAGAAGCGTGTCGCGCATGACGAACATCTTGTCGAGAGTCTCCGACGTGCGCGTTATGAGCGCGCAGCGGTAGGCAGCCTTGCCCTTATAGTTGCTCTGCACAACCGACATCGAGGCGTTGCCCGCCCTCAACCACACGAACTTCCAGTTAAAGTAGAGGTTGTACGACAGGAACTCTCCCGAGCGGAATGCTGTGTTGTGGAACTTGCATTGCGCCAGAACCGGCACACCTGCCATAAACAGCAGGCAGATGGCAAGGAGTATGGATTTCAGTTTGCTCATAGTGGTTGTTTTTCTTCTTATTGTGGATATGCTATGCCGAGTTTCTTGGCGCGCTCCATGTTGCGTTGCTGTATTTTGCGCTGCTGGTCGCCCTTTTGTTTCGTTATGGCTTGCGGCTTCTGCTCGTTGGCAGGGCGTGCTGTCGGGTTCCAGTTGAGGCTGACGTCCCATTTCGCCTTACACTCAATCTCCTCATTATAGTAGTAGACAAGTTCCGGCTGAAGCTGTCGGTCGTAGTCGCCGGTGTCCCATTCGCCGTTGTTGTTGCTGTCGATGAAGAGTCGGGCAAAGTATTTGCCGGGCTTTATGTAGAAGAACTGCACCGTGCCGTCGTCTGTCGCCACGCGCTTTACGGGTTTGTCCTGGCGGTCGAGCAGTTCCACGACGATGTGCTTTCCTGCAAGTGAGGCGATGTTGAGCGAGAGGCTACTGTAGTCGTCGAGCGCTCCCACCTTGAATCCCTTCTTAATCTTCGGCGAGTTGATGCCGTAGATGTCGGTGAAGGCGGTGGAGTCAATCTCCAGGCTGTACTCAATGCCCGGTCTCCATTCGGCTCGCAGGCGGAAGGCTCGCAGCGATGCCACATCTTCAGAGTGTGCGCTGTCGCCCTTCATTCTTATGCGTTCAGGCTCGAAGCGCAGCGGTGCGTTGTACCAGAGTGTGTCGTGCTTGGCGTAGAGATGTATGAGCGACGTGTCCACCTTTGCCAATGGATGGTCGAAGGAGAACGTTATGTTGCGGTCGGGGTCGAGCGTCGTTTCGAGTCCGATGCGTGGCATGAGAGCAGGTGCGGGCATAATGGAATCGTAAGGTTCCCCGCGCTTCTTCTTTTTCTCCTGCTTCTTCTGCCATTCCTCGAAATCCTTCTTCGCCTGCTTCATGCGCCGCTCGTAGGGCTGCTTGGAGAGTATTTGCAGCGTGTCGGTCTGCGGCACGAGTTTGCCGAGCGTGTCGGTTATGAGATAGGAGAGGGCGAGGTTGAGCGTGTCCTGATTGATGAGTGCCGAGTCGCGCAGCCAGTAGGTGATGGTGTCGCGTCGCGGCGACGCCTCGACGAGCAGCCTTTCGCCCGCGTCGAAGTTGAGCGGCTTAATCTTTGGCAGCTCATTGGAGCCGTAGCTGAAGAACAGCGAGAAATGGTTGGCTTCGGAGCGCTCCGACTTGAGGAAGAAGCGGTCGGTCTGCACATGAGTGAAGGCACGCAGCACGATGTCGTCAGGCAAGAAGCGCGTGTAGCCCGTGCGCTTGATGTCCTTGATGTGCAGCGAGTCGGTCCAGATGGTGTCTTGGCGTATGGCGTCGGTGAAGGAGGGTCGTATGGTGTCGTGTGAGAAGGCAATCTGCTCGCTCTTCTGCGAGAACATATAGTTGCCGTCAGCATCAGCGAGAGCGTAGACGCGATAGGCGCCCGGAGCCACACCCTTGATGACGAAGTGTCCGCGCGAGTCGGCACGTGCCACGCGCAGCATGGGCATCTTCATGAAGCAAGAGTCGTCCATCTCGGCATAGAGTCCGACAAGAATGCCCTTCACCGGCTCAAGATTGTCGGCAGCCAGAACGGTGCCCGCCACTTCGAGCGTGTCGATGTGGTCGCCCGTAGAGAAGCTGTATGTGTAGTTGCCCATCGGGTTGCCCTCGTTGTTGTCGGAGATGGCGTCGGAGAAATCGATGGTGTACGTAGTGTTCTTGCGTAGGGAGTCTTTCAGCGTCACGTCGATTTTCTTTCCCGTTGCCTTTATTTCCGCCTGTTCCAGTTGCGGCGGCGAAACAACAACCTTTTCCGAGGCGTTGTCGAGCTTTATGAACTCGTCGAAGCGTATTGTTACCTTCTTCGAGTTGACATTGATGCCGCCGTCGGCAGGCGTCGCTCCGATGACACTTGGAGGCGTCTCGTCGTACCATCCTCCGTCGGGACGCCCCATGCGGGCACATGATGAAAGGAGAACGACGAGAAGCATGACAAGGACAAAAGCCGAAGTCACGCCCCCGTTTCCTCTCCGACGGGAGAGGGGAGTGGCGTGCGACGTAGGCAGGGTCTTTTTTGATGGGCTATGGGTTGTCATTCAAATGCGTTTTATTCTTCAGTATTTCTCAAGTTGTTGAGGCTCAATATCTCCTCAATCGTCTTGCGGTTGTTCGACAGACGCGGCACCTTGTGCTGTCCGCCGAGCTTTCCCTTCGAGCGCAGCCAGTCGTCGAAGAGTCCGGTGCGCGCCACTACAACCTCAAGATGTTGCAGCGTGATGTCGTGGAAGCGCTTTGCCTCGTAGTCGGAGTTTATCTCCTGCAAGCGTCGGTCGAGGATGTCGGCAAACTCATTGACATCGCGTGGAGGCTTGGCAAACTCAATGAGCCACTGGTGGCGGCACTTGGCGTTCTGGTCCATGAACACCGGTGCGGCTGTGTATTCTCTCACCTCGGCGCCCGTCTTCCCGCAGGCGTAGGCAAGCCCCTTCTCGGCGTTGTCTTGTATGAGTTCTTCGCCGAAGGCGTTGATGAAGTATTTCGTGCGTCCGGTGATGACAAACTTGTAGGGTCGTTTCGACGTGAACTTCACGGTGTCGCCAATCATGTAGCGCCATAGTCCGCACGATGTGCTGATGAGCATGGCGTAGTTCTTTCCCGTCTCCACGCCCTCCAGCGGCACGATGTTGGGATGGTCGGAGTCGAACTCGTCCATCGGCAGAAACTCGTAGAACACGTCGTAGTCGAGCATCAGGAGCATAGACTTGTCAGCCGGGTCGTTCTGTATGCCGAAGAAGCCTTCCGAGGCGTTGTAGGTCTCCATGTAGTGCATCTTGTCGGATGTGATGATGCGTTCATACTGGCTGCGGTAGGGCGTGAAGGCTATGCCGCCATGGAAGAACACTTCCAGGTTGGGCCACACCTCGTTGATGTGCTCCTTGCCCGAAATCTCCAGCACGCGCACGAGCACGCTAAGCATCCATGAGGGCACTCCCGAGAGATTGGTGATGTTCTTCTTGAGGCACTCGTGGGCGATGCGGTCGCGCTTCACCTCGAAGTCGCTCAGCAGCGCCGTCTGCTTTCCAGGTACGCGAATGAGATTGACGAGCGGGTTGATGTTTTCGATGAGGATGGCGCTCAGGTCGCCGACGAGCGAGCCAGGCAAGTTGTAGTTGGGCGAGTGCGATCCGCCGAGGATGAGGCCCTTGCCGTCGAACATCCGGCTCTTCGGATTGTTCTGCAGATACAGTGCCACGACGTCCGTGCCACCCTTGTAGTGGATGTTCTTCAGTCCGTCTTCGGAGACGGGGATAAACTTGCTCTTGTCGTTGGTGGTGCCCGACGACTTGGCGTACCACTTCACGGTGCCAGGCCAAAGGATGTTGGCTTCGCCGTGGCGCATACGGTCGATGTCGCCCTTTAGTTCCTCGTAGGTGTTCACGGGTACATTGCGCACGAATTCCTCGTAAGTATGTGTGGAGCCGAAGAGATGTTTGATGCCATATTCCGTGTTGGCGGCGGCGTGCAGAAGATGCTGCAACACCTCGTGCTGCAGTGCCTCCGGACTGGAGAAGTGGCGTTCCAGCTTGTGCTGTCGGGGTATGAACGCGTTGCGTATGATGCCAGTTAAGCTCATTTCTATTTCGTTTGTTCTATATTTTGTAAATTGCAAAATTACCTAAAACAAGCGAGAGGAGCGGAATTTTCACTTATTTTAACTGAAGTTTCGGATTCGTGGAATTTAAAGTAAATAAAGAAGTTAGAGAAGTTAAGAGGGTGTGTGGAAAAACTCACAAATTGGGATTATCCGTGGCGGGTGTGTCAAAACCCACAAATT
>DLKG01000080.1 GCA_002490315.1 Prevotella sp. UBA7594 | reverse complement strand
TGCTGCGGAGGCCGGAGACATCCGCCACGAGTAAAATAATAACTCTTCTTTGTTCATAATGCTGGATAAACCTATTATTATATCACTCCATATTCAAGATGAAATTTCTTTTTATCCACAACCTGTGGATAACTCTGCAACGCATTGTATCTTAGACTTTTGTTATCAACAACGACTGTTGATTTATTTCTCCTGTACCCACTTTCCATCACTTTTTATCCTCACTTATCCACACTTTTATCCACTATTCAAACGATACAAATATACGACAGGCGAAGCGCACAAGTATTACAACGGGAAAGCCCGATTTTTAAAGCGCCACTTTACTCTCCCTAAAGCGCCACTTTACACTCTCTAAAGCGCCACTTTAGGGACTGTAAAGTGGCGCTTTAGCTAACCTGCCTTTCACTTCCCCACTCCATCTCCTTCCCGCTCACGACAGCAATAGTCTGCAACGCTCTGACTTACAACCATCTACGCGCTTCAAGCAATGCTTGAAGAAGATCCTGGCAAAAACCTTTCCTGTTTCAAAATGACACAAGTTTAGAGTTCCTGTACGTGCAAATATAAGACAAGCAATGTTTACCGCTAAGGAAATTGTGGATAACTCATTTAACTCATTGACAGGCAATGACAAGTTTTCAACAGAAAGTGTTGAAAAGCCTGTTAATAACTGCTATCAATCGAAGACAGTTATTTGGTTCATCAGGTATTTGAAAAGACGCAAAGTCGTTGTAGAAGCAGCACAAGCTTATCTTGTGGTATAAGCAAAGTCAGACGCATTAGCATCAATAACTGGGAGAGGGGGGCGCCCTCGCCCCCGATACAGGAACAAAGATGTAACAAACAAAAATATTCTCATTACGAGCCTTTAGTCGGGGGCAGGGCGCCCCTCTCCCTGTTATTTTGGGCGTTAGTCGGGGGCGAGGGCGCCCCCTCTCCCAGTTATTTAATGAGCTATTTTTGCCATGACATCATTCAAATTGCCTATTAATTATGGAAAATTGTGGATAACAGAAGTAACAGACTGATTATCAATAAGAAGTTATCAACAAAAGTGTTGATAAGTGTGTTGATAATCAAAACCGCCCATGTACGAACATAAGAGTTATCCACAGGTTATCAACAATTGTGGATAACTCCATAACTAACTGACAGGCAAAGAGTAAATATAAACAAACCCTGTTGGCAATACATTTAATAAACGCCTGTACTGCAGTTTTCGCCAGTACAACAATTCAAGCGTTGCTGGGATGCCTGTCTTCCGCTACAAGCTGCAATAAAAAAATCTTGTCCACTCGTTTTCCTTTGGATGGTTTTAGTACACCCCCACAGTAGACAAGCAGAAAAGATACAAGCAAGAACAAGGAGAGTTTCATCATTTATGCTTACCAACCTGTTGATAACCCGCCTGTACCTGTTGATAACCTGTTAATAACATTGTGGATAACTCACAGGTTATCCACAGGCACAGGCAGTGTGTGCACACAATGTGGATAACTGACGAAGTTATTAAACTATTATTTAAAAGTTTTCCACATGTTTTTAAAAGAAAAAGATATAAACTTATTAACTTTGCACGTGTGGAAACAACTTTGCTGAAAACTCATGTATGACGTTCATAATCAGTAAGAAGATATAAACACATTCTGTTAGTAAACCTGTACTAAATGTTGAAAACCGAAAAGCCAAGAAAACAGGCAATAAGTTACCAACATATCAACAGACCATCATACACATCATATTTCTTTTTTCTTTTAAAAAAAAAAGAGATAATATAAGAATAGGTTGTGGAAAACCTGTACACCGTGGCAACAGGACAGGCTTCGCAATTGACAGGACAGACAGGGACAGGACAAATTGAAGAAAAATTAAAGAAACAGAGAAAACAAATATGAAAAACGAATGGAAGGAAAAGGGCTACGTCGACGAGCAGGTTGACGACTCGCTGGATTTGAAGAAGGAAATAAGACGCCTGTGCAAGGAGAAGGACGCAATAATCCTCGCGCATTACTACACTGTGGGCGACATACAGGACATTGCCGACTTCGTGGGCGACTCGCTGGCGCTGGCGCGTAAGGCGGCGCAGACGGACGCGAAGGTGATGGTGATGTGTGGAGTGCATTTCATGGCGGAGACGTGCAAGCTGCTCTCGCCCGACAAGACGGTGCTCTGTCCTGACCTCACGGCAGGATGCTCGCTTGCCGACTCGTGCAACGCCGACGATCTGAGGAAGTTCAAGGAAGAGCATCCCGGCTATAAGGTGGTGAGCTACGTCAACACGACGGCAGCCGTCAAGGCGCTCACCGACTGCGTGGTGACGTCGGGCAATGCAGAGAAGGTCATCGCCTCTTTCCCGAAGGACGAGAAGATCATCTTCGGGCCCGACTACAACCTCGGCAACTACATCAACAGCGTCACAGGACGCTCCATGCTGCTCTGGAACGGCGGTTGCCACGTGCATGAGAAGTTCTCCGTGGAAGCCATCGTGAAGCTCAAGCAGGAGCATCCAGGCGCACTCGTCATGGCTCATCTGGAGTGTAAGGCGCCCGTGCTCGCCATAGCCGACGTGAAGGGTTCTACGGCGACGATGCTCAACTATGCCAAGGCTCATCCCGAGAACAAGGAATACATCATCGCCACCGAGGCTGGCATCCTCCACGAACTCGAGCGTGGCTGTCCTGGCGTGAAGTTCTATCCCGTGCCGCCGGAAGTGTCGGAGGGTGGGGTAGGCTGCTCCTGCAACGAGTGTGAGTACATGAAGAAGAATACGCTCAAGAAAATCTATCTGACGCTGAAGTACGGCTGGCCGGAGGTGAAGGTGGATCCCGCCATTGCCAAGGACGCCGTGAAGCCGATAGAGCGGATGCTTGAGCTGTCGTGATAAAAAACTGAAGTTTAACAACAAAAAACTAAAGCTATGATGATTTTTTCTATTCTTGTGCCAGCTGCGCTGCTGGCTGCAATGCCTGTGGTGGCAAATGGACAGGGGCTTAACAGGTGTGGTGAGGAGAACGGCGTAGAAAAAAAGTTCATGGTGGGGCAGGGCAGCCAGGCTGCTCCTGTCATGAAAGCTCCCGTGACGCGCAGTGATGATGGTAGCGTATGGGCGAACGGCACTTACAGTTACACCTACACGGTGGAGAGTTATCAGGACGGCGAGATCTACTACTACCTTAACCAAGTGGACAACCGCATACTCAACCGTGACGAGAGCGGCACCCTGCAATCCACTGAAAGGGACTACACCTACACCTACAAAAGCGGCGACACTCAGAAAACCACGAATCAGTACTCCGTCTACAATTTCGACAGTGACGGCAACACTAATGAGTGCATTGCCTATTTAGACAAGGAATCATTCCAAGCTGGAACGCCATTGAACAAGACTGTTTGGAACTATAATGACGAGTATGGCACGACGCCTTTCAAAACATTCTACTATACATGGAACAACGGCACATGGGAAGTGCAGTGGATGAAAGCATTGAAGACGGAGCGCGACTCACAGAATCGCCCCGTGCGCTATGCCTTGATGTACTATTTCCCCAGTACTGACAATGCCTCGTCTTTCATTAATCCGCGCGTTGTGGAAGAATATCTCTATGAGTACGGTGACGACGGCAACGTGAAGAAACAGGTGTACAGGAGCAACTACACCTACTATGACCTTGACACCGAAGACGAGCGTGCCATTTTCTTGGAGAGAGTCTACGACAACATAAAGTTCGACGGTAAGCCTGTCGGAGAGCCAGAGAAGTTCAGTTCCGATTGGATCAATTGGCTGCAAGAATTCAATAGCGGCTGCACGCATTACTATACGGAGTCTGTGCAGGCCATGAAGTATGCCAACAGCAATGACATTGTAAGGGGAGGTTTCTATCAGCCAGCCAATGACGTGACGCGCAGTGGCAAGTATGAGGTGGGCAGCGAGTTCGTCGTGACTACCAACACTTACATCTCCAGTGTCAACGATTCTCAGTACTCATTCATTGTCGACACCTATGCGTTGAGCGACGAGAACGGCAGTTACGTTGGTAACTTCAGAAAGTACAATGTCTATAGGCAAGACGGTAAGGAAGTGGCAACGTCGTGCGGAGATGGAGTGGCGAAGGCAACGTTCCAGCCGGACGGAAGCTACGAGATAGAGACGCGGCAGTCGGACAGTGCCGGCGGCGCGATGTATCTCTCGTCTACGGTCAGCGTCAGCAAGACGTTCGACTCCAACGATTGCCCGACGGATGAGGTGTACAAATACACAGGCTACAATTCCGACGGCTCTTTGTCGGATGTTGTAACGAAGGTGGAGAAATATGGCGACTTTCACAAGTATCCTGCCACAGCCATCTCTGACGTCAACTACTCTGCCGCAAAGCCAGAGAAGCGTGTCTACAGTCTGCAGGGCGTACTGCTCGGCAACACCACCGACGGTTTGCCTCATGGCGTTTATGTCGTGAAGGAAGGAATGTGCAGCTACAAGGTAAGAAAATAAAAAGCCGCCAATAACGCATCGCGCCCTGTAAGGGAAAAAGCATAAATAAAGAAATGCTTTTGGCCTTACAGGGCGCGTTGTTTTTTTATATTCGCATACCCAAAAAAGGTATGGGCTTTCAGGGCTTTCAGCCCACGCTTGCGCGCAATTTAGTTGAGCGCGTCTGCAAGCTCGGCGCCAGCCTTGAACTTGGCAACCTTCTTTGCTGCGATCTGAATCTTCTCCTTTGTGCGGAGGTTGATGCCCTCGCGTGCGGGACGCTCGTTCACGCTGAATGTGCCGAAGCCGATGAGCTGAATCTTGTCACCCTCAACAAGGGCGTTCTTGATTGCCTCAAGAGTAGCCTCAAGAGCCTTCTTTGCGTCAGCTTTGCTAAGCTCTGCACCAACTGCTATTTTCTCTACCAATTCTGTCTTGTTCATATTACTTCTGGTATTTAAATGTTTATAATTAGTTTTTATTGTCCTAAAAAAAGCCGTGTCAATCGGTGTAACTGACACAATTCCAATGACAAATTTAGACTATTCCTTTCATAAATCAAACAAAAAACGGAAAAAAGTGCATAATTTAATGAAAAAAAGTGGTGAGAATGTGGCTTTTATGCCCTTTTACGTGGATTTTTCGTAATTTTGCCTTTAGTAAACGGCTGCCGTCAATGGCTGGCTTGACTATTAATTTTATATATGTATTTATGAACAATATCCCGACAGTTACCAAGACCCTCCTTCTCATAAACGTGGCTGTGTTTGCCGCCACTTTCCTCTTTCAAGGCATGGGCATCGACCTCAATTCCTTGCTCGGACTCCACTTCTTCCTTGCGCCCGACTTCCATCTCTACCAACTCTTCACGTACATGTTCGCACACGGCGGATGGAGCCACATTTTCTTCAATATGTTCGCGCTGTGGATGTTCGGATGCATCGTGGAGCGCACGTGGGGCCCGAAGAAATTCCTCTTCTACTACATCGTGTGCGGCTTGGGTGCCGGAGTGTTTCAGGAGCTTGCGCAGTTTGGCGAGTTCTACGTGCTTGCCCACGACCAGATAGCCGGCTTCAATCTGTCGCAGACGATGATGGTGGCTGACGCCAACGCGCGTTTTCTCAATCTATGGACCACCGTCGGCGCCTCAGGCGCCATCTACGGCATACTGCTCGCCTTCGGAATGCTCTATCCCGAGGAGCGTCTCTTCATCTTCCCGCTGCCCGTGCCGATAAAGGCGAAGTGGTTTGTGGTGGGCTATGCCGCCATAGAACTCTTCCTGGCGTTCTCCACGACAAGCGACGGCGTCGCCCATCTTGCCCATCTCGGCGGCATGGTGTTCGGCTTCTTCCTCATACGCTACTGGCGCCGCCATCCCAACATCAGCTACAATGCTCGCGGCGGACAGCAGTTCTTCGACTCCCTACGGTCTGCTTGGGAGCGCCGCTCCCACCGCAAGGCAGGCGGCTTCGACGACTTCCACAGCTTCGGCAGAGGCGCCGACGTGCGCCACGAGAGCGACTGGGACTACAACGCGCGACGCAAGCGCGAGCAAGAGGAGATGGACACCATTCTCGACAAGATACGCCGCTCGGGCTACGACTCGCTGACGCGTGATGAGAAGCAGCGGCTCTTCGATTCAAGCCGCAAGTAGGCAGCCTTCTTTTTTTTGACTAGACACATTATTTTCGTGCAAATGAAATTAGTAGTGACGCGCATCGTGGCGGGCTTCAACGCCGCCACGGTGGCGATGATGTTGCTTGTGGGCTTCAGCGACCGCTTCAATCCTGTAGCCCATCCGCTCTTCGCCAATCTCGGACTGTTATTCCCGTTGTTTCTTCTCCTCAACGTGGCATTTCTTGCCTTTTGGCTCGTCGTGTGCAAGAAGTGGGCGCTCGTGTCGTTTGCCGGACTCATCATCGGCTTCTCTCCCGTGCGCCTGTATGCCCCGCTCAACTTCCCTGAGGATGCCCCTAAGGGCAGCATAAAGGTGCTGTCCTACAACACGTTCTGCTTCTCCACGTGGAAGGACACGTCGGAGCCGTGCCAGTTTGTCGACTACATCCTCGGACAGGATGCCGACATCGTGTGTCTACAGGAGGCGGAAACCGACACCCGCAAGCGCGCCATTGTCGACTCGCTGATGGCAACGAAGTATGCCTACAACGGCAGGGTGGCTGTGGAGAAGACGGGTGCCGACGAGATAAATCTCTACAGCAAGATGCCCATTCTCGGCAAGGAACAGATATCCAAGAGCGACGAAACGTACAACGCCGTGGCATATAAGCTCAAGACAGGCGCCAAGGACACGACGCTCGTCGTCGTCTGCCATTTCGAGACGACAGGACTCTCGCCCGAGGACCGCACCATCTTCAAGTCGATGGTGAAGGGCAATCTGGAGAACACCTCGGCGGAGAAAGTGTCGCAACGGTTATGGCGCAAGCTCGGGGACGCATCGGCAAAACGCGCCCCACAGGCGGATGCCGTGGCGGAATACCTCGCCGCCAATAGAGGGAAAAGCATCATCCTCACCGGCGACTTCAACGACTCGCCCATCTCCTATACCCACCGTCGTATAGCCTCGGAGCTTACCGACTGCTACGTGGCGTCGGCAAACGGCCCCGGCATATCCTATCACTACAACTGCTTCTACGTGCGCATCGACAACATTATGTGCTCCAGCCAGTGGCAGCCCTATGCCTGCCACGTCGACCGGAGCATCTCGGCGTCCGACCACTATCCCATCGTGTGTTGGCTGAAAAGACGCTGACGGAGTGGGGCGGAGTACATGGAAAACAGAAAAGTAGACAAAGGAAGACACAAAAATCTAACTTAAACATCTATAAAACAAAGAAATAAAGCTATAAATTTCGCAAA
This sequence comes from Prevotella sp. UBA7594, assembly GCA_002490315.1. Classification (GTDB taxonomy): domain Bacteria; phylum Bacteroidota; class Bacteroidia; order Bacteroidales; family Bacteroidaceae; genus Prevotella. The sequence goes on along the minus strand of DLKG01000080.1, from coordinate 13,266 downwards.
ACGTGAAAAAATAAGTAACTTTGCACGCTATCCATACCTATATAGCAGGAAAAAAACTTAAAGAGAGAATAAATAATAACAAAAATAAAAAATCAAAAAATGCAGAACAAAGGTATTGTAATTGTAACAGCCGTCCTTCTGACGCTTGCAAGTATCTTCTATCTCTCGTTCTCGGTTGCCACAAAGTACTATGACAGCCAGGCTGCGAAGATAAAGGATCCTATAGCACAGCAGGACTACAAGGACTCCGTGAAGTTCCTCGGGCTCTATTCCTACCAGAAGTGCCTTGAGACACAGATCGGCCTCGGCCTCGACCTCAAGGGCGGTATGAACGTTATCCTCGAAGTGAGCGTTCCCGACGTAATCGAGAACCTCGCCGACCACAAGACTGACGTGGCTTTCACAAAGTCAATGAAGGAAGCACGTGCAGAGCACGAGGTTAGCCAGAGCGATTTCATCACTCTCTTCATCAACGCCTACAAGAAGAATGCTCCAGGCCATCATCTCTCAGAGATTTTCGCCACACAGCAGCTTCAGGGCAAGGTGTCGCCCAACTCAAGCGACAAGGACGTGGAGAAGGTATTGCGCGACGAAGTGCAGTCGGCCATCGACAACTCCTTCCTCGTGGTACGTACACGTATCGACAAGTTCGGCGTCGTTCAGCCCAACATCCAGAAGCTCGAAGGCCAGCAGGGTCGCATCATGGTGGAAATGCCGGGTATCAACGAGCCTGAGCGTGTGCGCAAGCTCCTCCAGGGTAGCGCCAACCTTGAGTTCTGGGAGACCTACAACTCCGACGAGATAATTCCTTATCTCCAGCAGCTCGACCAGCGCGAGGCCAATCTCCGCTCTGGCAAGACAGAGGAAGTGGCTGACACTGCTGCCGCCGAGAAGGAAGAGGCTAAGGCTGAGACAAAGAAAGCCGAGGCTAAGAAGGCCCCAGCCAAGTTCCAGGTGAAGAAGAACTCTGACGAGCCGAAGGAAAGCGACGCTTCTGCAAGCCAGCTCGCAGAGGCAAAGAAGGAGCACCCGCTGCTCTCTATCTTCCAGCCTTCGGGCAACGGCGCTCTGAGCCTCGTGGGCTACGCTTCGGCTCGCGACACTGCCGAGGTGAACAAGATTATCTACTCGCAGCTCGCCAAGCAGATACTGCCGTCTGACCTCCGCCTCCTCTGGAGCGCAAAGCCTGCCGACGGCATCCAGGCCAAGAACATCTACGAGCTCCACGCCATAAAGGTGACAACCACCAACGGACGCGCTCCTATCGAGGGCGACGTGGTGACCGACGCCAAGGACCAGTTCAACAACCTTACCGGTCAGCCTGAGGTAAGCATGACCATGAACTCCGACGGCGCACGCCGCTGGGCTGCCCTCACAAAGGCCAACGTTGGCAAGGCCATCGCCATCGTGCTCGACGGCACTGTATATTCAGCTCCTCGCGTGAACGGCGAGATCTCTGGCGGACAGTCGTCAATCTCGGGCAACTTCACCATCGAGGACACCAAGGACTTGGCCAACACTCTTAAGTCGGGTCGTATGCCGGCTCCGGCACACATCGTGCAGGAGGAGGTTGTAGGTCCTACGCTCGGTGCACAGTCAATCCAGCAGGGTTTTATATCATTCATTGTGGCATTCATTATTCTTATGATTTACATGGTGGTGATGTACGACTTCATCCCGGGCATGGTTGCCAACGGCGCACTCTTGCTCAACCTCTTCTTCACCATGGGTATCATGGCGTCGTTCCAGGCGGCTCTGACAATGCCTGGTATCGCCGGTATCGTGCTTGCCCTTGGTATGGCTGTTGACGCCAACGTGCTCATCTACGAGCGCACCAAGGAGGAACTCAAGAAGGGTCTCGGCACAAAGCAGGCTCTCTCTCTTGGCTACAGCAACGCCTTCTCGGCCATCTTCGACTCCAACTTGACATCAATCCTCACGGGTATCATCCTCTACGTGTTCGGTACAGGTCCAATCCGCGGCTTCGCAACGACACTTATCATCGGTATCTGCTGCTCGTTCTTCACAGCCGTGTTCCTCACACGTCTGCTCTATGAGAACCGTTTGGCTCACGACAAGTGGACAAAGCAGAACTTCTCTACGAAGATTTCACGCAACTTCATGGCAAACAAGCACTTCGCTTTCATGTCGTCTTACAAGAAGTCGTTCACCGTGTTTGGAGCAATCCTCGTCGTGATGATCGCAAGCTTCTTCGTGCGTGGCTTGAGCAAGGGCATCGACTTCACTGGTGGTCGCAACTACGTTGTGGTGCTCGAGAAGCAGACAGAGCCTGAGCAGGTGAAGGCAGCTCTCGTGCCTCACTTCAACGGCGCTACCGTTAATGCTCTCGCACTCGGTACCGACGGCAAGACCATCCGCGTATCGACCAACTACAAGATAGAGTCGAACAACCCGGCGGTTGACAACGAGGTGGAGAACATCCTCTATAAGGGTCTGCACTCAGCAGGTCTTGTGACTCAGAAGAGCGTAGAGGCATTCAAGAACCCTGACGTTCGCGCAGGTGGCTCAATCATCTCGTCTACAAAGGTAGGTCCGGCAGTGGCTAAGGACATCACCCACGGTGCTATCATCTCAGTGATCATCGCCCTCGCCGTAATCTTCCTCTACATCTTGATACGTTTCCGCAACATCGCCTTCTCAATCGGCTCTACCGTTGCGCTCGCCATCGACGCCACAATCGTCATCGGCTTCTTCTCACTGCTGTGGGACATCGTGCCGTTCTCGCTTGAGGTCGACCAGACGTTCATCGGTGCCATCCTGACGGTTATCGGTTACTCTATCAACGATAAGGTGGTGGTGTTCGACCGTATCCGTGAGAACCTCGGTCTGCACAAGAAGATGGATCTGCAGGAGCTCTTCAACAACTCGCTGAACGAGACCCTCGCACGTACTATCAACACCTCACTGTCAACACTCATCGTGCTGCTCTGTATCTTCTGCTTCGGCGGTGAGAGCACACGCAGCTTCTCGTTCGCAATGTTGCTCGGTGTGATCTTCGGTACTCTGTCGTCTATCTTCATAGCAGCTCCTGTTGCCTACATCACTCTCGGTCGCAAGATTAAGAAGGAAGAGGCGGCCTTGGCAGAGGCAGAGGCTGTGGAAGTGAAGTAAGGCGGCTTTTGAAGAAAAGCTTATTAAACACGACTTCTTCATAATTTAAACGCTATAACAGCGAAGGCGCAACTCCCGTATGGGAATTGCGCCTTTTTAGTTTATAGTTGACGAGTTGATAGTTGGCATAAACGAAAAAAGCCGACTTCACAGCCGGCTCCTTTGCTTTTTATACAATAACATTATGAATTTATTTTAGTGGCTATAATATGGCATGAAAGCAGCGTAAGCCGTCTTGCCATTATGTTTGGTTTACGCTTGCAAAGTTATTAAGTATTAGCGACTTGTGCAATACCTATTTGTCGGTAAACATGTGTTTTGCTTGTGAAAGGTTTAAAAAACGAGCCCCATTCTTGCATATCCCGTTTTTTTTTCTTTCTTTTGTATGGAGGTAAAAATTTGATTATTTATAAAAAACAACGATACATTATACATTATGGCACAGAAAAAGAAGGACGACGGTCTGACCCCGATGATGCGCCAGTTCTACACGTTCAAGCATGAGCACCCCGACGCCCTGCTGCTCTTCCGTTGCGGCGACTTCTACGAGACATACGCCAGCGACGCCGTAGAGGCGGCGCACATTCTCGGTATCACCCTCACGCGGCGTAACAACGGTCGCCAGGCAGACGGCTCGTCATGCGAGATGGCAGGCTTTCCCCATCACGCTCTCGACACCTATCTGCCCAAGCTCATCCGCGCTGGTAAGCGAGTGGCGATATGCGACCAGCTTGAGGACCCGAAGCTCACGAAGACTCTCGTAAAGCGCGGAATCACGGAGCTCGTGACGCCAGGCGTGGCGATGGACGACACTGTGCTCAACTACAAGGAAAACAACTTCCTCGCTGCCGTCTGCATGTCGAAGACGACGTGTGGCGTGGCGTTTCTCGACATCTCCACGGGTGAGTTTCTCACGGGTGAGGGGACATTCGACTACGTTGAGAAGCTTCTCTGCAGCATACAGCCGAAGGAGGTGCTCTACGACCGCCAGATGAAGGCAGAATTCGAGCGCCGGTTCGGCACGAAATGGTGCGTGTTTGAGCTTGACGACTGGATGCTCACGGAGCAGAGCGCGCGCCAGAAACTTCTCAGTCATTTCGGCACGAAGTCGCTCAAGGGCTTCGGCGTGGAGCAACTGAAGCTCGGCGTTATTGCCGCTGGCGCCATCCTACAGTATCTGGAGATGACGCAGCACACGCATATCGGGCACATCACGTCGCTCTCGCGCATCGATGCCGACCGCTACGTGCGCCTCGACCGCTTCACAATCCATTCGCTCGAACTCCTTCAGCCGATGCAGGATGACGGCGTGTCGCTGCTCGGCGTCATCGACCGCACATGCACTCCGATGGGTGGTCGGCAGCTCCGCCGCTGGACGGTGTTCCCCCTGCGCGACGTGGCTGCCATCAACAAGCGCCTCGACGTTGTGGAGGCTTTCTTCCGTGCGCCCGATTTCCGTCAGACCATCGACGAGCATCTCCACCGCATCGGTGACATGGAACGCATCATCTCCAAGGTAGCTGTGGGCAGGGTGTCGCCCAGAGAGGTGGTGCAGCTGCGTGCGGCACTGCTCTCCATAGCCCCCATCAAGAGCGCTTGCATGGCGAGCGACAACGATGAGCTGCGCTCCATTGGCGACCAGCTCCATCTCTGCGAGTCGCTTCGCGACCGCATAGGACGCGAGATACAGCCCGACCCGCCACAGCTCATAGCCCGTGGCGACGTCATTGCCTCCGGCTTCTCGCCTGAGCTCGACGAGCTGCGCTCCATTTCGCGTGGCGGCAGAGACTATCTGATGAAGATTCAAGAGGACGAGGCGACAAAGACGGGCATACAGTCGCTAAAGGTGGGCTACAACAATGTGTTCGGCTACTATCTTGAGGTGCGCAACACCTATAAGGACCGCGTGCCGCAGGAGTGGATACGCAAGCAGACGCTTGCCAACGCCGAGCGTTACATAACGCAGGAATTGAAGGAATACGAGGAGAAGATAATGGGTGCCGACGAGAAGATTCTCGCCCTTGAGACGCGCCTCTTCGCCGAACTTGTCACCGACATGCAGGAGTACATACCACAGATACAGCTCGACGCCAACACCATCGCGCGCCTCGACTGTCTGCTCTCGTTCGCCAAGACCGCTGAGGAACACCGCTACGTGCGCCCCGTGATGTCGGACGACTGCGTGCTCGACATACGCGCCGGACGCCATCCCGTGATAGAGACGCAGCTGCCCGTCGGCGAGGAATACGTGCCCAACGACATAGAGCTCGACTCCGAGCAGCAGCAGATAATGATTATCACCGGTCCGAACATGGCGGGAAAGTCAGCGCTCTTGCGCCAGACGGCGCTCATCGTGCTCATGGCGCAGATGGGATGTTTCGTGCCTGCCGACTCCGCCCACGTCGGAGTGGTAGACAAGATATTCACGCGTGTCGGCGCGTCCGACAACATCTCGCTGGGCGAGTCAACGTTCATGGTGGAGATGACCGAGGCGTCCGACATCCTCAACAACGTCACTCCGCGTTCGCTGGTGCTCTTCGATGAGCTTGGACGTGGTACGAGTACGTACGACGGCATTTCCATCGCCTGGGCCATCGTAGAGTACCTCCACGAGCATCCTAAGGCACAGGCGCGCACTCTCTTCGCCACACACTATCATGAGTTGAACGAGATGGAGAAGAGTTTCGCGCGGATAAAGAACTATAATGTGTCGGTGAAGGAGGTGGACGGCAAGGTGATTTTCCTGCGCAAGCTGATGCGCGGCGGTTCGGAGCACTCCTTCGGTATACACGTGGCGGAGATAGCCGGAATGCCGCGCTCCGTCGTGAAGCGCGCCAACGACATTCTGAAGCAGCTCGAGGCCGACAATGCCGGCGTTGGCATGGAGCAGAGTGGGGGAGAGGCGCAGTCGCCTGAGACGCCCAAAAGAAGAAAAGGAAAGGCGGCGACGGAGAAGCTCGTGAGGCAGTCGACAGAGGGCGGCGTGCAGCTAAGCTTCTTCCAGCTCGACGACCCCGTGCTCTGTCAGGTACGCGACGAGATTGTTGGGCTCGACATCAATAATCTCACGCCCGTCGAGGCACTCAACAAGCTCTTCGAGATAAAGAAAATAATAACGGGGAAGAGTTGAAAACAAAGGAGCGAGGGATACTATTATTTTGACACACCCTCGTCAAAACAGAATTTATCGGAAGTTAAGAGTAAGTTAATCCGTCTTTGCCGGATGGAAGTTAGCGGACAATGAGGGTGTGTCAAAACAATATGCAATGCGCCCCGCATCGTTTGCCTTTTGACACACTCTCATTGAGAAACTTGAGTCAGTTGTTGACGACCAGCGTGCCGAGAGGACCGGAGCACGTGGCACGGTAGCGCATGAGCTTCTTGCCGTCGGTTGTGATGCCCCGGCTGTTGAGGTCGTACTTGCGCTTGCAGTTGGGGCAAACGGCGTGGCCGTCGGACGTCAGCGTGAGGCGGTAGTTGGCCATGTTCGTGGAGTTGTAGCAGTTGGGGCATTGGCTGTCGTAGACGTACAGCTCGGCAGGCGACGTGAGATTGCCGTAGCCAACGATGACGCCCGACTTGTTGTAGACGCCGATGACGCGTGTGCGCCTTATCTCCTCGGCGTATGCCTTCTGCTTGCTCGTCAGCCCTTGGTTGTTGGCGAAATAGAAGAATACGCTACCTTCCTCGCTACCCTCCCAGATGCGGCAGAACACGCCTGGCGACATGTTGTTGGTGGCAGTCTGCAGCGTCTTGTCCTGATGGATGGAGTTGTCGAAGATGAAATAGGCACGCTCCGAGGCGTATTCGTAGTCGGTCTTTGAGCAGCCTGTTGCCGCCCATGCTGCTAAAAAAACAAATCCGGCACACAGAAGGCACCGGATTACGCTTGAAAGTTTGTTCATATACTATTTGATGTATCTTTTATTAGATTTTGCCGCCGTAGCAAAGGTCGCCGGCGTCGCCGAATCCCGGCACGATGTACTTGTGCTCGTTGAGTCCCGGGTCGATGGCTGCACACCATATCGTGGTGTCTTCGGGGAAGGTCTTGCGGATGTGCTCGATGCCCTCAGGAGCAGCCATTACGCACACTACGTGTACCTTCTTCGGCTTTCCCTTTGTCAGCAAGGCCTTGTAGCCCATCTCCATCGAGCCGCCAGTGGCGAGCATCGGGTCGACGATGAGCAGCGTGGCATCGTTGAGGTCGGGCGTGGCGAGGTATTCCACGTGTATGCCCACCTTCGTGTGCTCCTTGTCTTCATACTCGCGATAGGCGCTTACGAAGGCGTTGCCAGCGTGGTCGAAGATGTTGAGGAAGCCCTGGTGGAAGGGTAGACCGGCGCGGAAGATTGTGCCGAGCACGAGCTTGTCGGTGGGCACGTTGACGTGTGCCGTGCCTAAAGGTGTCTCCACGGCGCGCTCCTCATAGTTGAGCGTCTTGCTCAATTCGTAGGCGATGAGTTCGCCGACGCGCATTATGTTGTTGCGGAACAGCAGACGGTTGGTCTGATAGTTTTTGTCGCGCATCTCCGACATGTATTTGTTGATGATGGAGTTGGTCTTGCTGAAATCTATAATTTCCATAGTGTGTGACGGATGTTTTTTAGGTTTAAACTTTGCAAAAATACAGAATATCTTTCAATAATCACATTCTTGTGGCGTTAAAGAATATAAAGAAACGAAGGATTGTCGCATATAAAGCCTGTAAATGCTTCAGCGTTGCGTTTCCGTAGAGGGTGTGTCAAAATACAACATTGCAGTTTTGACCATAAAATAAATGCCGTGCAGAGCAATAAGCACCGCTTTTCCTGCAGCCCGACACTCTAAAACGCAAAAAACTTTTGTAACACTTTTTTACTCTATCTACAATATTTGCTTTTCCTCCCGTGCTCCAATACAATTAGAAGAGAGGGTAGGGAGGTATATGGGATATAAGTTTTTATTGTTTTGATACAGTCTATGTAATTCCTTATATTTTTGTAATTTTGCATCACGATAATACAATGACAACAATGCAAAATCCCATACTACAACTCCAGCGCCAGCGTATGCTCCTTGAGATAGAGTACAATCACGAGAAGGAGGAGTTTCGCAAGCAGACCGAGACAATGGGCGTGGAGCGCAAGGTGAGGCGTGGCGACGCGTGGTTTCCCGTCAGCATCGGCGCCAGTTTCTACAACTCGCTCAATCAGCTTGTCGTGGAGGTGCGCCGTCGTCCCGACAGCGACATAGAGCACAATTTCGAGCCGGGCCGCCCCGTCTGTTTCTTCACGATGAGGCGTGACGGCGGCAAGGACGTACTGCGCTACATGTCGTTCACAGCCACTGTCAGCTATGCCGAGACCGACCGCTTGGTGGTGGCGTTGCCCGACGCTTCACGCCTCGCCGAACTTCAGACAGCCGACCAGATTGGCGTGCAGCTTTTCTTCGACGAGACGAGCTACCGGCTCATGTTCGATGCTCTCGACCGCGTCACGCGTGCCAGCAGCGGACGCCTCGCCGCCCTGCGCGACATCTTCTACACCGCTGCGCCTGCCCGCAAGCTCTCCTTCGAGCCTCTTCGCCTTCCATGGCTCAATCCTACGCAGGAGCGTGCCGTCAACGAGGTGCTTAGGGCGAAGGACGTGGCTGTAGTGCATGGCCCTCCAGGCACGGGCAAGACGACGACGCTCGTGGAGGCCATCTACGAGACGCTGCGCAGGGAAAGCCAGGTGCTCGTATGCGCGCAGAGCAACATGGCTGTCGACTGGATTTCGGAGAAGCTCGTCGACCGCGGCATCAACGTTCTGCGTGTTGGCAATCCGACACGAGTCAACGACAAAATGCTCTCCTTCACCTATGAGCGGCGCTTTGAAGCCCATCCCGACTATCCGCAGTTGTGGAGCATCCGCAAGGCCATCCGTGAGCTCCGTTCACAGCGCAAGCGCTCCGACTCGTGGCATCAGAAGGTGGAGCGTCTGAAGAGCCGCGCCACTGAGCTTGAGCTGCGCATACGCGCCTCCCTTTTCGGTGAGGCGCGTGTCATAGCCTGCACGCTCACGGGCTCTGCCAATAGGGTGCTGGAAGGCGAGAAGTACTCCACGCTCTTCATCGACGAGGCTGCGCAGGCACTTGAGGCTGCGTGCTGGATAGCCATACGCAAGGCAGGACGCGTAGTCCTCGCCGGCGACCATTGTCAGCTGCCGCCAACCGTGAAGAGCATCATGGCGCTGAAGGGCGGACTCGGCAAGACGCTCATGGAGCGCATCGTAGAGCAGAAACCCGACGTCGTGACGCTGCTCGGCGTGCAGTATCGCATGAACGAGCAGATAATGCGCTTCTCCAGCGAGTGGTTCTACGACGGCTGCGTGGAGTCGTCGCCGACGGTTAGCCATCGCGGCATACTCGACTATGACACTCCAATGGAGTGGGTTGACACCTCCGACGTTGACGGCAAGGAGGAGTTTGTCGGCGAGAGCTTCGGACGTGTAAACCGTGCCGAGGCAGAGCTGACCGTTGCCACCCTACGCGCCTACTTCGAGAAAATAGGTAGGCAGCGCATCGAGGAGGAGTCAATCGACGTAGGCATCATCTCGCCCTATCGTGCTCAGGTGCAACTGTTGCGCAAGATGCTCAAGCAGAGCGAGTTTTTCCGTCCCTACCGCCGCGCCATAACAGTCAACACCGTCGACGGCTTCCAAGGACAGGAGCGTGACATTGTGCTCATCTCCCTCGTGCGCGACAATCCAACGGGCGACATAGGCTTCCTGCGCGACCTCCGCCGCATGAACGTAGCCATAACGCGTGCCCGCATGAAGCTCATCATTCTTGGCTCTGCAGCCACGATGACCGCCCATCCGTTCTACAAAAAACTATACGAATACGTAGAGAAAATAAAATAACTTCAGTTACTGTTTCTTTCTGTCCTCCTCGATGAAGCGCAGCAGGTGTTCCACAGCCTCGCTTTCGGGAATGGCCTTCTCCACACACATTTTCTGCTTGTAGAGCGAGATTTTTCCCGGTCCGGCACCCACGTAGCCATAGTCGGCATCAGCCATCTCGCCCGGCCCGTTGACGATGCAGCCCATTATGCCAATCTTGAGGCCCTTCATGTGGGCTGTAGCGGCCTTTATGCGGGCAATGGTGGAGCGTAGGTCGTAGAGCGTGCGTCCGCAGCCTGGGCATGAGATATACTCCGTTTTTGATGTGCGCAGGCGTGCAGCCTGAAGAATAGCGAAGGACGTGTCGGCGATGTCGCGCGTAGTGATGTCGCCGTCGTTCATCAGCCAGATGCCGTCGCAGAGTCCGTCGATCATCAGTGCACCCATGTCGGCGGCAGCCTCCAGCTGGAAGTCGGCCTTTTCCGACGCCTTGTGGCGGTACATCTGCGCGAACACTACGGGGTTGAAAATGCCGTTCAGCCACAGTTCATGCGTCAGGGCACGCTGTTCGCCGAGCTTGTTTTGCTGATTGCTCACAGCCACGACCACTACCTCAGGATGCGCTTTTAGGCAAGCCAGATACTCCTCGCTTGGAGCGCCGAGCTGCAGAACGAGGAATTTCACTTCAGCTTTTACGCCCGTTATGAACGGTGTGGCGTTGTAGGGGAAGATAGGATAGGTGTTTTTCTCGCCCGTGTATGCGTTGAAGTCGACGATGTACTTCTGTCCCTCGCGGCGGTTTTCGGGCAGCGTGGAGCCGCAGTAGATGTAGTCGGGCGTCATGTCGGCGTTGAACTCAATGTTCCCGGCGTTCTCGCCATGAGCCAAGGAGGCGATGACGACGGGCACGTTAGAGCCGCCTATGCCGCCCACGGCGCGCGTTGTGCGGCGTTCCGGGCGCAGCCAGTTGAAGTCGGGAGCCTCCGCTCCGGGTACGACGAGATGACCCTCACGCTTCGTGATGTAGTCGACGAGGTGGCGTGCGACGGGAATCTCAGCCTCGGGCTCCTCGCTGAGGCTCACGCGTATGGTGTCGCCAATGCCGTCGGCGAGCAGTGCTCCTATGCCCACGGCACTCTTTATGCGGCCGTCCTCGCCCTCTCCAGCCTCCGTAACGCCGAGGTGGAGCGGATAGTGCATGTCTGCCTTGTCCATCTCGTCGACGAGCAGGCGCACTGAGCGCACCATCACGACCGTGTTGGAAGCCTTAATTGAAATCACGACATTGTCGAAATGTTCCTTCTTGCAAATGCGCAGAAACTCCATGCAGCTCTCTACGATGCCCTCTGGCGTGTCGCCGTAGCGCGACATGATGCGGTCGGAGAGCGAGCCGTGGTTGACGCCGATGCGAACGGCGGTGTGGTGTTCGCGGCAGATGTTGAGGAACGGCACGAAGCGGTCCTCCAGTTTCTTCAGTTCCTCGGCGTATTCAGCGTCGGTGTACTCAATCTTCTTGAACACGCGTGCCGGGTCGACATAGTTGCCCGGGTTGACGCGCACCTTCTCGGCGTAGAGTGCGGCGACGTCGGCTACGTTGGCATTGAAGTGTACGTCGGCTACGAGCGGCGTTTGGAAGCCGTCGGCACGCAGTTGGGCGTTGATGTTCTTGAGGTTCTCAGCCTCGCGGCGTCCTTGCGTCGTGAGGCGCACGAGTTCGCCGCCTGCTTTGATGATGCGTTCTGCCTGCGCCACGCAAGCCTCGGTGTCGTTGGTGTTGGTGGTGGTCATCGACTGGATGCGGATGGGGGCGTCGCCACCAAGCTGTATGTTTCCCACCTGCACGGGAGAGGACTCACGGCGGCGGTAGTTGAAAAGATCAATCATAGTTTAAAAGTAAAAAAGTAAAAAAGTAAAAAGGTAAAAAAGTAAAAGAGTAAAAAGGAATGGATGTATACGTACTTGTCCGTAATGGCTAATCATAAAAAACTGTCAAACTACTAAATATATATGATATACTTGCTGTATGCCCAACAGATAGGGAAGATATGTCATTCCCCACCTTTTTACTCCTTTACTTTTTTTTACTTTCAATTCGTTTTGTATTCGTATTTCACCTCGGCCAGTTCCTTGTTGGCCTTCTCAATCTTTGCTCCAAGTCCAGCCTTGTAGTCTTCCATTTTCTTTGCCACGTCCTCATTGGCGAGAGCAATCATCTCGCAGGCGAGTATGGCAGCGTTCATGGCTCCGTTGACTCCAACGGTGGCAACGGGTATTCCCGGCGGCATCTGTATGATGGAGAGCATGGCGTCAAGACCGTCGAGCATTCCCTTTATGGGCACTCCGATGACGGGCAGCGAGGTGCTTGCGGCTATCACTCCAGGCAGTGCGGCAGCCATGCCTGCTGCGGCGATGATAACCTTTATGCCACGTGCCTTTGCGCCCTTGGCGAAACTTTCCACTGCGTCAGGCGTGCGGTGGGCAGAGAGGGCGTTCACTTCGAAAGGAATCTGCATGTCGTTAAGGAACTTGCAGGCCTTTTCCATAACGGGCAGGTCAGATGTGCTGCCCATGATGATGCTTACTAATGGAGACATAATGAATTGTTTTTATTATAATTTTCCAAGTTTCTCTAAATGAATTTCTATAGTCCCAGTACCACGACATACGCCACGATTGCCCCGAGGAGAAATCCGTAGCACACTTGTGCGAGGGAGTGTTGTCGCAGGATGATGCGGCTTGAGCCAACCATTCCTGCGAGTATGAGCACGAAGCAGAGCCATCCGAGCGGGTTGAAGCCGAATATGAGTGAGAAGGCGAGCAGTGCGCCTGCTACGCCGCCTATGGCTGCCGTGTGCGTTGAGACCTTCCACCACACGTTGACAATGGCGCACACAATCTGTATGATGAGAGCAGCCATGAGTATGTTGGCGATGAAATGCGGGATGTTGAACATTCTCATGACGTAGAAGCAAGTGTAGTAGCTCACGATTGACAGCAGATAGGGCACTACACGCCGCTCCTTCGCACTCAGTTCGATGAGTGTCCATCCGTGGTAGTGGCGATAGAAATGGATGAGTAGTGTAGGCATGAGGATGGTGAAGATGTACACCATTCCCAGTACGGCGAGCTTGTAGGGCCATGGCATCTGGCTGAGATAGCTGAACGTGAACAGGGCTATCATCCCGACCAACGACAGATAGAATGGGGTGAACAGCATGCTTAGGGCACGTGCTGCAAGAATTATATTCTTTTCTTTCATCGTATATTAATTTAA
>DLKG01000053.1:20653-21190 GCA_002490315.1 Prevotella sp. UBA7594 | reverse complement strand
GGAACTGGAGCAGGCGGGATGCCAGCCTGGGCTAATCGTCGTCGACGAGGCACACCACGCTGCTGCCGACTCCTATCAGGATCTGTTCAGCCGTTACATACAGGCTCTGAAACTCGGCATGACTGCCACTCCTTGCCGCATGAGCAAGAGCTCCTTCACACGACTGTTCGACCACTTGCTCACCTCGCCTTGCACTAATGATTTCATCATGCGCGGCTATCTCGCGCCCTACGACTACGTGGTGATTGGGAAGTACTCTCAAGACCAGCTTACGGTCAACCAGTTGAAGGCTCGCGGCAGCGACGGCGACTACGCCGTCAGGGAAATGGACGAGAAATTTAACATCCCGCAGACCATACAGCGACTGTTCGACAGCGTGAAGCGATACGCCGAGGGCAAGAAGGGCATCGTCTACGCCATCGACATCAACCATGCACAGGCTATTGCCGTCTGCTACAACGCGCTCGGACTACGAAGCGTGGCGCTCGACAGCAAGACACCTGCCAAGAGGCGCAGGGAGATGGTGGAGGCTTTCAG
>DLKG01000053.1:20405-20550 GCA_002490315.1 Prevotella sp. UBA7594 | reverse complement strand
CGACTGCCCCGACGTGGAGTTCATCCAAATGGCTCGCCCTACCCTCTCGCTCGCAAAGTACCTGCAGATGGTTGGTCGGGGACTGCGCATCAACAAGGAAAATCGGGAGAAAGTGTGCATGATTATTGACAACGTGGGCAACTAC
>DLKG01000053.1:19834-20273 GCA_002490315.1 Prevotella sp. UBA7594 | reverse complement strand
CATTCCGCCATACGTGAAGAAGATGCAGAACATCATCGCCGTGAGCGACGAGATGGTTACCGTGAAGAAGGCAAACACAGCAAGGAAGAAGATGACTGCCGTGCAGCTCGCGGAATACCTGAAAAACATAAGGCCGTTTGAACAGAACGGCAGATGGGGACTGAGAGTGAAGGACGACATTATCTTGAAGCCCGTCTATTCCTTCATTTCTGACTTCAAGGGCGACTACGCCGTGTGCTGCATCGGCTTGCAAAGACCTCTCTACGGCGTGCTCGACCGCCGCGGCAACATCATCATCCCTCCCGAATACAAGAACGTGCATCTATGGAAGGGCAACAAGGCGGAAGTGAGCCGCAACTATAACGACAGCAAATTCATTGAGCTGTAGAAAAAAGAATATGAAATTTGTAACGGGAGAGTGTGTCAAAAGGGAAGTTAT
>DLKG01000053.1:8512-19734 GCA_002490315.1 Prevotella sp. UBA7594 | reverse complement strand
AAGCCGTATGTAATATATTATAAACATTTATTTAACGCAATTTCTTACTATTGGCTATCGCTCGGTTCTACCGCTTGCCTAAGCAAGAACTTCTAAGCCGCCATCTGCGGCGAAGTTCCCTTGAGCTTCGCGAAAAACTCCTCTAAATTCTTTACATTCGAGTAAATCAGAAAGTTGAATAACTTACTATAACTTCGTTTTTTTTTATTTCTCCTCCTCGAAGTCGACGTATTCTCCTTCGTCCTTCGAGAAGATCTTGCGCTTCGCCTCGCTTGAGGAGCGTCGGTCGTAGAGTTCTTCCTCCACCGTCACTCCGTCGTCGTACTCCTCGCTTCTTCTCTTCTGCGAGGCGCGTTGCTGTGTGGCAGAGCTATCTTTTTGCCGCGTGCCTGCCGCCCCGTTGAAGGAGCGTGCCATGTTCTTCACGCGCAGATAGAGATAGAGAATTATCCCGACGAGAAACACTGCCACGAGCAGGGCTATGAGAAAAATGCTTTTCAAAAAAAATCCCAAGAATGCCATAATGAAATGTTTTAGGACAGACGTGCGGCTTTCGACTTCTCCATGAGGTTAGCCCATACGGACACTATAAAGTACCAGGCGATGACCACACAGAAGCCTTCGAGCACGCCGAAGAGCAGAATGATGGCAGCGGAGAGCAACACGAAAGAGTAGCGCAGCTCATTGCCCTTCCATCCCCACTGCTTGAACTTGAGCGCGAACATCGGCAACTCGCAGACGAGCAGCCAGCTCGACACTAACACCATCAGCACCACAGCCACCACCATCCACGGCGACGACTCTATGAGGTCGGCATGGGAGACGAGCAGCGAGCCCCAAAAGAGGGCATTGGCTGGCGTCGGCAGACCAATGAAAGAGGTGGATTGGCGCGTGTCAAGATTGAACTTGGCGAGGCGCAGGGCGGAAAAAGCCGCCATGACGAACGCCACGTAGGGCACGTAAGCCTGCACAGCAGCGAGCGCTGACGGATACTCCATGACGCAAAGCTCGCTGAAGACCATCGCCGAGGGAGCCACGCCGAACGTCACGTCGTCGGCAAGCGAGTCGAGCTCCTTGCCTATCGGCGAGGACACACCGAGAAGGCGAGCGCTCATTCCGTCGAAGAAGTCGAACACGGCACCTATTATTATCCATATCAGGGCGAGACGCGCTTCGCCGCCAAGCGCGGCGACAGTAGCCACGCAGCCCGATACGAGATTGCCGCATGTAAGGGTGTTGGGTATTATTTTCTTTATAGCACAAAAGATGTTCATAAGCTAATCTCCTTTTTGCCTGTCAATCTTTAAGCCTCTTTCTTCAATTTCGCGATGACCGTCTGGTCGCCCGTTGTCGTCTGACCCATCTTGACACAAATCTCCGAACCAAGCGGCAGATAGACGTCGACGCGCGAGCCGAACTTGATAAATCCGAGATGCTCGTCGATGTAGCAGTCCTCGCCCTGCTTGGCATAGGTCACGATGCGTCGCGCCACGGCTCCTGCTATCTGGCGGCAGAGGATGTCGGTGCCGTCAGGAGTGGTGATGACGACGTCGGCACGCTCGTTCTCCTCGCTCGCCTTCGGCAGCCAAGCCTTGTGGAAATTGCCGTTGTGATGCGCCACGTACTTCACCTTGCCGTCCACCGGAAACCAGTTGGCGTGCACGTTGAAGAGGCTCATGAATATGCTGACCATTATGCGGCGCTCGTGGAAGTACGTGTCTTCATCGACCTCCTCGATGACCACCACGCGTCCGTCGGCGGGAGCAACGACGATGCCGTCGGTGTTCTCCTCGGGGAAAAAGCGCACGGGGCAACGGAAGAAGTTGATGACAATGCAATAAACCACGCCCATCACGCCCACAAATGCCCAAAAGGGAGCCTTCGTGTCGACGAAGCGCCAAAGCAAGAGCGCCACGGCAGCGATGAAGATGAAGCCATAAAGCAATGTGTCTGTGCCTTCACGGTGGAGGCGTATTTTCTTGAGTTTCTTTATCTTTTTTATCATTGTTATTCAGGATGCAGAAGGATTGAAATGGGTGCAGCCTGATTAGAAGGTATGCCAAAGCGTCTGCATGGGTCGTCTTGGCGTTCTGCACGGTTAGGGTTTATCAGTGCAAAGTTAGTTCTTTTTTACGGAAGTGGCAAATTTTTCTTTCATTCTTTTACTTTATCTATATATATCGCTATTTTCCGACACTTTATTGGAATATTATGATTAATTTTGCGATTGTCTACACACATTATCGTTTCACACGTTTTATCCTACATGGAAGATTTCATACACTTGCACGTCCACACCTACTACTCCATTCTCGACGGACAGTCGCCCGTGGAGAAACTTGTCGACAAGGCTGTCGCCAACGGCATGCGCGGCATGGCCATCACCGACCACGGCAACATGTTTGGCGTGAAGGAGCTGTACAACTACTGCAACAAAATCAACGGTAAGCTAAAGGAGCAGGGCAAGGAGCCGTTCAAGCCTATCTTTGGCTGCGAGATGTACGTGGCACGCCGCAACAAGGCCGACCGCGTGAAGGACAAGGGCGACGCCGGCGGCTACCACCTCATCGTGCTCGCCAAGAACTACCATGGCTACAAAAACCTCATCAAGCTCGTGTCGAGGGCATGGGTGGACGGTTTCTACTCGAAGCCGCGTACCGACCGTGCCGACCTTGAGCGTTTCCATGAGGATCTAATCGTCTGCTCGGCGTGCATCGCGGGCGAAGTGCCGTCGAAAATACTCAAGGGCGACATGGAGGGAGCACGCGAGGCTATCGAGTGGTACCACAATCTCTTCGGCGACGACTACTACCTTGAGCTTCAGCGCCACGAGGTGAAGGACCCCACGCAGCGCGCCAACCGCGAGACGTTTCCCCTCCAGCAACGTGCCAACCGCGAACTGATAAAGCTCGCGAAGGAGTACGGCATTAAGCTCGTATGCACCAACGACTGCCACTTTGTCGACCAGGAGAACGCCGAAGCCCACGACCACCTGCTCTGCCTCTCGACGGGCAAGGACCTCAACGACCCCACACGTATGCTCTATTCCAAGCAGGAATGGTTTAAGACGCGTGAGGAGATGAACGAAGTTTTCGCAGATGTGCCGGAGGCGCTGTCGAACACGCTGGAGATACTCGACAAAGTGGAGTTCTACTCCATCGACCACGCGCCCATCATGCCCTTCTTCCCCATCCCGGAAGAGTTCGGCACCGAGGAGGAGACGCGCAAGCGCATCACGCCGGAGGAGCTCTTCCGCGAGTTCACCACCGACGAGAACGGAAACGACATCATGAGCCAGGAGGAGGCGGAAAAGAAGATAAAGAAGCTTGGCGGCATCGACAAGCTCTACCGCATAAAGTTTGAAGCCGACTATCTCTCGAAGCTCGCCTACGACGGCGCACGGCGCCTCTACGGCGACCCGCTGCCGGAGGAGGTGCACGAGCGAGTGAAGTTTGAGCTGCACATCATGAAGACCATGGGATTTCCGGGCTACTTCCTCATCGTGCAGGACTTCATCAACTCGGCTCGCGACGAACTGGGCGTAATGGTGGGTCCCGGACGTGGCTCGGCAGCAGGCTCCGTCGTCGCCTACTGCCTTGGCATCACAAAGATAGACCCCATCAAGTACGACCTTCTGTTCGAACGTTTCCTCAACCCCGACCGTATCTCGCTGCCTGATATCGACACCGACTTCGACGACGACGGACGAGGCAAGGTGCTCGAATGGGTGGAGGACAAGTACGGCCACGACAAGGTGGCGCACATCATCACCTACGGCACCATGGCAACGAAGAACTCCATAAAGGACGTGGCGCGCGTGGAGAAATTGCCGCTCGACATCAGCAACCGCCTCTGCAAGGCAATACCCGACAAGCTGCCCGACGGCATGAAGATGAATCTCTCCAATGCCATCAAGTGCGTGCCCGAACTGCGCGAGGCGGAGGCAAGCGCCAACCCGCAGCTTGCCAACACCATCAAATACGCAAAGATGCTGGAGGGCACCGTACGCGGAACGGGCATACACGCCTGCGGAACCATCATCTGCCGCGACGCCATCAGCGACTGGGTGCCCGTGTCTACAGCCGAGGACAAGAGCGACCCGGGCCACAAGCTCCTCGCCACGCAATACGACGGACACGTTATCGAGGAAACCGGACTCATCAAGATGGACTTCCTCGGACTCTCCACGCTCTCCATCATGAAGGAAACCGTGGAGAACATACGCCTCACACACGGCTTCACGCTCGATCTCGACACTATCCCCATCGACGACGAGCTGACCTACAAACTCTACCAGGAGGGCCGCACCATCGGTACCTTCCAGTTTGAGTCGGCGGGCATGCAGAAATACCTGCGCGAACTGAAGCCTACCGTCTTCGAAGACCTCATCGCCATGAACGCCCTCTACCGTCCGGGACCTATGGACTACATCCCTTCCTTCATCGCCCGCAAGAACGGCAAGGAGGAGATAAAGTACGACATCCCCTGCATGGAGAAATACCTCAAGGACACGTACGGCATTACGGTCTATCAGGAGCAAGTGATGCTCCTCTCCCGACAGCTCGCCAACTTCACGCGAGGCGAGTCGGACGCTCTGCGTAAGGCCATGGGAAAGAAGAAGAAGGCCATCGTCGACGCCATGAAGCCGAAATTCATCGAGGGCGGAAAGAAAAACGGCCACGACCCGAAGGTGCTCGAAAAGATATGGGCCGACTGGGAGAAATTCGCCTCCTACGCCTTCAACAAGTCGCACGCCACGTGCTACTCGTGGGTGGCATACCAGACGGCATACCTCAAAGCCCACTACCCCGCCGAGTTCATGGCGGGCAACATGAGCCGATGCCTCAGCGACATCACGAAAATCACGAAGCTCATGTCGGAATGTCAGTCAATGGGCATACCCTGCCTCGGACCTGACGTCAACGAGAGCCAGCAGAAATTCTCCGCCAACAAGAAGGGCGAGGTGCGCTTCGGACTCTCCGCCATAAAAGGCATGGGCGAGGCGGCGGCGCAGAACATCATCGCCGAGCGCGAGAAGAACGGCCCCTACAAGGACATCTTCGACTTCGTGCAGCGCGTAAACCTCTCCGCCGTCAACCGCAAGGCGCTGGAATCGCTCGCCCTGAGCGGCGGCTTCGACTCCTTCGGCATAAGGCGCGAGCGCTACTTCGCTCCCAACGCCAAGGGCGACACGTTCGTGGAGACGCTGATGCGCTACGGACAGGTCTACCAGACGGAGCAGTCGTCGATGCAAAACTCGCTCTTCGGCGACATGGGGGGCGTGGAAATACAGACACCGCCCGTGCCGGAATGTGAGCAGTGGAGCACGATGGAACTGCTGAAGAAGGAGCGCGACCTCGTCGGCATCTACCTCTCAGCGCATCCGCTCGACGACTACGCCGTGGTGCTAAAGCACATGTGCAACCTCCACTGTCCGGAGATAGGACGCAGCATGGACAAGAAGGCACTCTCCTCCATCGAGGAACTGACGTTTGGTGGCATCGTCACGTCGGTGTCGGCACGCTTCACGAAGACCAACAAGCCCTTCGGTATCGTCACCATAGAGGACTTCGAGGGGCAGGGCGAGCTGGCGCTCTTCGGCGAGGAATGGACAAAATGGCAGTCGATGCTGCAAGAGGAATACCCCGTGTACATCACGGCGCAATGCGTGCAGCGCTTCCGCAACAACCCCGACGCCTTCGACCTCGTGATAAAGCGCATTGAGTTTCTCAGCGACGTCAAGGACAAGTCGATCGAGAAATTCACGGTCTACCTCGACTCCACCATCTTCAGCGACAAGGACGTCAACATCAACGACCTCGACGAGCTGCTCAAGTCGACACCCGGACACGTGCCGCTCTATTTCAACATACGCGACACAAAGAACAACGTCAACATACAGCTCTACAGCCGCACCACCGCCGTCGACGTCAACAAAAAACTCCTCACGCAGCTCGACGAGCTTGGCGAGAAGGGCATACGCTACGCCATCAACTAAGCCACGGCTGCCACGCCAAGGACATTGGCACGCAATTTGATATTCACATTACTATAAACATCATAACAAAAAGAAAACAATGGAAGTAAAAATCACAACTGAAAATCTCGAAGAGTACAAGAATGGCTCTCTGCCATTGGTCGTTGACCTCTGGGCCACATGGTGTGGTCCGTGCCGCATGATTGCGCCCATCGTTTCCAAACTCGCTGAGGAGTACGACGGCAAAATCGTCGTAGGCAAATGCGACGTGGAGGAGAACGACGACGTTACGGCTGAGTACCGCGTGCGCAACATCCCTACTCTGCTCTTCTTCAAGGGCGGCGAGCTCGTAGGCAAGCACGTAGGTGCCATCACTGAGGGCGACCTCCGCAAGAAGTTCGACGAGCTGCTGTAAGCTCTCGCAACACTTGAAAAGCAAAAAGGCGGAAATGCTTGACAATTGTCGGCATTTCCGCCTTTTTGCTTTCTTTAATTCTTAACATGTGTTAACGGAGTTTTGCCGTGACTAAAGCGGCGTTTCAGGAAGGCAAAAGCGGCGCTTTAAGGAGGCTAAAGCGGCGCTTCTGCAGAAGCAAAACGCCGCTTTCATTTTGTCAATTCAACTTTTTATACGTAACTTTGCATCACGCTTCCAAAACAACCAAGCATTTTTTACACTCATGAAAATAATCAAAAAGCTCCGCAAAGCCCTCTCCACGTGCTATCGCCGCTTCGTCTATCTCCAACACCACGGAAAACCCGTGCCGCCGATGACGACGGAATCGTGCACCTGCAAGAACTGCGGCACCGAATTCACCGGCAACTTCTGCCCGCGCTGCGGACAGAGCCTGACTGTCAGCAAGGTGTCGAAGCGCGGACTCGTGGTGACGTTCATTGAGGCCTACCCACATCTAACGCACACCTTCTTCACCACCATCACAGAGCTGTTCTATCGCCCAGGCTACATGATTCGCGACTTCTTCTGCGGTCGCCGCGTGCGCTATTGCGGACCGTTCAAGACATTCTTCATCGTCTTGTCGCTCATCACGCTTCTCTCCCACGTCGTCGGCATCGACCTCAGCAACCTCGAGGAGACGCCACAACAGCAGCCTGACACCATCGTGAACGCCTACGTCGACAATGTAAACTATGATAAAAGCGAAGATGAATACAACCGTCGCTTTACGGAAAAGATTGAATACATCAGCGACCTAAAAAGTACGGCTGACAACTTTTTGAAAAAATACAAGCTCGACGGCATCGAAAGCATGATAGCCGAGAAGGCGAACGACTCCAACACGCAGCAGCTCTTCTTCTTCCTTCCGCTCCTTGCCGTGGCAGCGAAATTAGTGATGCGCAAAGAACCGTTCAACGGCAGGCGGATGCTCTACGCCGAGCACCTGATGGTCATCGTCTACTGGTATGCAATCAATCTCATGTACTTCGTCGTCATGCGCATCATCGCCGGAGCCTACGCCGACACCATCAACTGGATCAGCCGCGCCATAAGCGCCGTCTATCTCGTGTGGATCTACAAGGAGCTGTTCGGATGGCAATGGCGCCACACGCTGAAGCGCATTGCGCAGATGGGCGCACTGACGCTGGCTGCCATCGGACTCGCATGGATTCTCATCATACTCTTTGCCGTTTTCTTCACATTGTACATCATGTCAACGATATAAGAAAGCTATGGCAGACGTAAGGTTTTTCGCTAAAGCCGACATAAAAAAAGAGAGATGGGCGCCCACCGCGCAAGCGGCAAGCACCCATCTCCTTTATTCATAATTCTCAATCTATGCGATTCTTTTCCTTTTCGTCGCCATGAAGCTTAGTGCTTCATGTCGATCTTCTTGCTCAATTCTACGGCCTGCGCAATCGTTATTGCGACAATGGCCAAAATTAACATAGTTACCATAATCTTTTTACCTTTCTTTTAAATCTGTTATCCACTAAAATTTGTTATCCACTTAACTTATATTACGCTGCAAAGTTACAAATGTAACATTGTGTGGGCAAACAATTCACAAAAAACTTAACTATGACATAACATTTTGTTGACACACGTCAAAAAAAACTGCAATTCCGTATTTTGAAACACCTGCTACGGACAATCCCAATTTGAGAGCCATGAAACGCCCTCTCCTACTATTTGCAAAGATAATTTTACACAAAAAGAAAAGGAGCGGTCGGCAAGCTTCCGCTTTCCAACCGCTCCTTATTTTATGGATATTACCACTCCTTACTCCGGAAGGCTGATAGCCTCCTGAGGACATACGCTTGCGCATGTTCCGCACTCTGTGCAGAGATCAGGGTTGATAGAATACTTTTCGCCTTCAGAGATTGCCTCTACCGGACACTCGCTAATACATGTACCGCATGCGATGCAGTCGTCACCAATTACGTAAGCCATAATTTAAAATTCTTATTTGTTATTGTTATTATTGTTAACGCTATAAAGTAGTACTACCTACTTTTATGTGTTGCAAAGGTAATAGTTTTCTACGAAATACCTACAAGTAGGTAAAACATTTAACATTATTATACAATTTATGTTTTTCTTTCGCAGGAGAACTCATCATTTTTTGCCCCATCCTCATTTCTTTCTGTCGAGCTTGAGCAATATCTTTCCGACAAAGACGCCATGTTTACCATTTTGGTCGTCGGGAATGAGTTTGCCGTCGGCGTTGGGAGCGTACATGAGTTGCTTGAAATAAGAGTGGGAGTGTCCTCCGAGCACGATGTCGATGTCGTGGTTGGCCTTGAGCATATCTTCGTCGTCAACGTCCTGCTGGAGATTCCATCCGAGATGAGAGAGGCAGATGACGACGTCGCATTTCTTCTCGTGGCGCAGCAAACGGGCTGTGCGCTCAGCAGTAGCCACGGGGTCGAGATACTTCACTCCACGGCATTTCGTTTCGTCGACAAGTCCGTCCATCTTCGGACAGATGCCAAAGACGCCTATACGCAGTCCGTTGCGCTTCAGAACGACGTAGGGCTTCACGAGTCCATCCACGGCAGTGCCCGTAAAGTCGTAGTTGGCGCACACTATCGGAAACTTGGCTTTTCGGAAGATGTGAGCCATGTTGTCAAGTCCGAAGTCAAACTCATGGTTGCCGATGGTGGCGGCGTCGTAGCCCATCATCGACATAAGGTCGGTCTCTACCTCTCCTTTGTATATTGTATAGTAAGGCGAACCTTGCGAAAAGTCGCCGCTGTCGAAGAGCAAGAGGTCGGGATTGCGCCGGCGCTCCTCTACGATCATCTCGTAGCGGCGCAGATAGCCACCCCTGCCCGCTACCAGCGTGTCGGCGAGATTCGGATTGAGCGGCATGACGCAACTGTGCGTGTCGTTAGTGTGCAGTATCTCAAGAGTCTTCTGCGCAGACGCCATCAGGCAGGCGGAAAGCAGCGCGAGAATAAGGAAAGTGTGTTTCATAATTGCTTGCGGTTATTTCATTGTCTTTATTCTGCCTTCCACCACGGAGCTGACGCTCTCGCCCTTGGAGGCGAAATGCTGGAAGTACTTCTCTATGAGGAAGCGCACGTTGTTGCGCTCCTCGCGCGGCGACACGACATCGGTCTTCTGCTTAAAGGCGTCGAGATGGTCGTTGCCTTGGGCGAGATAGTCGAGAGTGGCGATGCGATAGGAAGCATTGGGGTTTATCTGCTTGCCTCCGACAGTGGCAGAAAGGAGTTTCTTCCCCGGCACAATCTCAAGGCGCACGGCATGGCTGACGCCCTCGCCGCCTACCTTTGCCATCTGCTCAAACAGCTCCATGACAGCCTTTCCAGTCAACGTGAGGAAGCAAATCTTGTTCTCAAACGGCGCAACGTCGAGGATGTCGCCGCGCGTAACGTTGCCTTTACTGAGCGAGGCTCGTATGCCGCCCATGTTATAGACAGCGAAATCGGGTTTCTCGCCAAATTCGCTACTGCTCCATACGAGCACGTCGGCAAGGAGATTGGAGAGCGGACTCTCCGGGCGCCCAGTGGGCATATCCATTGCGGCGACGCCCATCACGGGGCTCATCAAATTGTCTACCTTCACCTTACGCTCCATGAGGTAAGCCGTTGCCGAATCAACGCCGGCGTCGGAGGAGCGGTCGTAGCGCGAGTCAATGAGCACTCTGCTGCGCTCCACGCCTGTCACGGCATACCTGCCGGAAGAGCAAGCCGTCGTCGCTGCCAGCGCCAACGTTGCCATAAGGGGTGCGAAATAGTGTAAATTCTTCATTCTATGGATGTTTTGTATGCAAAAACTTTGCAAAGTTACTCATTTATTTCGATAAAATTTTGCCAACCGCCAAAAAAGTCGTAACTTTGCAACCGCTTTTCGGCGTAACCGATGACGGGAAGAAGAGTAGCCCAGTTATGTTGCGCGAGAACGATAAACAAATTTAATTATCAAAATTACAATGGATTTAATTAAAGTTGCTGAAGAAGCATTTGCAACCGGCAAGAAGTTCCCGGAGTTCCGCTCTGGTGACACAATCACAGTCGCTTACAAAATTATCGAGGGTTCAAAGGAGCGTATCCAGCTCTATCGTGGCGTTGTCATCAAGATTTCCGGCCACGGAGACAAGAAGCGTTTCACTGTTCGCAAGATGTCTGGTACAGTAGGTGTAGAGCGTATCTTCCCTATCGAGTCGCCCAACATCGACAGCATCGAGGTGAACAAGCACGGTAAGGTACGTCGCGCTAAGCTGTACTACCTCCGCAAGCTCACTGGTAAGAAGGCTCGCATCGCTGAGCGTCGCGTTATCACCGGCGAGTAATCCCTCAGAATTACCATTGCCTTATAAAAGAGCGTTTCCTTTTGGAAACGCTCTTTTTTTTGCGCTTAAGCGTACGTAATATCTCCGCAGCAGTCTACAACTGCTGACATTTTTAAGATAAACGCCCTCGCCCCCGACCAACTGAATAACTGGGCGAGGGCGCGCCCTCGCCCCCGACAACAAAATAACTGGGAGAGGGGGCGACCTCGCCCCCGACAACAAAATAACTGGGAGAGGGGGCGACCTCGCCCCCGACATTCCAAAGAGACCATTACAACATTGTAGGAGTGGCTATTGCTTCATCGGGGGCGAGGGCGCCCCCTCTCCCAGTTATTGTGGCTTCATCGGGGGCGAGGGCGCCCCCTCTCCCAGTTATAATGTTATGGAAGGGCAATGGTAACAATCATACACCAGGGGTATAAACAAAAAAAATCCCCGCAGTCTCTCCGAAGAGAAGACCACGAGGAAAC
>DLKG01000053.1:0-8412 GCA_002490315.1 Prevotella sp. UBA7594 | reverse complement strand
CAGCTGAGCTAAACGCCCGATTGCTTTATAACTTAGCTTTAGAAGTAATACTTAGTTCTTTAAAGCGAGTGCAAAGGTATCGCTTTTTTTTCAAACCTCCAAATGTTTTTCAAACTTTTTTCAAAAAAAATCATTTAACACTGGATTATATACCAAATTATCCCTATTTCCCCTTTTCATAGTACTATTCAGTGACTGATTCTCCTATTATTAGTACTGTCGCGTAAGCCGAGATGCCCTCCATGCGTCCGGTGAAGCCGAGACGCTCAGTTGTTGTAGCCTTGATGGAAACATTGTCGATGTCGGTGTGCATCACGTCGGCGAGGCAGCGCTGCATCTCTGGAATGTGTGGATTGAGTTTTGGGCGCTCCGCACACACCGTGGCGTCTATGTTGCCGATATGATAACCCTTGGTTGCAATGAGGTCAACGGTCTTGGCGAGAAGAATTTTGCTGTCGACGTTGAGCGTCTCCTCAGCAGTGTCGGGGAAGTGGTAGCCGATGTCACGCATGTTGGCAGCGCCAAGCAAGGCATCGCAGATGGCATGAATGAGCACGTCTGCATCACTATGTCCGAGCAAGCCAAACTCATAGTCGAGCTTTATGCCACCAAGCCACAGTTCGCGGCCTTCCACTAATTTATGGACATCATATCCAAAGCCTGTACGTATCTTCATAAGTTTTGAATTTTGAGTTTTGAATTTTGAATTTTGAATTGTTCTCGGCTTCGCCTGCGATTTTGAATTATTGAGTTTTGAATTTTGAATTGTTCAATTAAAATTAAGCAATTCGGGATGCATGTAGCTCCCAAATTCATTATTTCCAATTTTCCAATTGCGACTATGCCACAACCAATTCAAAAAAATCAAAACTCAAAACTCTTCTATCGTCAGCGACGTTTGAAAAGATCTTTTATTCCGTCCATGTCGAACGACAGCGAGAAGCGCAGTGTCTGGTCGAGCGGGTTAGATTTCGCCGTAGCAATGACGTAGCCGGCGTCGAGCGAGAAGACACTCATCTTGAAGCCAGCGCCCACCGTGAAGTACTTGCGATTGCCCTTGTTCTCCGACTCATGATGGTAGCCAGCGCGCACGGAGAACTTGTCGTTGTAGCAGTACTCCGCTCCGACACTCCATCTTATCTCCTGCATCTCCTCCTTGAAACCGCCGGGGGCGTCGCCGAAGCTCTTGAAGATGCCGCTTATTGACGAGAGATCGTAGTAGTCCTTGCGCTTGCGCTGCTCGAAGTCCTCGTCGCTCTCGCCATCGCGTTTCACGGGCATTGTCGGCACAAGAGGCTTGTTGGCATCAGCGGCAATGGTGAAGCGGTTGTACTCGTCGATAGGTATCATGAGCGAGGCACCGAGGCGCATATTGGCAGGGATGAACTCTGACTCATCTGTACCACCGAAGTTGATTTTCGAGCCGATGTTCGAGAGGTTCAAGCCTAATCCGAGTTGGCACTCGCGCTGTCCGATATTGATGTAGTTCTGGTAGTAGGCAGCGAGGTCGACGGCAAACGCCGAGCCTGGCGACGTGTCTGATGTGTAGTCGTATGTAAGGTCGGAGTAAATCCAGCGCACGGCGGCAGCGATGGAGAACCTCTCGCTGAGCATTATGGAGTAAGCCACGTCCACCGACATCTCGTACGGATTAATTGTCATGGAGTTGTCGTCTGTCTGTCCGGCATTGGTGTACACCTCTCCGAGTGAGAAATAGCGCAACGATGCCGACACGGCTGAGTAGTCGCCGATGCGGTAATAGCCTGCGAGATAGGCGAGATCCATGTCGCTGACGAGCTGCCTAAGCCATGGAGTGTAGTTGAGCGACACTCCGGCACGCGAGATAGTGAACGGATATTTTGCAGGGTTCCAATATTGCGACACCACGTCAGGGTCGGTAGCGGCGCCGATGTCGCCCATACCGCCCGCACGGGCGTCAGGGGCTATTGACTGCGACGTTACCGACGATGTTTCGGGGCGGAACATGTCCTGCTTCTCTTGGGCTGTTGCCGGCAACGTTGCCAATGCGGCCATTGCGGCGGCCGCCAACTTCATTCTGTATTTCATTCTTTTCCTATGTTTTCTAATATGAAGAACGTGATATTCGTCTATTTATTGCCTACGACAACGAGTTTCTTAGCCTTTGATATCTTCGTTGCGCCATCTGACGTGAGATGCACACGATAGAGATACACTCCTGTCTGTAGGCGAGAGCCTCCGTCGAGTGTCAGATCCCAGTTGACGGTGTACGTAGATCCTTCGCTTACTCCCGTCTCCTCGTGTCTCCACAGCTGTCGTCCGCTCATGTCGAATACGTCGATGATGACGCCAAGCTCTGCACCGGAACGGTCGTGGCTGATTATGAACGTCGTGGAGGTCTTGGCGGGATTGTCGGAGCAGGCGATGGAGAACGACGGCTTCTGCCCTGCCTCCACGCGGAACGTCAGCTCAGCCGTAGAGTAGTTGTTGAGAATGTCCCATGCGCGGAACTGCAAGCGATGCTGTCCAGGGTCGAGCTGCGGTATATTATAATAGGTGGAACCCGAAGTGTAGGAGCCGAAATCATACTGGAAGTTGTCGTTAAGCGAATAGGTCATCTCTGACTTACCGTCGATGACAAGCTGCAGATCATGTCCAATGCCTGAGCCGGATGAGTTGATACCGTCGCGGTCGGTCACTTGCGCCACGAAGTAAGGCGTAGAGTTCACTCGGTCGCCGTTGGTGAACGTCGGCGAATTGAGATAGCAATAGATAGACGGGCCCACGGAGTCGTTGGCGGCGATGTCGCTGCCTCCCACTACGAAGCGTTCGTTGTATCCGTGTGCCGTGAGCGTCTTCTTGTCGTTGACGGCAAAGACGTTTATCAATCCCGTTTTGTTTAAGTAGTTGATGTCCTTCGGCACGGCGAACGTAATGCTGAAACGTCCCGCCTTCACGAGGTCGTCGCCGCTGAAGATGGTCTTCGTTCGGTCATCGTATTCGAAGGGATCGTCAGCCTCTTTGGGCTGATTGAGCCGGCATACGATCTTCTCAAGGTTGTCGCGCACAGTAAGCGTCACTCTTCCGTCGAAGTCCGTGTGTCCCTCTACATGCCCTCTGACATTAACAAGCGCACCCGCCTTCATCGTTGCCAGCGTTCCGCTCTTGGAGACATCCACGCCGTTGATCGAGTCAATGACAATCTTTGCAGTCGGCAGATGGAGTTGCAGTGCGGGGTCGCCGAGAAGTGAATATTGCAAGGAGTTTGCAGCCACGCTCGACGATGACATGTCATTCTTGGCTCTACGCACGGCTTCTCCGAGCGATATGGGTGAGCCGTTGTCCTCATAGGAGAGCACATGCCGCATGAAGGCAGAGTTGAGCGTCGTATTGTAGGATGCGTAGACGGTGCGCGTCGTACCATAGAACGCCACTGCCCCACCCTTGTCGTTGAGCACAGCAGTCTCTCCGATAGTCTCGTCAGGACTGTCAAACGGCATGATGTCGCAGGAAGCCGTCACCCAAAGTGGCAGATTCTTATTGCTGAAGTTCGCGAAATCTGAAATCATGAGCACCTTCTCGTGCGATATGAGTCGCTCGGCTCCATGTCCGGCGTAGTCCATGACAAGTGCACCCTGCTGCTGTTGTTTCTTGATAGTAGTCGTCACGTCAGGATAGGAGTTGCCCGTAGCGCCTGCCACCATCTCGTAGGCATCCCACATCACCTTTTTGACGACATATTCCGGATGGGCTTTTATCACTTCGTCAGCCACGCGATTGGCATCAGTCATGTGGAGATTGCTGTCGCCGTCATCGCCCATGAAGAGCACGGTATTCTGCCATGAACCGACATTGCTGTTCTCGGCGTAGGCTATAGTTTTGTCCACCATTACCTTCGCCTCCGCGTCGGTAGTCACGGGGAAGCGTCCCACGCCGATGTCGAGCTTGTCCTGGTACATCGGCTTGAGTCCCTCGCCGTCGTCAAGCATGGCATGGAATCCGTCGTCGATGTAGCAGGAACGCTTGTCGAACGACTCCTCGCTCTCGTAGGCGAGGAGGTAGTCGTCGGGACTGAACTTTCCGGCACACTGTGGCGTTACCATTCGATTGTCCCACAGACAGTCGCCGAAGAGCAAGAGAAACTTGGGGCGGTCGGCGTCGCCCGTGGCGCGGTCGTAGAGCATCTTCATGTAACGTCGATAGGCGGAGGCGTCGGGCGTGCCGCTTGAAAACTCGTTGAAGAGTTCGTCGGCAGGCACGATGTTCACCTTCAGCGAGTCGTGTTGCTCGTGGAAAGCCTTCAGGCGCTCAGCCTGCTTGAGGAGTTTCTGCGATGTCGGGATTATTATCACCATGTCAGCTTGCGGGTCGGCATGATGGTCTTGGTTGGTAATGGCATACATATAAGTCGGCACGGGCAGCGTTGTCGAGGTAAGGTCGGCAAGAGGTTTCGGATTGTTCCACGCCATTGACACGTAATCGAGGCGCATTGGCATTGAACCTTCCATGACCGTCAGCTTCACGTGCGCCGTCTCACCCGTAGCCTTCACGTTGTAGTTACCCGTACGCTGACAACCGTAGATATAGGCGGGATTAGAGTTGCTGGTCTGTAGCGTGCCGAGGATGGAATCGTTATATTCCACTTGCACACGACAGTAGCTGCTCGACGTCACGTTGACAGACAGCACGCCACGAGTGGCATTAGGATTGGTAGGAATGTCCACGGTCATCGATGAGCCAGCCGCCACTTGCTTTGAGTCGAAGAAATTGCGTCCGCCAGTGTACCATGAGTAGCCGTCCACTTCGTAGAGTTCGTGATAGTCATCAGCCGTCGGGTAGGAAGCGACGAACGTCGCGGAGTCCACCTGCGCCGGGGCAGCCGTACCTTCCTCTGTGAGAAAGTAGCATCCGTAGTCGGCGTAGTAGTTGCGCGTGCGGCGTGCGGCGTCTGCCGACTCCCACGAAACGGGTCCGCGAGCGTAGAAGAGTCGTCTTCCGCCGATGGTGCACGTGGGCACTTCCTTGAGGTCATCCTGTTCGTACAGGTCCTTGGCTTGGAGCTTCTCGTTGACGAGATTGCCACCGTAGCCGTAGATTTTCACCTTACTAAGATCGCTGAAGCCTGCCTGCCTCACGAGCGACGACGTGAGCTGGTAGTAGCCCGTCGCCCCCACCTTTATCTTCACCCAGCGTCCACTACTAAGCACGCTGTGCGTGGCGTAGCGCTTGGCGGGCGGCAACGTGTCCCAAACGTTGACGTCTGCGGCCGCGAGAGAAGGCATTGCAGCATGGCGCGGATGCGCCTCAGTGCGCAGCATGAAGCTGGCGAGTGCCTGATAGCGCCCACCACGGAACACTATCGGACAGAATGTCGTAAGCAGCGATGGACGCTTGCGGTCGAAAACGACGCGCGTGTACAGTTCAGGTTCTGCTGGCGGCAAAGTGCCGTCAAAGAGGCGCTTGTAGTTGGCGATGTCGGTAGACGGCAGGTCTACGTATTCCGGATAGGCGATGCTGACGCTATATACGGAGTCGCGCCACAACGCAGGAAGACTCCGCGTGTTTGAGAACTCCGGCAGCATGGAGTCCACTCTCACCTCGTCGGCAGTGAGATTATAGAACTGTTGTGCTCTCGCGCTGAGGAGGGAGAGCAAGAGGAGGAGTATTGTCGTTATGTGGCGCATTATTTCGTTCTTATAATGTTTTTAAATTCCGCATGTGCGGAAGTTACAGAAGTTAAAGAAGAGGGTATGGCAATGTCGTTTACTTGCAGTTGAAGGCGAGCACCTTGCGGTCTTCGAGATAGCCCTCAAGGGTATCGTCGATGTGAACGGGTCCCACTCCTGCCGGCGTGCCGGTGAAGAGGATGTCGCCAGTCTTCAGCGTGAAGTACTGTGAGATGTAAGCGATGAGCTGGTCCACCTTGAAGAGCATCTCACTCGTGCATCCTTCCTGCACGGTGTTGCCGTTGATGTCGAGATGGAAGTGGATAGCCTGAATGTCGCGGAATTTCTCCACTGGCACCCACTCTCCCACTGCTGCCGCTCCGTCAAAGCCCTTGCAGAGGTCCCACGGCAGTCCTTCATTACGCAGCTTCTGCTGAAGTTCACGCGCCGTAAAGTCGATGCCAACGGTAACGGCGTCGTAGTAGCGCGGTGCGAAGCGCTCTGGTATGGTCTTGCCGAGACGCGAGATGCGCACCACGAGTTCCGTCTCATACTCTATCCGCCCGAGGTGGTCGGGGATGAAAAACGGCTTGTGGTCCTTGAGCAGTGAGGAGTCCGCTTTAGTGAAAATGACGGGAGCCTCTGGTTTATATAACGCTCCGTGGAGCTCTTTATTGTGTTCGGGGTAGTTCATACCCACAGCAAATATCTTCATTTCTCATTTTTTTAATTTGACGAATAGACAAGTGGAGTAATAAGTCATGTCTTCATGTCAAAAAAAACATGTCTTCATGTCTTCATGTCTAAAAAAAAACATGTCTTCATGTCAAAAAAGTAAAAGCCGCAGAGGGTATTCACCCTCCACGGCTCTTTCGCCTATTTATACGTAATTGATTTCTCGATTACTCAGCAGCAAGAGTGAAGCGCTTGTAAGCAACAATCTTCAGATCCTTGTCCTGCTTCTTCAGGTAGTCAGCAACGCTCTCCTTGTCGCCGTCGCCGAACTGGAACTCCTGGCAAACGAGGCAGTTCTCCTTGAGGAACTTGCCAACGCGGCCCTTGGCGATGTTCTGGATCATGTTCTCGTTGAGGTTAGCCTTCTTCTCCTCTGTAACAGCAGCGCTGATCTCGCGGAACTTGGCAACATCCTCAGCAGTGATCCATCCCTTGCCCTGGTTAGACTCGATGTGGTCCTCAGAGTCGAAGTGGTTCGGGTTCAGACCAGCCTTCTTCAGAGCGGCAGCAACAGCCTTTTCGATCTGTTCTTCCTTTGTCTTCTCCACAGCAACCTTGTACTCTTCTTCCTTAACAGACTCAGGCACGGAAGCCTCGTCGAGAGCGATAGGCTTCATGGCAGCCACCTGCATTGCAACCTTGTGACCAGCCTCTACGTTATCCTCGTTGAGCTGTACCATGGTGCAGAGAGTATGCTTCTTCATGTGGTCGTACACCTCGATGTTCTCGCCCTCGAGCACGTTGTAGCCGTCGAGCTCCATCTTCTCGCCTGTGATACCAGAGCGCTGTGTAACGGCAGCCTGCACGTCAGCGTCGCCAAGCTTCAGAGCCTTAACCTCGTCGAGAGTCTGAGCCTTTGCTGCGATGGCAGCGTCGAGGATGTCCTGTGTGAGCTTGATGAAGTCGGCTCCGTTAGCAACGAAGTCGGTCTCACACTTCAGGGCGATCATAGCGGCGAAGTTGCCCTCCTTCTTCACGAGTACGCAACCGTTAGAAGTCTCGCGGTCAGAACGCTTTGCAGCGATAGCGAGTCCACGCTCACGGAGCAACTCCTTTGCCTTATCGAAATCACCTTCAGCCTCTGTCAGAGCCTTCTTTACGTCTGCAAGACCAGCACCTGTCATGGCGCGAAGCTTCTTGATATCTTCAATTGAAATAGCCATTGTTGTTTTTTATTAATTATTTAGTAATGTTTTGGTTGATTATGGGATAGAACTTATAAGACCTATAAGACTTATAAGACCTATACGTCCTATATAGCTTATTGCTTATGTCCTTTAACCTAAAAAATCGGAAACTCTCTAATCAAAAAACGTTGATTTATGAATTAAAGAATTTCCGATCTCTATGTTATTGCGAAAAATTACTCGGCAGCAGCCTCTTCCTTGCGAGCCTTGCGGGGAGCCTTACCCTCCTTCTGCTCAGCGGCAGCCTTCTCGTCAGCCTTCTCTACCTTGCGCTCCTCGAGACCTTCTGCGATAGCACCGCAGCAAGCAGAGAGGATAACGTCGATAGAGTCCTTGGCGTCGTCGTTAGCGGGGATTACGTAGTCGATGTTGCGTGGGTCAGAGTTGGTGTCGACCATGGCGAACACAGGAATGCCGAGGCGGTTAGCCTCCTTCACTGCGATGTTCTCCTTCAGTACGTCAACAACGAACAAAGCGCTCGGAAGGCGAGTCAAGTCAGCGATAGAACCGAGGTTCTTCTCCAGCTTAGCGCGCTGGCGTGTCACCTGAAGAAGCTCACGCTTAGAGAGCTTTGAGAATGTTCCGTCGTTCATGAGCTTGTCGATGTTCGCCATTTTCTTCACGGCCTTGCGGATTGTCGGGAAGTTGGTGAGCATACCGCCCGGCCAACGCTCGATAACGTAAGGCATATTTACGCTCGCAGCCTTCTCGGCAACGATGTCCTTAGCTTGTTTTTTAGTAGCGACGAACAGGATCTTCTTGCCTGACTTTGCAATCTGCTTGAGAGCCTCAGCAGCCTCGTCAACCTTGGCTACGGTCTTGTGCAGATCGATGATATGAATACC
>DLKG01000070.1 GCA_002490315.1 Prevotella sp. UBA7594 | reverse complement strand
CGATTGGGAATTATCCAGTTTTGAATTTTGAATTAAAAATTAATTAAATAAAAAAACAACAGAAAAATGAAAAAGATTATTTTGATGCTGATGCTCTTTATGCCATTGGCAACATTCGCTCAGAAGTTCGGTCACATCAACGCCCAGGACGTAATGCAGTCAATGCCGGAGTTCATCAAGGCGCGTGGCGAGGTGGAGGCTGCTGCAAAGCAGTACGACAACGACATCAAGGCTATGCAGGACGAGCTTCAGCGCAAGGCTCAGGACTACGACAAGAATGCCTCTACAATGAACGACACAAAGCGTAAGGAGACAGAGGAGAGCCTTCAGCAGATGTATCAGAAGGTGCAGCAGGCTGCACAGGACAACCAGCAGGCTCTCTCAAAGCTTCAGCAGGAGAAGATGGGCCCTATCTTCAATAAGGTGATGGAGGCCATCAAGGCAGTAGGCAAGGCTGGTGGCTATGTCTACATCATGGACACCACAAGCGGCATTCCCTACATCAGCGACACACTCTCTAAGGACGTGACCACTGAGGTGAAGGCTCAGCTCAACAAGACAAAGTAAAGAAACACAACTCACCGTAAATAAGTATAAACAATATGCTTAGCTCGTCATTAATCAGGAAGGCAACGCTCTTCCTTCTCTTTCTCGTCTTGCCGCTTGCGGCAAGCGCACAGCAGTTGCGCTTCGGCTATTTCAGCTATGAGGAGGTGCTCAAGTCGA
Source organism: Prevotella sp. UBA7594 (assembly GCA_002490315.1). GTDB lineage: Bacteria > Bacteroidota > Bacteroidia > Bacteroidales > Bacteroidaceae > Prevotella. The sequence continues at coordinate 2,374 of DLKG01000070.1, read as the reverse complement.
TGCCCGACTACGCTCTCGCCACGCGCAACATGGATGATCTGCGCCAGAAGTATGACGCCGAGATGAAGCGTGCCGAGGACGAGTTCAACGGCAAGTACGAGGACTTCCTTGACGCGCAGCACGACCTCGTGCCTGCCATTCTGCGCAAACGCCAATCGGAACTTCAGGAGATGATGCAGAAGAACGTGGCTTTCAAGCAGGAGGCGGAGCGCCTTCTTAAGCAGGCTGAGGCTGACGCCTATGTTCCCGTGAGACGCAAGCTTGACGCTGCCGTGAAGAAAGTGGGACAGAAGCAGGGCTATGCCTTCGTTCTCAACACTGACGGCGACGCTTGTCCGTACGTCAATCCGGAGATGGGCGAGGACGCCACGCAGTTCATAAAGGACGAGCTCGGACGATAATGCCCGGGCTGAGAAAAACTCTACAAACAGTTTTATTATGATGTTCCCACAGACTCCCGGACCCATCGGGGTGTTCGACTCGGGCTACGGTGGGCTGACCGTCCTTCATGGTATACGCCAGCTCCTCCCGCAGTACGACTATATGTACCTGGGCGACAATGCGCGTGCCCCTTACGGCTCGCGCTCGTTCGAGGTGGTGTATCAGTTTACGCGGCAGGCTGTGATGAAGCTCTTCAGCATGGGATGCCATCTCGTCATCCTCGGCTGCAACACCGCTTCCGCCAAGGCACTGCGCAGCATACAGCAGCGCGACCTGCCGCATCTCGACCCAGAGAGGCGCGTGCTTGGCATAATCCGCCCGACGGCGGAGGTGATAGGTGACATCACGAAGTCGCGCCATGTCGGCGTGCTTGCCACGGAGGGCACCATCAATAGCCGCTCCTACTCGATGGAGATAAAGAAGCTCTTCCCCGACATTGAGGTGTCGGGCGTGGCTTGTCCGCTGTGGGCTGCCATCGTTGAGGCTGGCGAGGCTGACTCTCCCGGAGCTGACTATTTCGTGAAGAAGCGTATCGACCAGCTTATGCGCAAGGATCCGGACATTGACACTATCATCCTCGGCTGCACCCACTACCCGTTGCTCATGAGCTCCGTGGTGAAGAACGTGCCCGACGGTGTGCGCATCATGTCGCAGGGCGCATACGTTGCCGAGGCGTTGCAGGATTATCTCGTGCGCCATCCGGAGATGGAGCGTAAGGTGACGCAAGGCGGCACGTGTCGCTATTTCACTACAGAGAGTAGTGAGCGCTTCAGCGAGACCGCTCGCATCTTCCTCCACGAGGATGTAAATGTCAGCCACGTGGATCTCTCCGAGTGAGGGGGAGCGGGAGGTGTCCCGTTTTATGGTGACTGAACACAAAACAACCATTACATCATTTACAACCCAAGCAATATGTGAGGTTTGTCAATGATGTAATGGTTGTTTTTTTGCTATTTTTCCGCTAAAATATCTGATCTATCCTTTCTTTGCCTGACATTCCTCAAGCACACGGAGCCAGTTGCCTCCCCATATTTTTGCCATGTCCTCTTCCGAATAGCGTCGGCGTAGGAGTTCTTTCGTGAAGTTGATGAGTTCCGAGGCGTCAGCAAGTCCTGGCACGCCGCCGTCGCCGTCGAAATCGGTGCCGAGTCCGACGTGGTCGATGCCCATGACCTTTATGGCATGTTCGAGATGTGTCATAGCGTCGGTGATGCAGGCGTTGCTGTCGGTGCGCAGGAAGCCGTTGTAGAGCGTTATCTGGCATACGCCGCCTTTAGCGGCAAGCGCCCTCAGCTGGTCGTCAGTGAGATTGCGCGGCACATCGCAGAGGCGTCGGCAGTTGGAGTGGGAGCACACGATAGGCGTGCGCGAGATGTGGAGAGCGTCGTAGAACGAGCGTTCTCCGGCGTGGCTGAGATCGACCATCAGTCCGAGGCGGTTCATCTCCGCTATTACCTTCTCGCCGAACTCGCTCACGCCTCCATGCGTGTCTTGCGAGCGTCGTGCCGAGTCGCAAATCTGATTGTCGCCGTTGTGGCACAGCGTGATGTAGACGATGCCGCGCTTCGCGAAGTGCTCCACGTTGCTGAGGTCGTTCTCAATGGCAAGTCCGTTCTCAATGCCGATCATCAGAGAGCGTTTGCCTGCACGCTTGTTGGCAAGCAGTTCGTCGCGGTTGTGGGCGAGGGCAATGAAGCGCGAGTCGCTGAGCACCGTGTCGTTAATCTTGTCGAAGATGAGGTCGGCATACGCCTTTGGGCTTTCCACGCCGAACGGCGCCACATCAGCGAACTTCTCGTTGCCCTGCGGTTGAGGCAGGTAAGCCACCATTGTCACGGCGTCAGGTCCACCCTCCGTCATCTTGTGGAGGTCGTAGAGAATAGTTGGGTCGCGCTGCTCGAAGTGGATGCCCTGCGGGAAGAACATCGGTGTG
>DLKG01000008.1 GCA_002490315.1 Prevotella sp. UBA7594 | reverse complement strand
CGATGCGCAATTTCTTTAGCCGCTGAAGTATGGCGAGGCTAAGCTTCGCTTCGTCTTCCTCACAGGCATCACCAAGTTCTCGCAGGTAAGTATTTTCAGTGAGCTAAACAATATCACTAATATTTCAATGACTGATGAGTATGCTGGAATCTGTGGCATCACCAAGGAGGAACTGTTGACACAGATGTCGGAAGACATTGATATGCTTGCAGAGGCACAGGGATTGGATAGAGAGCAAACAATAGCTAAACTGAAAGAAAACTATGACGGCTATCATTTTGCAAGTAAATCTCCAAATGTGTTTAATCCATATAGTTTGCTCAATTGTTTTGCAGAACGAAAGTTTGGCAAATATTGGTTCTGCTCAGGTACGCCTACTTATCTTATCAATATGCTCAACAAGTATAATGTCTTGCCAACCAATATCGCACCAATCGAGGCACTTGCGTCTGCATTTGATGCGCCTACGGAGAAGATGAGGACCATCACGCCTCTCTTATACCAAAGTGGCTATGTCACTATCAAGGATTACGACAGCGACATCGAACTCTATACGCTTGATATTCCGAACAAGGAGATTCGTGTGGGTATCTTCGAAAATCTCTTGCCCAACTATGTGGATGGCATTTATGCCGAGCGTGGTGGTGTGGCGATAGCCCGCATGTCGGGACTCATCCGTCGCAAGGATATGGATGGAGCCTTGCATCTGCTGCAAGACTATCTCGGCACGGTGCCTTATTGCAATGTAACCAATTACGAGGGACATTACCAACAGATGCTCTACATCATCTTCACATTGCTTACGGCATTCGTGGTGGATGTGGAGGTACATACGCCGAAGGGCAGAGTGGATATGGTGTTGCAAACCAAGACCGACCTGTATCTCGTTGAGTTGAAACTCAATAAGAGTGCGCAAGTAGCTTTGGGACAAATCAATCTCAAAAACTATCATAAGCGTTTTGCCCTCAGTGGCTTGCCAATAACCAAGGTGGACATCAACTTCGACTCGACTACGGGCAATATCGAAGATTGGATGATCTCTTAATATCGAAATTATATGAAGAAACCACTTCTTTTCGTCTGTCGGTAGAACAGAAAGACGGCTATCGCCTTGAGAAGTGGGAAATGTATCTGTTTTCTTACCTTAGCATGGTAATGTAACTACCGTGGCACTTTAGTGATGAAAGAGTGCCACGGTAGTTGTACTACCATGCTGCGGTAAGAGCGTTGGTGCCATATGCCACAAATCGGGGGCGAGGGCACCCCCTCTCCCTGTTATAGCTTCTGTCAAGGCTTAAACCGTCATGGCCATTCTCCTTGTCTACTTGTTTACTGACAGCATGTCGAAGACATGCGAAACTTCAATTACTTATTTATGTATTTGCCCTTGCCACGGACAATGTATATGCTCTGACGGGAGGGCGTGTTGATGCGTCTGCCCGAGAGGTCGTACATCTCGTTGTCGGCATTGTCGGCATCGCATGTGGGGACGGAGATGGCAGAAGTGCCGTTGTCGATCACAAGGCGTATGCCGCGAGTGCCAGACACCAGAATCTCGTTGAGCATGTCGTCGACCATATGGTCGGGTAGCCATGCGCGGTAAGCGGCAAGAGTGGAACCCGTATATTTGTAGAATCCCAGTCCCCATGACTTGTTGGCAAGCACGTAGCAGCTGACGTTTTCTGCCGATATGGCAGCATTCGTGGCGTTGCCCTCAAGAATAGTGGGCTTGTCGCAAGAGCGGGATGTGGGGTTGAAGTTGTGGTCGCCGGCAGGGCCGTACACCACGTATCCCTTGTTGCTGTCGATAAACTCCACAGGTGAGAGCGTCATCTCGAAGTCGGTCACCTTTTCGTCAGGGTCGTCGCTGTTGTGGGCTGTAGCAGCATATGTAATTACACCCTCCGGCACTCTGGCATTGAACGGCAGGCAGATGGTGCTCCATCCGTAGGGCACACCGTCGACCGTGAGGTCGCCCGTCTGCTTGATGGTAAGCTTGTAGGGAGACTGCATGGCATACCTCACGCTCGCAGTAGGCGCTCCGAGTCCGCCGTGCTGGTTGGCAGCACGCACGCAGTAGGTGCCAGAGCCGTAGCTCGTCAGTTTGAGGCTGTTGTCTGTAGTGTTGGTGATGTAGTTCCACTTGCCTGTGTTCTCATTGTATTTGAACACGAAGTAGCACAGAGCCGGTTCAAACAAGTTCCACGACATATTGTCGTCATCGACGGCGATGCCGTCGTCCCACGTCATGCTGTTCGCATCTTTGTCGGCTTCGTTAGCCGAGGCAGCGTCTATCTGCCTGCACTGCACATTAGGCTCAAAGGCATCGTCGCCGCCCGTCACATTGCGCAGCGTGTATTTCTTGGCTTCGTCATCGCTGAGCACGCAGTCGTCGGAGCCGGGAGCGGGCGACGAGGCAGCCAGCGAGCGTCGGCCGAGCGAGAGCAACTCGCCGTTGGCATCCATGCTCCTGAATTCATGGAATCGCAGCACCCTGTCGACATCCATCTTCGTCCAGCCCACGGCTCTCGGCTGTGTGTACATTCTCGTGTTCAGCCATGTGCAAGCCGGCGAACCACTCCATGGTCGTCCGAGCGCCCAGTCGTTCTCCTTGAGCAACTGCGGATTGTCGATCTCCGTCTTTATGTTGCAGTTGTCGAACACGTAGCCCCATTTCTGTTCCACCTGTGTAGACGGGGCAGTGATGTTGTTGCCGCCGCGGTCGCGAAGCAGTATGTTGCATTTCTCGAACCATATGTCGCCGTCGCCGCAGATGAAGTCGACCACGCCCGCAATGTCGCAGTTCTCCAAGTAGCTGCGGAAGTCTCTTGCGTTGTTAGAATAGTAGGTGTCCTGCCAGCTCAAGAGCGCCACATTCTTCAGGATGCTACGGTTGCCGCGGTCCAAGAACGCCACGGCGCGACCGGCACCGCCACTCGTCTCCCAGTAGTCGAAGCGGTTCTCAATGGTCAGATCCTGGGCATAGAAGTCGGAAGTGTTCCTGTCGATGTTTATCGTTGCTGTTGAGCTGCTTCCCTCGTATGTAGGCAAGTTGTATATGGTGGTGCCCTCCTTGCTCTGTCCAATGATGGAGATGTTCGGCTTGGAGATTTTCGTCACGCCGTTGTTGAAGTTCGTCAGAGTCGTTTCATTGACTCTGATATTGACAGGATCGTTACCCGTCAGCTGATATTCGCCGTCGGGAATGAATATATAGTAGCGGTGAGCACCATTTGTATTGTTGTTGGCAGCCTTGACGGCGTCGTCGATAGTACCGTCGATGCCCACCACGAAGTCGAAGTTGTGATGGTGGTACTTGTCTTTCTCATCCGTCACATGCAGTGTGAGGCTCAGCTCGTCGGCGAAGCGCTTGTTGTAGATGTCGGCGAAGCTGTTGGCATTGACCGTAATGGGAACAGTAGCGCCAGCCTGCAAGTCCCAGTATCTGAAGGACAGCGTCTTGCCCGATTCGGCGGTGTAGGTGCTGTCGCCTATCTGGATTGTCGCCGCCTGCATCGTGCGGTTGAACTCCAACTTGATGACGCCGCTTCGTGCCACCTCATTGAGCACCGTCGTCTTCTCCGTGAATGTAGTAGCGTTCACGGTGATGCTCACCAGTTGCGGGTTGTCGGCAGGCTCTTTCAGCTTGAACTCAATGGGATAGGTCTCCACGATGAATCCAGTGGCAGTCTTCACCGTCACGTCGGTCTTCAGAGTGTAGACGGTAGCTTCGGTCGTGGTCGCCACCTTACCGTTCTCCGTAGCCGTACCAGTAATGTCGGGTATCACCTCGTTGCCGCCCTTGTCGGTCGCGGGCGACACATTGAACGTGACACAACCGTCGGCAGCCATCATGCTGCTTATCTCGGCAGCCGTGTAGGTAGTGCCGTCGCATGAGAGCGAGCTGACGGTAGGCTTCTTGAGGTCCTTCTGCGGCTGGTAGGTCACGTCGAAAGTGTAGAGACTGAGCGGAGCGCTGAACACGGCGTTCTGCACGGCAGTGTCTCCGCTACATGTCACCTCGATGAGTTTCTTGCCGACAGTGTAGCCGTCGGCGCCAGCCTTCTTGTCTGCCACAGTGAGCGAGCTGGGGTCGGCAGTGGCAGTCACCTTCACCTTACAGCCAGGTGTCGACGGGAATCCGATAATCGACTTCGCCTTGACCTGCATGTACTCACTGTTGGACATGTTGTCGAACTTGTTCTCAATCTTCTCGCCGTCAGGCGTTCCCGTGAGATCCATCTTCAGGTCAATCTTTTCCTCTCCTTTGTAGAGCTGCGCCACAAGAATGCCCGGCACCTTCTCGATGTTCATCTCCTGGGCGCCATCCTTGGTGCTCAGCTTCCAAGCTACAGTCTGCGGCTCAGTGATGTCGAGGATGCTGAACGTGTTGCGCTTGAAGACAGGCACCAGTCGCAGGTCTTCAGCTTCAGCCTTGTGCTTGGAATCAATGGCATAGACGTTGCCGTTGTTGTCCTCCCAGTGGTCGAGGGTGTTGCCTTCGTAGTACAGGCCGGTGTTCTGCGGAATGACATATTCTTCGCCTACCTCCACCCAGTGGGCAGTAGGCGGAACGCCCGACGCAAACTCGCCGGCGTTGTATGTGATGTAGTATGTAGGCTTCTCCTTGAAGCAGATGTTGAGAGTACGGTGGTCGGTGATGTCAAACTCCAGCTCATACACCGTGCGCTGTCCAGCCTCAGCCTCCTCGTCGCTCGGCTCAATCTTTCTCAGCACAAATCGGGTCATGTTCTCGCCCGAAGGTGTGCCCCAAGATCCGTCGGCGTTAGGCTTCACGTTGATGGTGAGCGATTCGTCATGTCTGCCGAGCATATCAACACTTCCGTCGGCTTTCATCGTAAGCACGTTGACAGGATTGCCGTCGGCATCAGTTAACAACTTATTGGTAATCTTGTCGAGCTCATAGCCGAAGAAACGCTCAAAGCGAAGTTTCACGCGGTCGCCATTCTGTATGGCATATCCGCCATCCTCCAGTTCGGTGATGCCATAGTCGGACGATGCCGAGATGTCGCCCACCGCACCGTGCTGGTCGTTGTCCACATCGACATGAAGGTTCACCATGTTGGCATCCTTGATGGTTACTTCCATCCACTGATAGTAGGAATAGTCGTCGCCAATGACCACGGGCAGTCGTGTCGCCGTGTTGTTGGTGGTATAGGAGTAGACGTATATGTTGCCCTTTTTTCCTCCGTTCTCTTCTTCCTCGAGAGTGCTCACACCGGCGTTGAGGCGTTCCTCGTTGGTGCGGGCTCGGTCGAGCGTCGGCACAACGCCGTCGATGGTCGTAGTCGACATCTTGGAGTAGGAGAGGATAGACACCTTGGTGCCCATGCCGGCAGGACACCAGAAAGTGGTGCCGGGACCGAACGAACCCCAGTCGTCAAGATCGGTGTTGCGTATGTATCCACGGTTGCCGGTGTCGCACCACAAAGCCACGTCGCGCGAGTGGGATGATACCAGGCCGTTCTGCAGCACTTTCACTTCGGATTTGGTTGTCCAGAACACCTTGCTGTTGTTGCCGATGTCCACAGTCTGCGCGTAGACTCTGCGCCGGGTCTTTGTTATAGGGTCGTCATAATAGTGGGCTTTGCTTCCGAAGTCGTAGCGCACAACGGCATCGCTCAAGCGGTTCTCTGCCGTAGTGGGGTTTTTCTCGAAGACAGGAGTAAGAGTAAGGCTCATATTCTCATCACTAAACGAGTAGGTGTTGCCAAGCTCGTAGCGGTTGCCCTGTCTGTCGGTCCAGTACTTCAGAGTGTAGCCTTCGGCTATCGTATTGTTGTCGTCGTCAACATTCTTATATAAGGTGTAGTTGGTAGGTATGGTGAACGACTTCACGTTGCTGATTTCGTCGATCGGCATACTCCCGGCACCATTGAACGCAGGCGTCTCTCCGTTGACATTGGCTACGGAGGAGTCGAACACAACCGAGCCTTCGACACCATCCTTCAGATGAAGGCTGATGCTATTGTCGGTCTCTCCCATGTTGAAGGTATAGCTGTTGGAGCCCGTCGCCTTCTGCTCGTCGCTTGTGCCCTCCGTCCAGTAGGCTACGATATAACCAGCCCCAGGCTCGGCAAATGCAGTCACGGAGGTTCCCGCAGTGAACCAAGCCTCGCGTTGCGTCAGGTTGCCTTGGCTGTCGTAGACATCCTTGGTGAGATTCTCGTACGACGGCGACATAGACACTGTAGCCTTGCCAGTGTTGGCAATCTTGGCAGTAAGCTTGTGGAGCGCGAGATGAGCAAACACCACTTCAATCGTAGTGACGCCGTCGGTCACCGTGTAGTCGGCAGACGCGACAGTTTCACCGGTAGTGGCATCCGTCGAGCTCTTCATGCTCAGATACGTCGAGCTGCCCTTCACCCTGAATCCCTTCACGGTGTAGCCGTATTCAGGCACAGCATTTACGGTAGCCACATCGCCCACCTTCAGTCGTGAGCCAGTGTTTGAATAAGTAGTAGTGATAACAACCTCCACATCGCCAGCATTCTCCGCCTTCTCGTTCGGGAAGTTCTGCTTGTCCACCGTCTCCAGCACGTTCTCTGCCACCACATTAGGCAGCACGGGATAAGTCACGGTGATGTCCTTCAGGAATCCGTAAGTGGCATCCTGGGCGTTGCCAGCTTTGTCGACAATCAGCTCCAGCGATGTGTCGTCGCCTGTGTAGGTGAGTAGCATGGTCTTGCCATTGTCTGCCACCTCCATCTTTGTGCAGAGGCTATCCGCCTTGTTGAGCGCAATCTTCGCATAGTTGTCGCCCTCGCCGAACGAAGTGGATGTCTTTTGGTCCTTCTTGTCGGAGGCATGAATCTTCACCTTCATGCCAAACACTGCAGGCACAGTGAAGCGCAGTCCGTCGCTCACCTGCGCACCCTCAGCCTCCTTCGCCCCGGCAGTGCCGTCGGTAAGGTCGTTCATCGTCTTGTCGGTATTCACGAGCATACCCTTTGTGGCGTTTATCCGCAGGTCCATATCGTGAGGCTCACCCTCCACGGAGGCGCGGCTGGTGTAGATTGTCGACGGCTCCGTGCTGTTGCTCAGATTGAGCGCCGGAGCCTTGGTGTGGTCGAAGGGCCACACCACATCGACCGGCGTGTTGATGTCGGTGATGTCGACAGTGTTCTGCGACATCTTAGGCGTGAGAGTGATGTCGTGGTCGAAGGCATATCTCTTGCCTGCTTCGTAAAGTGTTGTGCCGTCGGTCCAGCCCGTGAACGTCCATCCCTTGCGGTAGAAGCCATAGCTGCCAGGCAGTGTCACCATGTTGTCCTTGTCGCCACGAAGCGTCTCGGGCACCTTTCCCTCAATCTTCTTGTTGGGGAAGCTGAACGACACATATATAGGATTGATGTTGAGCACATCGATGCTGTGGATGTAGGATGGGGTGGACATGGTGAAGGTGAGCGTAGTGGGCTGCTCGCCATCATAAGAGATGACGATAGCCTCGTTGTCGGTCTTGGAGTAGGCAAACGAAGCCACTTGGTTTCCGTCGCTGTCGGTGACTGTTCCCGCGCCGCCCTTGCTGCAGGCAGTCAGCGTGATTTGCGCTTCCTCCGCCACGTCGATCTTGATAGTTCCGTTCTGCTCTATACGCCATCCGTGCTGGTTGACATACTTGCCGTCGGTGATGCTTATCAGGTCGTGCTCGTCAGGCGACCAGTAGCTCTTGGTGAAGTCGTAGGTGTACTCATTGCCCGACAGAGCCTCCTCCTTGGCAGTAGCCTTGGCATACAGGCGGCAGTCCTTGAATATCTCAGTGCCCTCTGCCACCTTCGCGGCAGCATCGCCCGTGCCGTCGTACCAGCCACGGAACACCATCCCCGTGCCGACGGTCACGGCGTCGGCACCATACTGGTAGGTCAGCGAAAGTCTGTCGTCAGCAGATGCTTTTGTGAGCGTCTGCTCGCCGATAAGCGTCTTGCCGTCGGTGTCGTAGTATGAAACCTTTGCCTGACTCACTGGTGTCACCTTGCCTTTGATGGTAAGGCTCATCATATAGGCATTCTCCGTAGGATAGACATTATAGAAGCGCAACTGCACATTGTCTTCGTTGATGCTAAACCGCACCAACTCACCAGACGCTGATTGTATAGGAGTAGTGTAGGCATTTCGCCATGCGGTGTCGTTAGGCCCTTTTACCTGCACTCCCCATCCACGCTTCCCGGTACCGCCAGTAGTAGCCTGAACGAACTCAATAGTGGAGACGTTCTTCAGCACAGAAGTCTCGATGTAAGCCTTGGTAGCCTCAGTAGCCTTCTCGGCTCTGGCATATCCCAAGTCGATGACATCAGCACTGAATTTAGACGAATTCTGTCCTGTAGGGTCGACAAGAACATCGTACAGGGAGAGCGTGAAAGCCTGTCCGTCGACGGTCTCCTTGACGATACTCTTAGCCGGAGTGACAGGCGACGAGTAGTCCCAGTCTTGAAAGTCGGTGTGGTATATCACCATATCGGTAGTGGCAGACGAGCTGTCGTCAGCCCATGCTGCACCGCACCATCCCATCATGAAGAGCATCATGATGGCGTGGAGGATATTCTGCACCACTGTCTTAGTCGTTGTTTTCATATATCGAGTGTTTTGTTTCTTTATATCGTGTTAAATAGTTCCTTCCTTATATAGCCATTCTCACCTCATGCTCAATGCCTTCATGGCAAATCTCCTCAGCCACGAAGTTGAGCAAATGAAACTTGGCATATTTCGTGTCAGTAGGGATGATGTTTCCCCGTCTGTCGTAGAAAGCTTGGTGAGGCAGGTCTGCGACCGACAGCACCAGCATGTTGCCTTGCGAACAGTAGAGACGGCGCTCCTTGTCGGGATGCCATTTGTCGCTAAGCGGTATCTCATCTTTCTGTATGTTAATGACGTTGCCACCATTCTTCAATACATCCCACATGATGGCCTGTTCGCCCGGTGATATGCCTGGTGTGACAATGACAACACCATTGGCGGCAGCTTCAATGAAGTATTGCCTTTCTTTTGTGAAATCCTGCGTCAAGTGGTATGGCTCATTGGTCACAGGGTGCTTTCTGTGGCAAAACACTTGGATGCGGTCAGGTTCTTTCAGCAGGAGCATGTTGCCGTAGCCGCAGTATTTTCTTCCGGCGATAGTGAGGCCCATCGTGCGTTCCATAAAGCCGTGGCGTTCGCTCTCAAGAATGCCGAAAAAAGGATTCTCAAGAACATAGCCGATGCGGGTGTGGAGCTTCAGCTCAGATTGGCAAATGCCGACGCAACTGCCAGGCTTCCATAAAGGCGCATCGTTGTTGTCGCTTTTCTTTTGCGATATAGTATTCTCGTTGCTCCACATTATAGTCCCCTCCTTTATCATCTTGTGCATGATGTTGGATGTAATGCCCATGAAGGAACGGACAACCATCTTAATGCTGCGTTGCATCTCGCTCCTTACCGCCACGATAAAATGAATATGATTGGGCATGATGGCATAACATATTAATTCTATCTCGGGGACGACATGAGGCATGTTCTCTAAACATGACTTAACCCTTTCGCCTAAAGGACTGAGGACGATGTGGGGGGCGTCTTGCTGAGAGAGGGCCTCGATGGGGAAATGGGTACGAGGCTTCGGGGATGTGGCAGGCGTTGAAACGCTGCCACACAAGGGGGTGGAGAGGGTGGAGAGGGTGGTTTTGGGGGTGGAGAGGGTGGATGGGGTAGTTTTAGTATGCTCCATTTGAATAAAAGGCATAGCTCTCGTGCCCAGCAATGCATGGCGATAATATAAAGCATCGTTGCTGGCTGCCATTACTTCTTCAGGATAATCCTTCATCCACTTGTAGACAACACGACTGTTGCCGGCAAGAGTGCCAAGCACCTTCTGACCACCGTTAATGCCAAGAGTGAACATATAGGTGCCGGGTTTGCGGCTGTCTTTCCAATGAGGCCAGCGTGTCATGCGGTGCTCGATAGGGTAGCGCCAGCCTACGCCCTCGATGTATATGGGGCGTTTGGGGGTGGTGGTGATATTGGGTGTAGACATGTTTTTTTCTTTTGGGGCGTCGGCGTGGAAACGCCGACGCACGAGGATTTCTATTTATTCGACAGCGACCTTTGTCTTTCCGAAGATGTACAGGCCGGGCTGGAAACCGCTGTATGTGGCGGTGCCAGGCTGAACGTCGATAATGCGGTAGAGTTGTCCGGCAGGGGTGACAACATGCATCTGCGTGGCAACAGTGCTCTCTATGCGCACCCGCTGTTTGCCGATAGGACGCACGATGATGTAGTCGGAGGCATTGCCGCCGCCATTGTCATTGCCGTCGGGCATAATCTCGCCACCGTTCAGCTCGGCGATGTTAATCACGGAGTGGTCGACAGAATAAGCTCTTGAGCCAGAAGACACCGGAACCATATAGGTGCGGAACGGAGTGACGGTGGATATGGTAGATGCATCATCGAATGCAGTGCCGTCGCTGTTGATGCCATACACGTAGCCATTGGCAACCTTCGTGGCAGCGAATGTGCCCCGGTGGGCATAGCCACTCACGGTAGTCGCCATGTCGGAGGTAACGGGTATCGTGACGCTGCCATTAGAAGTACCGTTGCCACTGTCTTTGCCATAGGCATTGAAAGTGATGGTTTGACTGGCTTCACGCGTTGCGAATATGTTGTTGTAGAACGCGCTCGAGAGGTCGAACTCATAATACCGACTACCCGGGAACCGCACGATATATGGCACTCCAGCCGTAAGGCGCAGATAGCCGGGATATTCGTGAGACTCAGCGGCATAGTAAGGATTGTCCTCCTTGTTGTACAGCCACTCCTCATAGGTTTTGATGAAGAACTGGTTGGTGTAAGTATAGTCGATGCCGCTGCACAAGGCAGTGCCCTCAGCATCGGCTGGAGCAAAGAGACCATCCTTGGCTGTGCCGGGGCGCTGGAAGGCAGCGGTAGGCACGTTGTTCTCCAATCCGACAGTCATCAGTCCGCGGAGCCAGTACTCATGGTGCAAGGTGTGGATGTTCAGCTTCGGGTCGTTTGTCTCTTCTTCTGAAGGCGAGCCATAGAAGTGAGTAATCTCACCATTGAGTGAAGCCTCGACCCTGTCGGCAGTGAACGGCAGGCAGATGCCTTCCCATGCCCCATTGCTGCCCTCGGCGTAGGACTGAGGTTTGCGCACATACCATGCCCGCTTGTCCACGTCGAACGGTATAGGCACACAGAGGTCGTTGTTGTGGCAAGCCTCGCCCTCACTGTCCTTATCATCGGGAGTACGCTCAACGAGGTGGAAGAGAGACGTAGAGAATCCATTGCCGGTATTGACGATGTGATGTCCCTTTATCTGTATCTCCATCGATGTTTCGTCGTAGCCAAGAGCCCTGTTGACAGCATCGTAAGCCTCGGTAGCGTCGGCATTGTTGTCGGCTGCTGTGTATACCAACAGGTTTTGAGTGATGTTGGCGCCAGACTTCACAACGAAGTTGTTGAACGTAGTGGCGTTGTCGTTGATCGGCGGATAGAAGATGGTGCCGTTCATACCAGTGGCGGCAGCAAGATCGCCATGACACGTGAAGTCGACAGCCGTTGTCGAGGGAGCGTGGACATAGGTGTTCATTCTGCTGTTGTCGTGGCTGTAGGCGTTGTAGTGGAACGTGCCGAGCGTTGTGTCGCCATAGTAGCCTGCGGTGCGGAACACACGGTTTGTCATGTAGTTGAGCTGGTGCGAGGCAATCTCACCAGGCATGTTGGCAGGAGACGACTGGAGAGACTGCCCCCAGAAGAGGAAGTCGTTCATGAGGTCGCCGCCGGCATGGTTGGCGTTGAAGAGAGGCTCGTAGGCGACGGGCGTAGAAACGCCGTCGAACGAGGTGGTACCTTCATTGGGGGAGGAGGTGGTGCCTTCACTGGGGGAGGAGGTGGTGCCATCATTGGGGGAGGAGGTGATGACACGGGCCTTGTCGATGGCGTGCGAACGATCATGACGTGTTGCAGCCTGCTCGTAGTTAGGGATGTCGGTACCGGTGCGTAGATAGGTGATGCCGGTATGGTTGCCCGTGATGGAGTCGGTGCGGCAGGCGTACTGATAATCGCCGTTGGCGTAGTAGGAGTATACGTATTTTAGAATCTCGGTGTCGGCACTGGTTTGCGCGGTATTTGTGGTGCTGCCGTTGAGGGCGGCACGATGGCGTGCACGGAGATAATACTCGTTAAGGTCGTAGGCGACACGGCCAAGACGGAAGTCCTCCTTGGTGTAACCGGTGTATGGCTGACCATCCCAACGGTAGACAACAGGCGTTGTGGCACCGTCAGACTCCGTCGGGGCATACTCGAAGCAGCAGTGGTAGTTGGCGATTTTGTTGGTTCCGTCAGTGTCTTTTGCAGCCTCGTTGTTGGAAATCTTGCCCGACGACAGACCAAGGTTGTACACATTGCCAGAAGACTCAATGCCCTTGAACAGAGCATAGCCAGTCTTCACACCACCAATGATATGACCATTGCCATGAAGAGTGCCGGCAAAATTCTCAATGTATGAGTTGTCTGTAGCCGCACTTGTCATGGTAAGGTCGTTCTGGAGCACAAACTGAGCGTTGGCACCATAGCGTGGAGCCGAGGAATTAGTGCCGATGGTGTCGACGAAGTTGACGAAAGCCGTGAGGTCGCTCTGGTCGGCAAGGTAGATACGCGGCTCGGCAAACGTCTCATTATTGTCGGCAGCGTCTCTTGCACGGCAGATAGCCTCGGCAAGGTGGAGATTGATTCTCGCAGAGTGAGGATTCATACGGTGGAAATTGTGCACCAGAAACTGGTCGGCATCCTGCATGTTCACCTGGAAGATGTTGTCGAGTCCGTTGATGCTGACACCGAGCTGAATGCCATATCCATTCATATAATAGTAAGCGGGAATGTCGAGATAGTCCTCCGTCTGGTTGTAGGAGCATCCTGCAAAGAGACCCTCACCCTTGCCCTGCGACTGGTCGAAGGAGTCGTAGCCTTTGGCAGCATGGAGGTTCTCCTTAGTCCACTGCGTGGCATCGTTGAACTCCCATTTACCAGTCTCGGTGTTCATGTGGCGCTTACCGATACGCCAATAGTAGCCGTTCACAGCGAATGACTGGTCGGCATCGACCACCACCTTATCCTTCTTCACGCGAACCATCTCGCCCGGCAGGGCACAGTTGACCACCGTGATGGCTCCGTTGATGTCAGGACCCTTCACGTATTCGATGGTAAGATCGACGGTATAGGTGTAGAAGCGAGGCAGATAGCAATAGTAGACAACGTCGTGTCCAAGAATAACCTCACTCTGCTTCACCTCATGATATTCGCCAGTCGTCTCATTTCTCGTATAGAAACAGCTGTCCTTGCTGATCTCCTGATAGAGGTCGGTCTCGCCATTCTTGTAATAGTACGTTGTGCCGCTTAGCAAGTTTCCGTTATTCACCTCCACATAATCGTCGCCGTTCTTAGTGAACAGTCGGTTGATGGCCACTCTGCCCTTGATTTCCTCAAGCTCATGAGTGGTATTGTTCTCCTGCTTAGCCGGAGCATACAGCACCAATGTGCCAAGGCACGGCTTGGAGAGGTGGTCGTTGTAGTATTGCGATGTGGAGTTATCGGCATTGTCGGAGAGCTGGAACACAATCTTCGCGTCACCGTCGATAAACTTAGAAGGCAGAGTAGCCTTGTCGGGAGTGATGTCTTTATGGACGAGACCCTCCTGCATACTCAAGTTAGCCGAGAAGCCTTCGGCGGCATTGTATATCAGCGAGTTGCCGGCACCAACATGCAGCGAGTATTTGCCATTCAGAAGATTGCCCGAATGGTCGGTAGCCTCAGCGTCGTAGTTGCGTTTCTCCAAGTCGCAAGAGTAGCTATCGCTATGCGTATTGTGCATCTTCCAACTGAGAATCTTCACCTCCTGCGACGGTTTCATGCCCGAAAGCGCCACGATGCCGTCCTGGTTGTTGCTGTTGAACAGCAGCGGCGTGTTGCCAGAGCTGTCGAATGTGTAGCCAGTGATGTGAGCGTTGTAGTGGTAGTTGAAGCCAGTGACATACCAGTAGTGCGCCTTAGCCCCTTCGTCGGGAGTAGTGCCTTCGTCGGTTATTGCCGCATATCCCATCGGGAAGCAGTCGTCGACGATATAACGTCCCTTGGTGATGGTGTAAGGGAAGACGAAGTTGCCGGTAGTCTCAAGGAAGTCGACATCATGAGTGGGGGCGTCAGTAGAGTCGTCGCCTTCAGTTGTGGTGCGCTTATGCACATTGTCGGCATACACATATCCGCCACCCTCATCCTCGCGCACGTCGATGAGGTTCATCTCTATCACACCATATACCGGACCATAGTAGAGACTGTCCTTCGTGCCGTTGCCATCGTTAATTTCCTGTGCGTTCTGAATCTTCAGAGCATATCCCGAGGCAATGCCAATCATATTCTTCGCCGTACCATCGTTGCGCTTCTCGAAGATGTTGCCATCGCCCTTGTTGGCACCATCCTTGAAATAGTCGTCGATATATTTCTGCTTCACATCCATGTAGGTCTTGGCGCTGCCATAAGATCCCGGAACACCCTTGCCGTCGTGCCACTCATCGGTGAAAGCCACATTAGAAGTGAGCGCACCGACATAGTGGATATTGTTGGCAAGACCCATGTAGTTGCGTGCACGCTTTGCGTTGTTGTCGGCAAGCACGCCAGTAGCAGCCGCGATGTTGTTGGCAGCATCGGCAGCACGGTCGATAGTCACTACACTGTCTGCATACATCTGAATCTCGTTGACACGCGAGATAGAATACGGAGTCTTGTCCCAGCCGTTGGTGGCATAGTCGCGAGCACCAAGCAGCGAGAAGCAGTTGTCGGTGAGTCGCAGAATGTCCATACGCTGGAAGGTGTTGATAATCTTCGGACTCTCCACCGAGGCACTGGCAAAGCCATATCCCGTGAGGTCAGCGCTGCGGAAGCCTTGGGCATACGAGAGGTGTCCATCTCCGAACACGCCACCCTCGTTGTCGTATTCGTAGATGTTATGGTCATTATCATTAATATTGTCGGGCAAGTTGCCACCCTTGAAATAGCGGCCAGCCTGGTAGATATAGTGGTAGGCGTCGTTCTTGTCCTTATAGTAGTAGCCAAGGAGGTCATCGCCGTCGGCGAGGTTAGCCTCCTTCATGCTCTGGCTTGAGATGGTGATATGGTCGCGGTCGACAGATCCGTCGGTCGGTACTTTATTACGGTCGCCAATAAGAATCGTCGTGTTGCCGCCGAAACCATCAGTCGTACCGTTAGGGACATTATCCAATTTATCCAGTTCAAACTCGCCATTTTTGAACGCAGCATCGATATTGTATGTCGGAGTATACTTCAGCACAGTAGTGTTGTTGGCCATTACCGACGATCCTTGTGCAAGCGAGTAGCCGCCACCGTAGACTGCATCGCCAATACAGATGTTGATGTCGTCCCAATTTTTAGGAACATCGTACACCTCTGAAAAATAAGGGTCCTTTTGGGAATCCCATCCGATTGTTCCAGAGATGTCGTCAAACTCATTGTTTTCGGGATTGAATATCCCGACGATTTCATCATAGACACCCTGAGATATATAATCATCGACAACGAGGCGTATGTTCTGCTTGATAGTCTCAGATGCCACATCCTTACCCTTGTCTATATCGAGATTGTTTTGGTCGGCACGCTTGAGGCTATAAATACCAGATTTGTTCAACATCACCTTGTAGTACTTAGGATAACCCACCTTCACAAAAGTAGATCCCCATACATATCCAGAATAAGAACCGCCAGTGACCGACTTGAACACGTTGCCGTTGAAAATCTCTACCTTGGTGCCACCGATGACATTTCCCTGTTGTCCGCCACCATAAACAAAGTTGACGGAAGCGCCGGTCGGCTCAAACTCAGTAGACGAAAGCGAAGGCGCCTTACAAACCGTATCTTTGGCCATCTCGATATGAGTGTAGCCATATACGTAGCTCTCCATACCGTAGCCCGCACCATATACATTCAGGGCAGAATATTCGGGATTGGAGGCGAGAAGTTCGTTCGACTTTCTCAGCATCTCCTTCGACTTGCCCTCAAGCATGTCGCTCTGCAAGTTGATGGTGATGTCGCCACGCACCGTACCCGTCTGGTAGCAACCACCATAGACATTGCCACCCGTATAAGCGCCATCCTTCACAGCCGGCTTAAACTTGTTGTAGATGTTAAGCTTGATAAACGGATGGTCGGAATGAATCCACCCCAGCAGATATCCACCCTCGTGCGTTACCATGTCCTTGTAGTTGTAGTTGGCATTGTTGCAACCGCCGATAATCTTGTCGGTGATGGTGAGTCCGGCAGGGAACGTATACTCAAAGACGTTGCCTATCTTGAGGATAGGATCATCGTCTCCTTCCTCTTCAGCCTCTTCAAAAAAGTCCTCGGCAGTCTTCGGGGACACGTTCATGTTGCCGCGGTTGCCGCCGCAGCAGAAAGTACCGATGACGCAGTCCTCAAGCCCCTCGCCTTCTTTGTTGCCATTCCAAAGGATGTTGCCCTGGATGTCAGTCTCCACAGGCTGGAAGTAGAGGTCGATCAGGTGCGGATACACCAGTGGTCGCTCACTATTGTCGGTAGAGAGATATAGAGTGCTGATGCCACGGTTGGACGGGTCGTTGATCCAGTCGATAGAGTCGGCAAGATTCAGCTCCTTGGTGTAGTCGTCCACGTCGCCGTTGAGACGCTGGAACTTGTTCATGAAGTCGTTGCTCTCGGAAGCCGTGAAGAGAGCGTCGCCGTTGCTACCCATGAACACGCGTCCGATACGCACATGACTACCGATGTTGACATTGATGGAGCCAATGTTTTTATTAGCGTTGGCATAGGCATCCAGCACCTTTCTGGCAGTAGCCGAGTTGCCGCCGCCGTAGACATCGCCCTTGATGTATACAGTGTCGGTAGCCGACGAGCCCTCGATAAGGATGTTCACCTTGTTGGTCATCGGTCGCCAAGAGTTGATGTTCACGATACGAGCCGCGTCGCTTGCCGCCTTGTACGACGGCATATTGTCGCGCATCGGCACGGTGTAGACCAGCGACTCTTTCTCAGAGTTCGGGTCGTCGGGATATAACGGATAGTCCTCGTTGACAGTCACCTTCGTGTTGCCCTTCTTGTCGATGGCATAGAGGTAGTCGCCGTTGCCGGCGCCATAGACGTTGCCCCATATACGTCCGCCATAGATATTGACGTGCGTTCCGGTGCCGCCATTGTCGCGGAAGTAGCCATTCTTGTCGAGCACCACATTGATGTAGCCCGACACGTCGTTGCCTCCATACACACTGCCGTGCACATAGATGTCAGAATTATGATAGACGGCAGACGACGCTGCATCCTTCGATCCGATATTGACATTGGTGCTCTTGAGCACGTCGCCCATCTGTCCGCCGCCGAAGATGTCGCGGCAGTCGATCGCCAGGATGTCCACGTTGGTCGACCTCACGGAGTTGTAGTAGCCACCGCCGAACACACGACGGCAGAAGCAGCCACCCTTGCCCGTCACATGGGTGTCGCCTTCGACCTTACCCGAGTAGCCGCCGCCAACGATGTCCATAACGGAGTAGCCGCTGAGGAAATGCTTGTACTCCTCGCCCTCCTTGATGTCGTAGTTGTGTATGCTGCCACGCTTCTCCATCTCGATGTCCACGTACGTGTCGCCGAGAACGTTGGCCATCTCGCCGAATCCGCCACCGAACACGCTGAAGTGAGGGGAGCCAACCTTGTTGTACACTTCCCTCCACTCGTTATATTCAAAGAGACTCTTGTTCGGGTCGACTTCACCCGGAATCACCTGAGTGCTGTCCTTGAGCATACCCGCCAGCATCGTGATGTAGGTGTTGCCGCTGCCGTTCAGATTTCCGCTGCCATCCTTTCTGCCTACCGTGCACACGATGTTGCCACCGCCATAGATGTTGTGGTTGATCTTGAACTTGCGCGTAAGGTGGTCGTACTGCGGCGAGTAGGTAATGTCGTTGATGATAGACGCCGGTTCCCAGAATCGCTTGTCCATGAGCCAGTAGGACGTGAGCAGCATCTCGCCACCGGTGATAAAGAGATTGGTGTTGCCCGTCACGTCAGCCGAGGTAGTGTCCACCACAGCCACGTTGTCGACGTAGGTAGTGTCGCAGCTTCCCCATCCGCCACCGAGAATGTTGTGACCGAAATAGCCGTCGTTGATAGCCACGAGCGTGTTGCCGTAGATGGTGCCGTTCTCGCAGCCACCATACACACGGTTAAAGATATAATTCTTGGTGCTCACCACATCAGTGGGGTGCTTCATGTAGTTGTCGTCCGACGGGTCGTAAGTCACGCCGGTGGTGAGGTCGCAGTAGGGGTATGACATGGCAGGCTGGTCGACCACGACATAAGCATTGCCGTAGATGCCGCCCAGCTTCGTGTAGTCGGCGCAAGCCGCCTTCTTACGTCCCTTTCCTCCTGCGAATATCTGTGAGAATATGGCACCGCCGCGCACGTTGACAAGCGATGTGCACTCGATGTTGTTGTCGACATAGACGTCGTTGTAGCTGAACTTCTTTGCGTCGGCCTTTGCCTTGCCGACATTCGCCACATCGCCGCCGCCATACACATTGCCGAAAATCTGTGTGCGCTCAATCTGGCTACCGTTATTGAAGATTTTCTCGCCGTAGATATGCACCTCGGTCTTGCCATTCACACGCGCCATGTCGGGGAAGTCGACCAATGTGCCCTTGCTGCCTGTCACAGACTCCACACCGGCACCGCCGCCATAGACACTGTTCGACACGCTGCCCGTCTTCATGAACAGCTTCACGTTGCCGCCGATGCTGCCGAAGTCGTAGCCGTCGCCAGAGCTGACAGTGCCGTAAGGCTTGGCACCCAGTCCGCCGCCATAGATGTTGCGGCAAGTAAGTTCGCCGTCGGTCTCGACATAAGCATCGCCCAAGACATAGCCCGAGAAACCGCCGCCGTGAACCTCCATGAAGCTGAAGTTAGGCGCACCGAGTCCCCATGCCCAGCGGCTGGAGCGATAGCGCAGATAGGTCTTCGGGTCGTTGGTAGTGCCGTCGGAACTGCCATAGTAGAGTCGACGGTCCTCGTCGGTCACCTTCAGGAAGTCCTCGTGAAACTTCTTCTCAATATTAGCGTAAACCTCCATGTCGGCCTGCTGGTAGAGATAGCGGTATCGTTTTCCAGCAATCTCGAGAGCAGTGCCACCCTCGGTAGCGGTTATCGCGCCAGGGCGTACCAGCACCTCCGCCTTAGCCACCTTCGTGTTGGCACCGTAGCCGGCACCGAAGACAGAGAACTGCGGATGCGAGATGTTCTCGTTGCCAAGCACCCAGCAGAAGCCCTGGAGCGTGGTGCAGTCGAGCAGGCTAATGGTGTTGCCCTTAGTGTCGGTGATGTCTGTCAGAGGCGAGTGGTTGATTTCCACCACAGCCTTGCCTGTGCCTTCCATCACAGAGCCCGAGAAAGCGTTGCCTGCCTCGTCGCCAGTGTAAGTACCTACATAGCAGGCACGGTTGCCGCCGCCGAAGATGTTGTGGTTCTTCTTGAACGAATAGGTGTTGATGTCGAAGAACTCACGTGTGCTCTTGTCGCTGGCGATTTTCTGGATAATAGCATACACCCTTACCAGCGATGCCGTGTCGGCAGCTTCAGTGCCGTTCAAGGCAAGCACCATGTTGCGGAAGTCCCTGTAGCCAGAGCTAATAGCCTCGTTGCCCGACTCGCTGGCAAGCCATGTAGTGATATTGCCGTTGATGTCGGCCTTGCGGTTCCATAGCCAGGAGCCGCCGTCGATCTGCACTTTCGTGTTGCCAAGCACATTAGCGTAGGTATCCACGTTATCAGTGTCCTTCTTGCCGAGCACCAGGTTGAGAATCTCGGAGTCGGTAGACGCGCCGGAGTTGATGCCGTCCTTGTCCTTCTCAATGAGTCGGGAGTCGTCGATAGCCACATCGCCAAAGCCGCCGCCGAAGATGTTGAGTCCGAGCATGCCGCCCTCGATATGCACGAGCGTGTTGCCGTCGACAGTGCCGTAGGCACAGCCGCCGTAGATGCGGTTCCAGATGTGCGGTATGGCGTCGCCGTCGTTGTTGACGATATATGATGAATATTCCTTCTCTGTGTTTGCTACATGCACGAGAGTATTGCCGTTGATGCGTCCCAACTTGTAGTATTCGGCAGCCTGCGACTTCTTCAGTCCTCTACCGCCGCCGAACACCTGTCCGAAGATGTCGCCACCGACGATGTTGACAAACGCCTTGTAGCCAGAGGCATTGTAGCTGATAAAGGAGCCGGCGTTGGGAGACGACGGGTCCTGGTCGAGTGTTGACTCACTCGACAACTTCGTTTGGTCGTAATATCCGTCGGGCTTCGTAGCCTGATACGTGCCGACATTGGCGATGTCGCCACCGCCATACACATTGCCATAGACAAGCGCGTTGTCAGACACCTCCACCTTGGTAGTGCCGATGACGCGTGCCACCTGCATGAAGTGGGTGCTGTTAGCATTCTCTGGGGCTACACCTGCGCCACCGCCGAACACGTCGCCATAGATGTGCGCACCTTTCACGTAGACCTCGGTGTTGCCGCCAATCTCGCCCGTGTTGTTGTCGACCGTCGACTCCGGGTTTCCGAATCCGCCACCATATACACGGTGGATGAAGGTCTGACCGTCGACAGTCACCTTGGCGTCGCCGACAACAGTGCCCGAATAGCCACCGCCAAGCACACCAAGAACAGTGAAGTTAGGTATACCCTTGGAGTTGTCGAAGACTGGTATCGTCGTCGACGAAGCCTTGTGCGAAGACGGGTTGAGGCTTGGTGCAAGCTGCATGTCGTTGTCGCCAGCCTCGGAGTCATAGGCGCTGTAGTCGCCTTCCACATTGACAGTCACGTCGGTGTTGCCCACCTTAGTGTCGGGGCCATAGCCACCGCCGAACACGCTGAAGTGCGGGTTGTCGTTGTCGGAGTAAGACTCTTTCCACTCCGACGTCGTCAGCAGTTCATACGGCGTCATGCCCTTCGATACATCCACCGTAGCAGTGCCGGTACCTTCTGCCAGCGTCTCGGTAGAGTTGCCGTCTTTGTCGGTCTGTGTCGTATAAGTGCCCACCTTGCAGGCGATGTTTCCGCCGCCATAGATATTGTGGGGATTGATGAACTTGTCTTTCTTGTCGTCGAAGAACTTACTCTTGTCGACGATTATCGGTTCTGCGGCAGCCCTGCCTTCCACATGTCTGTTTCGGGCGTCCGTGTCCCACACATAGAACTGGTTGTTGTCGGCATCCCACATCTTGTCCCAGATAACGTTGATGGAGAAGTTGTCCACCTTGTTTCCACTGTCGTCGTCCTGGTCGCCCTGGTCTTCAGCCAGCATTACGAAGGTGTTGCCCAGCACGTCGGCAGAGTTTCTCACCGACTTGTCGTCGTTGAGCAGACCGTTGCCGCCGCCGAATATCTGTCCGGCAAAGTGTCCGGCATAGAGATTGACACGTGTGTCGCCATCCACCTGTGCCAGGTTGCCGCCACCGTAGATGTTGCCATATATATAAGGTGCCAACTCAGTTGAGCCGCTGAAAGAGACACTAGTGGAGCCGATGACGCGACCCACACTGTCGGGCGACTGCGTGTCGTCGTTGATGACAGTGCTTGAAGCCAGACGGTAAGGGCGTCCGTTTCCACCGGCAAACACAGCCCCGCGTACGTCGGCAGAGTCGCTCACAATGACGTTGGTGGCAGGGTCGCTGCCATGATATTCCGTCACAGCCATATCGCCGCCGCCATAGATGTTCTTATAGAATGTGCCGCCATGAATCTGCACCTTAGACTGTCCATAGATACGTGCCATGTTGGAGAGAGTGGAGATGGTAGATGTGGTTGTAGCGTCCTTCTGATACAGCTTGGCATCAGCCACGCCATAGCCACCGCCGTACACCGGACAGTGGAATGTGCCGCCAGTGATGTTGAGCTCCACGTTGCCATAGGTCTTGCCCAGGTCGGTATATTCAGCCGCATTGCCTTCGTATGGGTTTGTAGCATAGAAGTAATTCGTGCCACGTCCACCGGCGAACACGCCATTCTTGCAGTAGAACTCACCACCGTTGATGGTCAGCGAGGAAACCGTTTCGTCCTGTTTGCCATACACATTTCCTCCGCATGTGTTAGGTGTGCTATGCGCACTTGTCCACAGACCTTGACTCATGTAGCCACTGCCTCCGGCATAGATACCGTCGATACTCTCGTTAGGCAAACCAAACTTGCCGCCATTGATGACAATCTTGGTGTTGGTCTCAGCCGGGTCTACATCGGTAAATGTATTGTCATCGGCATTGTAGCAGTGATACTTTATCAGTTTGTCCTTGGCGTCGGCATACGGCCCGTAGAGCATGACGGTCTTGTCGTCGTTCCAGTAAGGAATGCTTTGGTCGGGAGTGTGTGTCTTGTCATTGTCGGCTCCATAGCCGATACCGTTCATACCGCCCGCTCCAGCTCCATAGATACCCGAGAAGATAATACTTTTCCGGTTGTTGTTGTCAGGCAGTATCTTGAATGTTCCGCCATTGATAGTGATGGTGCTGTATCCGTAAAACGGATTGTTCACGGTAATGCCCTCCAATTGTCCGCGTCCGGTACTTCCTCCGTATAGCTCTGTAATGACAACACGTTTGTCCACATCATCATCCGATGTGTAGTTCTCCGAAGATGCAGGATCAATGGTAATGTTGGCACGACCCATAAAGGTGTTGTCGGGCACTCTGTATTCTTTGCCGTTCTCAGCCGGGTATGTCAGCCACGAGTTATGTTGGCTACCCAAAGTGCCGTTGACCACACGTGCCACACGCCCACTTCTTATGTTGATGTCAACATCGGCAAACATGGCACCCTCGTGGTTGCCCGCAAGGATGATACCGACATCGTAGTCGTTTTTCTTTGTCTGTCCGGTTAATGAACTACTATTCACAAACGTTCTTTCCTCATTATTGGCGTTGTTCCAAACAGAGTCGACATCAATATCGATGGTACACTTGATAGGCATGTTCGGCGTACCCATCACGCCATTCTGCTGAGTGACAATGTCTTTGGTAGTGTTGTTGTCGCTGATTTGTCGACCTCCGGCACAGATACAAGAGTAGAATCCCGACTTGACAGTGATTTTAAAGCCTTCGCGTCCATGAGGAATCGACTTCTCAAAAGTCTCGATTTTTTCTTTCGTGTTCAGCGGATAGAATCTTGCATCGTTGAGGAAACCTCCAAAGATATGGAAGGCGTTTGTCACTGCTCCATCGATAGTGCCATATCCAGGCAAAATCTGGTTGTAACCAGTCATTTTGATGCCATTGCCCATCTCTAAATTGTGGTATTGGCAGTAAATGATGTTGTAGTGAAAGTTCGCTCCTTTTTTGAAGGTGATGTCTTGGAATCGTGTGTCTCCCCAAAGCGGCAGTCCGGCATTGGCACCGGTGATCTGAATAACGGCATCGTTGTCTTCCTCCAATCCTTCCCACTTTCCTGTTATCGTAGCGTTGCGGAAGAGTGGTGATTTGCTGGCAACAACATTTGTCCAATCTTCAGACGTAAAGTTTTTGTTGATCTCACTTTGGTAATTCTGGGTAATATTAAATCCTGTATTTTTGTCGTTTGTCACAGTTTCGCTACTTTCGCCTATCAGTACGATATAGTTCTCGTTCCATGAGGCGTATGGCGACAGCTTGCTGTAGGCTCCTTGCCAGGTGAGCATAGGCTTGTCGGGGCTTAATCCCCATTCTGCGCTCGCAATGCGCTCGTTTTCAGGAGTATTTCCAGAGTCGGTAGGCTTGAGATACACCACAGTTCTGGTGCTGAACCACTTGTCGAGCAACGTCAAGTCACCGCTCTTTACCGTGACGTGGCAGTTGTATTGGTCTTTCTCGCTGCCTGTTGGACGGGTGTAGGTAGAGTCATTTTCCCCTTCAAGCAGATCCGTTCCCTTAAACCATTCGTAGCTGATGGCGAGTCCCAATGCCTTGTTGCTGACTTCCGTATCGTTGCTTACGTGTATGATGAAAGTGCCGGGCTTGGTGTTGGAGTCGATAATAGCCGACACCGCGATAGCCTTCACCATCGTGGTGTTGGTGCGAAGCGTGGCGTCCGGCAGAATGGCATACACATACTGGCTGTAGTCCTTTCGTGGCAAAGTGTACGAGCTGCAAGGCTCAGTGTTCAGTTTCTCCCAATTGATATTGTCGTAAGACACATACCAGTCGTAGTTGTCTGTCGAGACATTGCCGTATTGGTCTACCGCCGTCAGCACATCGCTGCTGCCGCGCTCCAGTTTCAGCATGACAGAACTGAAAGAGAAACGCTCTTCGCTGCTGAAGTACGACCACATGTTCTTGTCGATCTTCTTGTCGCTGATGTAGTCGTTACACTGTGTGGCAAAGTTGAGGCCGAAGGATGCGATGTCCTGCTGCGAACCATAATTGTCGATATTGCTCCCCGTCTGTTTCAGTTCCGGAGAATAATACAGCGTCTTCTGCTGGTCGGCAGTCAACTTGTAGGCACTGCTGTACATCGCAACCACACCGCCCTTGCGCACCCTGTTCGAAGAACTGGTGACGATGGCAGGGCCATACACGTAGATATTCGTGGGCAGTATGGCATTGCCTGTTCTGAAGCTGCTGGCGCAGCCGATACCTGCAGAAATAGTCACGTCGTTGCTCACGCGTGCGTTTCGCAGCATGTTCATCTCAGTATTAGCCGCGATGTTGTAAATCTTATAGAGTTTGCCGTCGAGATAGCCCACGATGCCGCCCATACGGTATTTGCCCGCAGTAGTGTAAGCCTCGCCGTTGTCCGTAACTTTAGAGTTGTGGATAATGATGTTGCTGATTTCGGCGTTGTCGGTCAAGTCGCCCGCCAATACGCCAAGCTTCATCGTACCTGCAGCCGGTATGTAGTCTTTCTTCTTCTCCACACAGGCATTCTCAATCACAAGATTGGTGACAGTGGCATATCCACTTTCAGTAGACGACTTACCATAGAGGCGCGAGAAAAGACCCCACGAAGCCTCGTTGTTGTTCTCGTTGGTCCACTCTATCTGCATGTTGCTGATGACATGGCCGTCGCCGTCAAACTTACCGGCAAAGAAGCGTCGGGTCTTGGCATCCTTTGAGTTCACGTTCCATGTGCCGATAGGCGTCCAGAGACCCCTGCTCAGGTTGATGTCGTCGGCAAGCTTGAAGTAAGTGCCGCTCAGCATCTGCTCACTGCTTCCGCTGTTCACACGATGAGCCAGCAACGCCAGTTCCATGTCGTTGCTGATGAGATACGGATTGTCCTTCGTGCCGTCGCCCGACGCGAACTCGTCGGCATAGAAATGCTGGTCGTCGTAGTCGGCGCCGTAGCTTTTCGGCTCGATGCTGAAATTGATGGTTTGCGCCTCGCTGTCGGCAGGCGTCACCGTAACCGTTGCGCTGCGTGTCGTCTTGCTGAGCTTCACGGTGAGCGTCTTGCCGTCGGCAGACAGACCGTCGGCTATAGTCTTGCCGTCGATGCTCCACGTGAGTGTGGAGCCTGCGGGAAGGTCGGTCGAGAGAGTGTAGGCAGCCGTTCCGGCGTTGAAATCCAGTGTCTCCTTGATGTCATCGTTACTGATGTTTTGCGCCAATGCCATTTGGACGTTGAACAACAGTAGGGCTATTAGAGTGAGTATATTCTTTAACATGCTATATATCGAAAATATTAAAATATTGAAGTAAGGAAATATTGAAATATTTAATATTCAGAGATTTATCAGTTGATGAGCAGATGTCCTGCGTAGGCATCGTCGTCAGCCAACACGTAGAGATAGCGTGGCTGGATGAGAATCCTCACGAGGTTCATCATTGCCGTGCTGCCCGTGGTGAGGTTGCTGAAGTTGTCGGTGTTGAGGGTAATGTCGGAGGTGACATCCTTTCGTGTGACAACCATGCTGCCGTCTTCAGCCTTCACTTCCACATCGTAGGTGACCGAAATCACGGGGCGGAACTTGGCGTCGGGTATGGTGTAGAGGTCGGCTCCCCATTGTGTGTATGCCGTGGCTGTGACGGCGGCAGTGTGTGTGGAGTCGTCGTAGATCTCGGTGTCGTGCGACTGGTAGGGGATAGAGTAGGGCGACTCTGTGGTGAATGTCGTGCGCTTTACGTCTGTCCATTGTATGCTGCCGGCAGTCCACTCGTTGTTTGCCGTGCTCCATGTGTAGGAGCGTGATATGGTGCACGACGTGGCAAGCGTGCCGGAGAACTTGACGCTCTTGATGCGAAATTGGCGGATGGCACCCATCGTGGGGTCGAGCTTGAAGAGCAGGCGGTAGCCCGTGAGCGTCTGGTCGAACTTCATGTTGACCACCGGGTCGAAAGTGAATTCACCGGAGGAGTTCTTGCCTTCCTTGCGCTCAGGCGTAGAGCAGATGATGGGGGCAGCCTGCTGGTCGGTGATGACAGGAGCGGGCGAGGTGGTAGTGGAAGCGCCGTCAGACGATGGCTCGACAGTAGTCATGGCGAACGGGAAGGACAGCGTGTAGCCGCCGTTGGCGTTCTTGGTCAGCGATGCTTCCGTAGATTGGGGCATATATGCGAAGAAGTCGAAGGATGAGGCAGCGGCATAGTCGTTCCAGCGTTTGCGCGACGTCTCGTTCCACTCTTTTGTGGCGGTGTCGTAGGTGAAGATGCCGTTGTCGTAGATGCTGTTGGCTGCGTCGTTGTCGTAGAAGCCGAACACGCCCATCGTGTGAGGGTGGCGGTTGGCATCGTATGCCTCGTAGGGATTGGTGCGCGTCGTGAGCTTCTCGGTGCTTGCCGAGAAAGTCATGTAGCCGTAGCTGTCGGGATGCTGTATGGGCAAGTCTGAGTTGTCGCAAGCGGTGAGCATTGCGATGAGAGTCAGAACAGCTATGTATCGTATATCCTTCATGTTGTAATTTAAAATTATTATGCGTGCGTGTTATATATACGCGCGCGTTATAAAAAACCGTGCACGATAGCTCATGCACGCATTTCTCTTTATGTAAGGGCACACGGCAATAGTGGCTACCAGCCTTCTGTGCCAGTGCCGTTGTTGTCGTGGTTGGAGCCGGTGAGCCATTGCTCCACATTGAGGTTGGAGAAGGCGATGCTGCCGGCTTCGTTGATTTTGAAGATGTATGTATATTGATAGCCCGCCTTCCACTGCATGTATTGCGCAGGGACGGTGGCTGTAGTTTCTTTTCCGTCGATACTGGCGGTGATGGCGTATGCGCCCTGCTCGTAGCCGATGTCGGCGAACGGTGGCACGTAGTACCATTTGTTGTAGGTCGCCACTTGAGGCGTTATATGTACAGTGGCGTTTGTGTCCTCATAGGGCACGGTGAGGAGCAGTTGCCCTCTCGTATCTGTCTCCATGCCGAGGGTGGGCGAGGAGGATGTGGGGATGTCCGTCGTGGGGTAGGTAGCCGTGAGTGTTCCGCTGAGTGGTGTGTCGGCGGTAGCAGGGTCGGCTATGAAGCGGTTGTCGCGGAAACGGATGTTTCGGATGCTTATGTTCTCAATGCCATCGGGGAAGGTGAAGCGAAAGCGCACCTTGGCGACGACGGGGGCGAAGGTGAGGGTCACGCAGGAGCCGTAGCCACCAGCTGCCGATTGTTTCTGGGCGTACCAGAGGTAGCTGACGTAGGGCACTGAGGTGGCTGTGGCGTTGGGGGTGTATGTATATGGAATTTTAAAAGAGTTGTCTGTTGTCGTGATGTTAGCATCTGCCGGGGCGTAAGCCCAGAAGCGGTAGTCGGATGCGGAAAAGTCCCAGTACTTTACGGTCTGGTTGTTGATGCCCACATAGTCCCAGTCGGTTTCGTGGGCTACGGTGTAGCCGTCGAAGACGGTCTGTTGTTTGCCGTCGGTTGTCTTGTTTCCCCACACCTTGAAGGAGGTGAAGAGGGTCTCGAGTCCGGTTGTGCCGGATGCTCGGGTGGATGCATCTTGCCATGTGCCGCTGTTGCCGCCGAAGCCAATGGCGGCATTGCCGTCGGGGACGACGGGGTCGTCTTGACTCGAGGGGGAGCAAGAGAAGAGGCATAGAGCCATGAATGGTATGGTCAAGATGCGAGTGGTCATTATTTTTGAATGTCTTGTATTTTCTCTTTCCAAGATTCTATGGTTCCTTTTTCAGAAGAAAAGTTAACGCCAATTTGATGAACAATTCTTTTGTCTGACAAATATTCTTTGGCGTATCCTTTATTTTCTATTTGTTGTAGTGCTTGGTCGACAGACCCATCGAGCTTGAACTCGAAGATGTAAACATCGGTCGGTGTCTCGTAAATGCAGTCGGCTCTGCCTTGGCTCGTTTCCTTCTCACGAAATACGATATAGCAACTTAGCATACGTAGCAGCAAGTAGAAGGTATAGCCAAAATAGCGTTCGTATTCTCTCTCGTCATTGCGTCGGCGTACACTGTAAGGTATGCTTGACAAGAAAGCTGTCAGGGAATCCATGAATGCCTGTAGATTGCCTTTTTTCAAAAGAGTCACGGAATTGATGAGCCAGCTTGCCGAATCTTCTTTCGTCTTAAGATAGTTATTGGCTAAAATGGTCAAGAATCCTTCGCGTACCTCGTTGTTGGGAATGTCGAGCAAATACGATTGAGTGTCACGGTCGAAGCCTTTGATAGTGAGGTAACCGCTTTGGTAAATCATCGGCAATGGTTTCTCTACGTCTGCCTTGTAATCGTCAAATTGACTCGTGGCATAGTATTTCCCTACCAAATCATTCAGGTTTTCATCCGAATGGGTCAGCAAGCGTATCAAATAAGTCGGTGTTCCGCTTTTAAACCAATAGTTCCCCAAGTCCATTTGGTTGAATGCGTTGAGAATACTAAACGGATTGAAAATGTCCGTCATTCGTTTGCTGAAATGATAACCGTCGTATTTCACTTGCAATTTCTGCAACATTTCTTCCTGAGAGCACTCGTAGTCTTCTGCGAATTCGGCTATAGGCTCGGCAAAATATTTCACCAATTCTTCTTGTGTGATGCCGCAAATAGCTTCATATTTACGATTGAGACTGATGTCGTCGGGCTGATTGAAACCGCTGAACACACTGATTTGCGAGAACTTGGTGACTCCAGTCAGAAAAACAAATCTGAGGTCGGCGTCTGCACTCTTGAATGTGGCATAGAACGACTTCATGATATTGCGGTGCTTATCTTCAAGGGTCATCTGTATGCCGAGATGCTCTACCTTGGTATTCAAATCCAAAGCGTCAAGTATAGGCTTGTCGTATTCATCTATCAACACCACACAACCAAGCCCCGTTTTCTCATGGGCTGTGCTTAGTATTTTGCTCATGCGCAGACCGAAGTCTTTATAACTATTGGTTATGGAGTATTGTCTTTCCCATTCGCAGAGATGAGCATTGAGTGTTTCCTCCAATGTTCCATCGTTGAGATAGTTGCCTGTACCAAAATCTATGTGAAAAACAGGATATTGCTTCCACTCTGTCTCCAGTGAGTCGATGGCAAGTCCCTTGAACAGTTCTTTCTTGCCAAGGAAATAGCTTTCGAGTGTGGATATAAGAAGACTCTTTCCGAATCGGCGTGGGCGACCCAGAAAATATGTGCTTCCTTGTACCAATTGATAAATCAAAGCGGTTTTGTCTATATACAGAAAACCTCCATTGATGATTTTATCAAATGTTTGTATTCCTATAGGGTATTTCATCATACTGTATGATATTTCAATTAACTCTTATGGTTACAAAGATAATACAAATCGAGAGAAGAACGAAATGAATTTATTCATTTCTTATTCCGAGATGCAGCTTATCTTATTAAAAGATACAGCATTTATTTGATAAAGACAAATAAACTGATTGCCATGTTCACATGGCAAGTCGCAAATCAACCAACATCTCTTCTCACAAATCTCTTTAGCAAGAATGTGAGGAAGTAGGGGAAACTGTCGGTTGCCTTTAACTCTATGGAAATGAACGCCTTGTATCTCTTTCTTTACAAAAAATCCAAAGGAAAATGGATGGATAATCACAAAATTCCAAAGGTTTTCTGCGCTTTTATCACAAAATTCCATAATTAGTTTCTCTAAGGCATACGTTGGGAACGGCATGATAAGAGGCATAGGACAAGGAAAGTCATGGTCATGATTTTGTTATGGATTATTATTTATAACGAGAGTGTGTCAAAATACTAAATTGCAATCTTATCCGTGGCGGAGGTCTCCGGCCTCCGCAGCATCCATTATTCACAATTGATTATATATCAATACATTAATATTCGCTTGCTGCGGAGGCCAGAGACCTCCGCCACGGATGATCCCAATTTTGAGAGTTTTTACACACCCTCGGATTTGTTCGTATTTCATCAAGTCCGCAGATGCGGACTTGATGAAAGGATATTCTCAAAAGAGATTCTAAATTACTGTTCTACGACCTTGATGACTTTATATACCTTGGTATATTTACCAGTCCAAGGATTGGCTGCGGTGTATTCAATAGCGTATGTACCTGCGCCGCCTATTTCAGTATTATGTATTATGCTGCTAAGCTTAAGCGCATTGATAGCAATAGTCTTGCCGTCCTCTGAAGGAACTTCAGTTACGGCCAAATTTGTGCAACCCCAATGGCCTGCAAACACATTCTGATTGTTGGCAACCCACTGTGCAACCTGTGCCTCTGTAGCCTTGTCGGCATGATCATTGTCAAGCTTATACAGAACAGACTTAGAAGCAACATCGTCCTTTACACCACCCTGCTCATCTGTTACAGTAACATAGATGTCGGAAGCCTTTGGATAGTCATTCATTCCAAATACATACTTACCGTTGTTGACAGCAAATGTGGTGATAGAAGTGTTGTTAAGAGAAGTGATATACTCTGTATTGCCAGTTGCAGTAACTTCCACAGCAGCATCGAAGCTGATTGGGTACAAGCCAGCAGGGTCGCCAGTACCACCTGTCATACCGTTGGTGTTGGTGCTGATCTTGAAGAGGTATGTATAGGCGTAGTTAGGTCTCCAGCAAAGATACTGTGCAGGAATTGTAGCTGTTGCGCCCTTTACTTTGATGACCTCGCCTGATCCGTCATTTGAAGTCAGCGTGTAATCCAACTTGAGCTTCAAAGGCTTCTTGTTGTCGAATTGTGGCAAGAAGAATGTGTACTTACCACCATCTTGGTCGTAAGTAGGGTGTAAAACCTCTGTTGCAAGTACAGTTTCTTGCTTCAGATTCACTCCATCACCAAGAGCTATGTATTGCTTGGTAGAGCCTGGTTCTGATTCATTAGGAAGCATCTTGGGCTGATTCGTCAACTGCTTTTCATCCTCTGAATCGCTGTAATAAACAACTTTATATGTTACGCCACCTTCAGAAGTCTCAAGCGGAGTGTTATTCGCATCTGCATAGAATTTGTCAGTGCCTCCATCCGTAACACCTGTGTAATAGAACTTGTCGATTTTCACAGAGTAGCCCGGAATAGTCTCGTACAAACCGACACGAACCTTGGTCAATGCGTTGCGGAAAGTGAAGTTTACCTCACCACCGAACGTGTCGTCCTTTCCGTGCTCAGCTTCTTCATTTTTATGTGCAATAGGCTTACGGTCGGCGAAATAGAGCTGGTCAATGTTTGCATCATTCTTCAGCGTTACCTCATAACCCTTGTCGTAAACAGAGGGATTTTCACCTGTAGCTTCTGTTATCTTATTTAAAATAACGTCACCATTCTTGATATTGTCAGGATTAGCTGTTGCTGCATAGAAGGTGTAACCTTTGGCACTATAATCCCAGTATTTCATATCCTGGGCAGCGTCAACTTTAGGAGTAACGTTGGCACGATAATCTGTGTTGTCTACGCCTACATACTCCCAACCAGCTGTGTTCGATTGGGTGGAGTTGGCGTTATCTTTCCATTCAACACGATAGTTCTTGTAAACCACCTTGTCGTTATCACCTTTTGTCGCAGTCTCCTCAGCAGCATACTTGATACCATACACCCAAAAGCCGTTTTCCTTCAGTTGCTTGAGATTGTAAGATTGGGCTGCATCTGAACTTACACGAGTCATCTTTCCGGTCTTTCCTCCAAAGTTAATAACAGAATTAGATGCACCTTGTTCGTTTCCCGGGTTTTGTCCCAAGTACTCATCGCTTGAGCATCCAGCCAAAGCCAGAGCCGAAGCGGCGAAAATAAAATACTTTTTCATACGAATTTGTGTTTAAAAATGTTTATAAATTTATTTATTGTTTCTCTCTATTTACATGTCAAACTCCCATTCCTTCTCTTCCCAATCCTCCACCGTGGCGTCGAATCCCGAGCCACCGGAGCGGCTTGGTATAGGCACCTTGTCCATATCGAGGTCGATGGTGATGACACCGCCGCGGAAGAGTCGGCGCACCTGGTCGGTTACGTCGAAAACGATTGTTGAGTCCTTGCCGTTGTAGAACTGCATGTTCACGTCGACGTAGTGGCGGTTGCCCGTGTCGGCGTCAGCCACTTTCTGCAGCGATTCCATATAGGAGCGTGTGTCGAGCTTGTGGGGGTTGAGCTTCGGCATACCGAAGGTGAGCACCTTGCCGCCGATGACGTCCACCTGCTCGCCGCTCTTCGTCTGCAAGTCCTGCTTCATGCGCATGTTGAAGTTCACGGTGATGGCATCTGAGCCGGTGACGCCCGTGTTCAGATTCACCGAGCGCGCCATGCCGCTT
This sequence comes from Prevotella sp. UBA7594, assembly GCA_002490315.1. Taxonomy (GTDB): domain Bacteria; phylum Bacteroidota; class Bacteroidia; order Bacteroidales; family Bacteroidaceae; genus Prevotella. The sequence goes on along the minus strand of DLKG01000008.1, from coordinate 21,821 downwards.
AGGTTGGCATTGCCGTCGACGGCGGTCACCTTGCGGAAGTCGCGGTTATTGTTGTGCAGTACGACCTGCACAAGATATATGTACGTCACGGGCTGCAGCTCCATCTCCAGCACGCGCACCCAGCAGTTGCGCTCCTCGTCGAACGTGAATCCGTCGAGACTCTTGTTGATGTCAATGCCGCTGTCGTAGCCCGCGAACAGCTCCTCTGGCTGATAGAACGAGCGCGTGTATTGCGGGGCGTTGTACATAGCCGAGTTCATGGTCTGACCCGTGTTGGCTGTCACGTAGTCGTAGGTAGACGTCTCGTCGATGCGCACGCTCTGCACGCCGTCGGCAGTCTGGATGTCGTTCCAGGCGAGAATGTCCCAATAGCCAAACTCATACCTCGCCGAGATGTAGCGTCCGGTGATGTAGTGAGTGAACGGAGCGGAGTGGGCGCCATGTTGTGTCTGCCCCGTGAAATAGCGGCGCACTTCGAAAGCCGCAGGCTCCGTATATCCAATCTTGCCGAAGAGCGACTCGTCCGTGTCGTCCCATCCGTAGATCCATTCCGACTCCCAGTCGTACTCCACGCCGTACTTGAAGAGGTAGTTCCACACCACCTTCAGATCGAGGTCAATCGCAGGCATTTTCATGTCAATGTCCGTACCGCCATTGTGTAGATGCAAGTCGGGCTCACGCACACAGCCCGTTAGAGCCATGCTTATGACAACGAGACACACAACAGTCCATCTGCTGCAGACGTGGCTGCTTGCGGAAAGAAAACATCTTGGTTTATTCATTGAGTGTCGCATCATCTTTTTGCTCTTTTACGGTAGATAAGGTCGTAGCTGAGGGTTATGTCCACCCTCGTCGGACCGAACCATGAGTACCTGTGTTGGCGCTTCTTGAAGTCCTTTGCGTCCCCATACCATTTATAGTAATACAGCTGTTCGTCCTTGTCTGGATCGACGGGACACAGCCACTGATAAGGATCGTAGTGAGTTCTTAACATTCCCGCCTGCGCCCCGAACTCCAGTCGCCAGTGCTCCGACTTGCCGAGCGGCAGAGAGTAGCCGATGCCGAGACCGGTGCCCCAGCCTTCGCCTTCCCATCCACGCTTCTCGCCGAAGCATATATTATATAGGTACGCGTGCGCATAAAGGCTGAAGAAGAGTCCCTTGAATGCAGCCCCTTCGCCCGGCTTGCGCATTGCGATGTCACCGGAGCGCAGATAGTAGCGAGTGTGGAGCTGGTAGTTGCGCAGCTGGAAATACTTGTGAGCGTCGTAGTGCTGCCACCACGGGCCGTCGAAGCTCGCGCCGTAGGTGAAATGACCGTGAAGCGGATAGTACTCAATAGCCACGTTGGGAATAGGGCAGAAGCGGTCGTAGCCCGGCATGTAAGCGAGGTCGAGAAGCAAGTTGGTCTTCACGCTGAGCAGCTCGCGCCGTGGTGCCTTCCTTTCTTGCAGCACTACGGGAATGTTAAATCTGAAATCCTTTAGGTTGAAGTCTATTCCCGGAAAATAGCCAAACATGTTTGGCGAAGGCTTTGCGAGAGGCAAACCCTTGGGAGCGTCGATCAAGTCCTTGCTTATTGCCATGATGCGCACGGCACGCAGTACGGGGTAATAGTTTTTCAAGACGTATCGCCATAGCTTGCCTTTGTTATGGCGCATAAGTTCTGCCTTGAGCTTTCTGGTGTTGTCGGGGTACCTGCTCATGATAGAGTCCACCTCGTTGAACAGAGGGTCGTGCTCAATATCCATGAGAGTATGCAGGAGAGCGTAGTCCTCGTCGACTACATCATAGCGTATGCGGTCGGTGCTTATACCGTAGCTGGCAAGCAATTGGTCAACCGACCTTCTTCTGCCATTGGCAAGACGGTGGTTGTTGGGGAGAGGGCCTTCAGGCGAAGCAGTGGCACGTCCGAGCACAATGCCCTTGTCTCCCAAAGCCTTGAGCTCAGGGATAAGCACATTAGTGATCCACTGTCGGTCTTGTTCGCTAATGTTTATCTTGTTTACAATGAATTTTATGGGACGCGACTTTTGGACGAAAATACTGTCGGTTGTCTTGACCTGCGCATTAGCCTCAATCGCGTAGCTTAAAATGATTGCAAGTATCGTCAGTATGTACCTCACTTCTTGTAAACTATTTTGAAGAACAAGTTTAATTTTAAATGTTATATATTATACGTGTTGATCGTATGTTACAGTTTGCTCGAAAAAAGTCCTTTTTAATATTAATTTTATTCTATTATCTTTTGTTTATCTTGTCTGTTATTGCATATTTCTTGTATGTAATTATAGTGCAAAGTTATATATTTTTTTTTGATTGCAATATATATGTATATATTGTATTGTTTACAAAAGAAATATAGAACATGAAAAAAGTGTTTTGTATCAGTGTTTTCTTGCTTGTCATACGCCATTATTTGCTTACATCTGCACTAACATTCAAAAAAAAACGTAAAAGTGAGGTGAAATATGTGTATTTCAAAATTTATTGTTACTTTTGCCAAGCATTATAGAATCTGTTAAGACAGGATACACAAAAAAACATAAAACCATTAATAACATAACAAGAAAATGAAAAGTATCAGCTTAGACATCACAAAGGCTGCCCAGTTCCTCTCAGAGGGCGCCGTTAAAGCTTACGAACCGCAGGTAATAGCCGCTCACGAGGCACTCGAGAACGGCACTTGCCCGGGCAACGATTTCCTCGGATGGCTCCACTTGCCGTCGTCGATCACTCCTGAGTTCATCGCTGAGCTGCAGAGCGTGGCAAACACTCTGCGCGAGAAGTGCGAGGTAGTGGTTGTGGCAGGCATCGGCGGCAGCTACCTCGGCGCACGCGCCGTGATCGAGGCACTCGGCAACTCATTCGCATGGCTCGTCGGCGACAAGAAGAATCCGACAGTAGTTTTCGCTGGTAACAACATCGGCGAGGATTATCTCGCTGAGCTCACCACATACCTGAAGGACAAGAAGTTCGGTGTAATCAACATCTCCAAGTCGGGCACAACCACCGAGACTGCCCTCGCTTTCCGCCTCTTGAAGAAGCAGTGTGAGGACCAGCGCGGCAAGGAAGAGGCAAAGGACGTTATCGTTGCCATCACCGACGCTCACAAGGGTGCTGCACGTGCAGCCGCCACTAAGGAAGGCTACAAGACATTTGTCATCCCCGACAACGTGGGTGGCCGCTTCTCTGTGCTCACTCCGGTTGGCTTGCTGCCTATCGCCGTTGCAGGCTTCGACATCACTTCGCTCGTGAAGGGTGCAGCCGACATGGAGAAGGCCACTGGCAAGGACGTGCCGTTCGACGAGAACCCGGCTGCCATCTACGCTGCCGTGCGCAACGCTCTCTATGCAGAGGCAGGCAAGAAGATTGAGATTCTCGTCAACTTCCAGCCTAAGCTCCACTACATGAGCGAATGGTGGAAGCAGCTCTACGGTGAGTCAGAGGGTAAGGACGGCAAGGGCATCTTCCCTGCAGCCTGCGACTTCACCACCGACCTCCACTCTATGGGTCAGTGGATTCAGCAGGGCGAGCGCTCTATCTTCGAGACCGTCATCAGCATCGAGACTCCGGAGAAGACCCTGCTCTTCCCGCACGACGACGAGAACCTCGACGGACTGAACTTCCTTGAGGGCAAGCGCGTCGACGAGGTGAACAAGATGGCAGAGCTCGGCACACGTCTGGCTCACGTCGACGGTGGCGTGCCTAACATCCGCCTCTCTGTTCCGCAGCTCAATGAGTACTACCTCGGACAGATCATCTACTTCTTCGAGATTGCCTGCGGCATCAGCGGCAACATCCTCGGTGTCAACCCGTTCAACCAGCCGGGTGTGGAGGCTTACAAGAAGAATATGTTCGCACTGCTCAACAAGCCTGGATATGAGGCTGAGAGCGAGGCTATCCAGAAGCGTCTGGCTGAGGAGAAATAATAAGAATTTAAAAAAAACACTGATAAAGAACGGACTGCAATAAACATGGCAGTCCGTTTTTTGTAAGACAATACGTAGGAGAGGGAGTGTCAAAACTCTCTCTCCTACATAATGAATATTATTATATGATAAAAGAAGCAATCGAGCGATACAAGCAGGCGCACGGCTTCGCTGAGTTCTCACCGCGTTGCGTGCTCTTCGACATGGACGGCGTGCTCTACGACTCCATGCCCAATCATGCCGTGGCATGGCAGGAGGCAATGAAGCAGTTTGACATTCATTTCACAGCCGACGATGCCTACGCCACAGAAGGGGCGCGCGGCGTGGACACCATACGCACGTATGTGCGCGCGCAGCAGGGCAAGGAAATATCCGCCGAGGAGGCTCAACACATATACGACGTGAAGACTTCCATCTTCCATCAGATGCCTACAGCCCCTATCTTCACCGGAGTCATTGATTTGATGCGGAAAATAAAGACAGCCGACATGACAATCGGTGTCGTCACAGGCAGCGGACAACGCCCACTGATAAAGCGGCTGCTCGGCGATTTCAAGGGTTTCCTCACCGAAGACCATATCGTGACCGCCTACGACGTGGAACGCGGCAAGCCCAATCCCGACCCCTATCTCATGGGGTTGCGCAAGGCAGGCAATCTGCAGCCATGGCAAGGCATCGTCGTGGAGAATGCTCCGCTCGGCGTGCGTGCCGGTTCGGCAGCAGGATGCTTCACCGTCGGAGTGAACAGCGGTCCGCTGCCCGACTCTGCTCTTGCCGACAATGGTGCCGACATTGTGCTTGGCAGCATCACGGAGCTTGTCGCCCTATGGAGCGAAATCGTATGATGGAGGGCTTGCCACTTGCCTTAGCAAGAAAGCCCAAAAGCCTATGGGAGGGTGTGTCAAAACTCGCAAATTGGGATTATCCGTAGCGGAGGCCGGAGACCTCCGCTACGGATAAAATTGCAATTTTGCCTTTTGACACCCTCCTCTAATCTTGCAGTATTCTATTTAGTCGCTCGACCGCACGCTGATGTTTTCCCCGGCGTCGATGGCAGCCTTGATGTCCTTGCCGCCGCTAAGCACCTTGCAGAGGCTTAATTCGTCGCCCTGCACATCGCTGATTTTCAGTTTGCCGATTTGCTTCTTAGCTTCCTTGCCAGCCACGGTCTTGACGGTGAAGACATTGAAGTGCAGCCCCTTGTAGACACCGTCTTTCTCGCCGAGGTCGATGTAAACCTCCTTTTGCTTGTCGTTATTGTCGCGCGCACCCTCAACGATGTTGGCGTAGAGCGGTGCAAAGCGGTTGAAATATTTGCACACCTCTTTGGAAAGCTCGCCAAGAGCGTTGCTCATGGCAGTCTGTGCCGACGTCACCCATGTCATGGAATATTCCGATACGTTGAACTGCGGGCTTGCCGTCACCTCTCCGCTCCGCGTGTCTTTCAGGTGGAGAATGACGCTGACGAACACCTTGTAGAGCGTCCGCTTCGTATTTTTCTTCTCGTCCACCACTTCCGTCTTTGTCGTTGTGGAGAGGCTGGAGATGGTGGCATCCATGTAGTACGCCGGAGCCATGTCTTTCGGCATGTCGTCGATGCCGTCCACGACAGACATACGGTGGGTGGCGGAGAGTCCCTTCACGATGGCAGCGCGCACGGGGGCGATGTACTCGGAGTTGTCGGTGGTGGTCTCTCCGGTTACGAGCACGTCGGTGAGGACGTCGAGCACGGTTTTCTTCTTCGGCGTGTAGTCCACTTTGTCGAGGATGGTGTAAAGGTGGGCGTTGCGCGATTCCTGAGCCGGCAGCGTTCCGGCAGAGAGAAGCAGAACGGCAATGAAAAGTAATTTTAGAGTGTTCATTGGTCTTGTCATTTTTTTTTGTTTGTAATTGTTGTGAATGTTACATTTGCAAAATTACTAATTTATAGTTGAAGACGGCACGCTGACTCAGTTTTTTTGTAGTACCACGCATGGTAGCGGATAATTTTTGTACGGATAGGTAGTTGCCCTCTGTCGAATGACAATATTTGCATTGTCCATTGCTCAAAACTCGCGAAAGAATCAGCAATCCGCTCTTTGCCCGGTTTTTCTTCAAGGATTTGTGTGCAGCGAAGAAAGCGCTGTGCGCCAGATAGATAGACGTGGCGTAGAAACTTGTGTGCAAGGCGAAAACGGCAAAAGCATGGGCGCGTCGTCTTTAAAGCGCCACTTTAGCTCCCGTAAAGCGCCACTTTGCCTCCCGTAATGTGGAACTTTTGCAAGTCAATAGCAGCGTTTTACAAGCCGAAAAAAGTCTTCTACGCCTTCTCGGAAGCCTTTTTGTAAGAATAAAGGAATAAATTCGCGGAATGAGAACCGCTTCCACAGACTTTTCGCAGAGAGAAAAACTCCAGATTGAAAAATCATTTTGTAACACTTTTTTACTCCAATCACGATATTTGCATCAGTCTGTCATCCATGAATAAGCGAAATGTCGGCTCGTCCATAAAATGTCGGGAGAACCGAAATTTTACTCCCCAACATACGGCTAATTGAAAAAGAAGTAGTAAATTTGCAGACGTTTTATAAAACTATACTTTTTAATTGATTTTTGATGATTAGAATAGAGACCCTCGTCCAGCTAAAGGCATTTGCCCGCCAGGACGCGTTGCTGCTCGCCCTTGTCTGGACGGCAAGCTTCGCCTGCATGACGATAGTCCAGGCTGGCATAATAGGCAATCTGCTCGCCTTGGCGACGCCGTTCGTCGTAGGCTGGCGCCTCACGAAATTCCGCGATCACGCCCTCTACGGCTACATATCCTTTCGCCGCGCCTTCGCCTACTGTGCTTACGTGTTCTTCTACGCCTCGCTGGTGTTCGCCCTCGTGCAGTTTGCCTACTTCCGCTTCCTCGACAACGGCGCGTTCGCGAAGATGTTTGCCGACTCAATGCAGGTCTTGGCACCCTTCTATGAGAAGAACGGCATGAGCCGCCAGGACATCAGCCATACCATAACTGCCGTGAAGATGATAACACCCGTAGAATGGGCGTTCATGTTCATGATGCAGAACATATTCATCGGAGCCGTCTTGAGCCTCTTTCTGGCACTCGTAGGCAAGCGCCGCAAATACATCATATAAACATCAAACCAAAGATATATGGACATATCAGTTGTCATTCCTTTGTTCAACGAGGAGGAGTCGCTCCCCGAACTCTACGCGTGGATAGAGCGCGTGATGAGAAACAATAACTTCACCTATGAGGTGATATTCGTCAACGACGGGTCGACCGACAACTCCTGGAACGTCATCGAGGACCTCGCACAGAAGTCGCCGGCGGTGAAGGGCATAAAGTTTCGCCGCAACTACGGCAAGAGCCCCGCGCTCTACTGCGGCTTCAAGGAGGCGCAGGGCGACGTCGTGATAACGATGGATGCCGACCTTCAGGACTCGCCCGACGAGATACCTTCGCTCTATCACATGATTGTCGACGAAGGCTACGACCTCGTCAGCGGCTATAAGCAGAACCGCAAACAGGGCGATCCGCTCTCGAAGACCATCCCCACGAAGCTCTTCAATGCCACGGCACGCAAGGTGAGCGGCATACATAATCTCCACGACTTCAACTGCGGCCTCAAGGCGTACCGTCGCGAGGTGGTGAAGAACATAGAGGTGTACGGCGAGATGCACCGCTACATTCCCTATCTCGCCAAGAACGCCGGCTTCGACAAGATTGGCGAGAAGCCCGTACACCATCAGGCACGCAAGTTCGGCAAGTCGAAGTTCATGGGATGGAACCGCTTCTTCAACGGTTATCTCGACCTCATCACGCTGTGGTTTCTCTCCAGCTTCGGACGCAAGCCGATGCACGTCTTCGGCTTCCTTGGCACCATCATGTTTTTCATAGGCTTTGTAGCCGTCTGTCTGCTCGGCGCCGACAAGCTATGGTGTCTCTCCCACGGCATACCGCAGAGGCTCATCACCGACTCGCCCTATTTCTTCATCGCCCTGACGATGATGATGATAGGCACGCAGCTCTTCCTCGCCGGATTTATCGGCGACCTCGTAAGCCGCTCGTCGCAGAACCGCAACGACTACCAGATAGAGAAGACGCTGCGCTGCGAGAAGTAAATCCCCGGCATAGCCAACTCCAATCCCCCCTCACCAACAGTCAGACAAAAATGCGAAACATCACCTTACAAACCGCTGCCCTCCTGCTCGCCGTCCTCGCGCTTGTGGCATGCTCGTCGATCGACTGTCCACTCAACAACCGCGTCTACGCCTCATTCCGGCTCGCCGGCAGCACGGCAAAGATGGACGACACGCTGACGGTGGCGACGCCGCGCTCAGCCGACAACATCGGCGAGGACACGGTGCTCGTCAATCGGCTCGTCGACTTCGACAGCATTGCCGTGCCCATGAGCTACACGCGCACGGAGGACGTCTATATCTTCTCACTAAAGCAGAAGGACACGGGCATGGAGACGGTCGACACGGTGTGGGTGGAGAAGGAAAACCAGCCCCACTTCGAGTCGGTCGACTGCAATCCGGCGTTCTTCCACACCATTCTCGGCGTAAGATTCACAACCAACGCCATCGACAACATTCAGGTAAACAACAACAAGGTTACATACAATGACGCAAAAGCGCATTTCCTCATTTCTTTCAAGAGCCGCGGCAATTAGCCTCGCCTTGATGGCGTCAGTGGCAGTCGCCGACGCACAAGGCTCGCGGCGAAGCTCACAGCGAAACCAGGAGGAGGCCAAGGAAGACTCCGTGGCGTTCTTCCGCGGCGTCGCCGTCTCTGCCGACGTCGTGGGGCTGGCACAGATTGCCTTCAGCGACTACGGGCAGTATGAGGCAGCCCTGCGCGTCAATCTCAAGGACCGCTACTTCCCCGTTTTCGAGCTTGGCTACGGCACGGCAGACACCAACAACCCTACCACCAACATCAAATACAAGACGTCGGCACCCTATTGGCGATTCGGACTCGACTTCAACATCGCCAAGCACAAGCACGACGACTACCGCATCTACGTCGGAGCACGCTACGCCATGACCTACTACAAATTCGACGTGGCAGGCACAGGCATCAAGGACCCCGTCTGGGGCGACGACGCCAACTACGGCATGAACGGCGTCAGCGCCAACTATCACTGGATGGAACTGCTATTCGGAGTCGACGCGAAGATAGCCGGTCCGTTCCGGCTCGGATGGTCGCTGCGCTATCGCAAGCGCCTCTTCCATAACGATGGCGACATGGGCAACACATGGTATGTGCCCGGCTACGGCAAACAGGGCGGCACGCGGCTCGGCGGCACGTTCAACGTGATCTTTGAACTGTAGCCCCCTCTACGTCAAGAAACAAGTTAAACATTCAATCATAATGACAAGAAAAAGACTCCTGTGGCGCCTGCCGCTGCTCGTGTTCCTCATCGTCGGAACGATATACATCGTACGACAGCAGCACAACACACCCTATCAGCACGACGAAGGACAAGTGTTCGGCACGTTCTATCACATCACCTACCAGAACGATTCGTCCATCAATGCCGACATCGTGGCTGAGCTTGCCAAGGTCGACGCCGCCCTCTCCATGTTCAACAAGGAGTCGGTGATATCGCGCATCAACCGCGGCGAAAACGTGGAGACCAACGAGATGTTCGACAACGTCTTCACGCTCGCAGAAAGAGTTTCCGACAACACGGACGGCGCTTTCGACATCACCGTGGCACCACTCGTCAACGCCTGGGGCTTCGGCTTCAAAACAGGCAATCCGCCGACAAAGACTGCCATCGACTCGCTGCGCTCCATCGTCGGCTACAAGAAGGTGAAACTGCAGAACCACCGCGTCACGAAGTCGGACCCGCGCGTGATGCTCGACTGTAGTGCCATCGCCAAGGGTTACGGTTGCGACGTCGTGGCACAGCTCTTGCGCCGTAGAGGCATCGACAACTACATGGTGGAGATTGGCGGCGAGGTCGTCACCCACGGCATCAGCGAGAAACGCCTGCCGTGGAAGATAGGCGTCACCAAGCCCACTGACGACTCCCTTGCCACCAACACCGAGCTGCAGACCGTGCTCAACGTGAAAGACCGCGCCATGGCTACAAGCGGCAACTACCGTAACTTCTACTACCGCGGAGGCAAGAAATACGCCCACACCATCGACCCCGCAACGGGCTACCCCGTGCAGCACAGCATACTCTCAGCCACGGTGCTCGCCAGCAACTGCGCCGAAGCCGACGCCTATGCCACGTCGTTCATGGTGATGGGCATGGAGCGTGCAAAGCTGGTGCTCGACAAGCATCCCGAACTCATGGCGTACCTCATCTACAGCGACCACAAGGGCAACCTGAAAGTTTGGTTCTCGCCGTCGATGAAGGGAAAAATCATCAACTAAACAACAGCAAATGGCTCTCAACCTCCTCGAACGTCTAAAGGAAAGTCCGCTTTTCCAGGGACTCACCACCGACAACTTGCTGCAAATCATCGGACAGACGAAGTTCACCTTCAGCAAGTTTGCCCCAGGGCAGGTCATAAAGAGCGAGGGAGAGGCGTGCCGCAACATCTGCATCATCCTCAACGGACAAGCCACGTCGATAGCCTACGCCGCCGACCACGGCTACTCCCTTGAGGAGCACGTGGAAGCACCCTGCATCATTCAGCCAGAATGTCTCAGCGGACTCTCCCAGCAATACACACAGACGCTCGTCGCCGCTACGTCATGCGACACGGTAGAGATAGGCAAGAACGATCTCATGCACATCTCCGACGAGTTCATCATCTTCCGCATCAATCTCATCAACGCCATCTCCGCCATAGCGCAGAAGGCGGAGCGCAAGCTTTGGCTGCCTATGCCCAACGACATACGCGAGAGGATTGCCCTCTTCATACGCATGCATTGCGCCGTGCCGTCAGGCGAGAAAACCATACGCGTAAAGATGACGCGCCTCGCACAGGAAATAGGTACGGGGCGCCTCGCCGTTTCGGAGGCGCTCAACGCAATGCAGGACGACGGACTGCTACGCTTCAGCCGTGGCATCATAAGCGTCAAAAACGTAGAGATGCTGCACTGACATTATAATATAAGTTAAAAACACGCACTACTATCATCTTCTGCGATATTTTCCGTAATTTTGCATACGATATATCACACATTTTCATATTAGTATGTTAGAAAATAACGCAAGCCAAACGGAGCGTAAAAATCCGTTTTTTGAACCCTATAACACCCCGCACGACACCGTTCCATTCAACCGAATACAAATCGGCGACTTCGAGGAGGCTTTCCTTGAAGGCATACGCCGTGACGACGAGGAGATAGAGAAACTCGTAAACGACCCGGAAGAGCCTACATTCGAGAACACTATCGTGCGCGTCGACAATGAGAACGGCGAGAACTACTACGATCTTCTCTCACGCGTATCAACCGTCTTCTCCTGTATGCTCAGTGCAGAGACGTGCGACGAACTCGACGCCCTGGCGCAGAAAATGAGTCCGCTGCTGACGAAGCACGCCAACGACGTGAAGCTCAACAAGCGTCTCTTCGAGCGCATCAAGCACGTCTATGAGCACCATCGCGAGCTTACGCCAGAGGAGCAGATGCTCCTCGACAACTGCTACGACGGATTCGTGCGCAGCGGAGCGCTGCTCGATGACGAGGGCAAGGAGCGTCTGCGCAAGCTGACGGAGGAGGCAAGCATGCTCTCCCTCCAGTTCTCGCAAAACCTGCTCAAGGAAAACAAGGCGTTCACGCTCAACATCACGGACGAGGCTCAGCTCGACGGACTGCCCGAAACGGCACGCGAGGCTGCCGCCCTCGCCGCCAAGGAGGCTGGCAAGGACGGATGGCTCTTCACGCTCGACTATCCGAGCTATTCGCCCTTCATGACTTACAGCACGCAGCGTGAACTGCGCCGCCAGCTCTACATGGCACGCAACACGGAGGGTACACACGACAATTCCGAGAACAACCTCGACATCTGCAAGCGGCTTGTCAATCTGCGACGCGAGATAGCACAGCTCCTTGGCTACAAGACGTATGCCGACTACGTACTCGTGCACCGCATGGCATCCAACGAGAAGAATGTCTACAAACTTCTCGACGACCTCATCGACGCCTACAAGCCAACTGCCATTGAGGAGGTGAAGGCGCTCGAAAAGGAGGCAAGGCAGACGGAGGGCGACGGCTTCGAGATGCAGCCTTGGGACTTCAGCTTCTATTCCCACAAGCTACAGATGCGCGAGTTCAACCTTGACGCCGAGATGCTGCGCCCGTATTTCGAACTGTCGAAGGTCATCGACGGCGTTTTCGGACTCGCCAACAAGCTCTATGGCATCACGTTCAAGGAGAACAAGGACATACCCGTCTACCATCCGGACGTGAAGGCGTATGAGGTGTTCGATAAGGACGGCTCCTATCTCGCCGTCTTCTACGCCGACTTCCATCCGCGCAAGGGCAAGCAAGGCGGAGCATGGATGACGGAATTCCAGGGACAATGGATCGACCGCAAGGGCGTCAACGTGCGTCCGCACGTAAGCGTCGTGATGAACCTCACCAAGCCCACTGCCGAAAAGCCCGCGCTTCTCACGCTCGGCGAAGTGGAGACGTTCCTCCACGAGTTTGGACATTCGCTCCACGGAATGTTTGCCAACACGCGCTTTGAGAGTCTGAGCGGCACCAACGTATGGTGGGACTTCGTGGAACTGCCGTCGCAGTTCATGGAGAACTACGCCGTGGAGAAGGATTTCCTGCGCACGTTCGCCTTCCATTACAAGACGGGAGAGCCAATGCCCGACGAACTGATCGACCGCATCGTGCGCAGCCGCAACTTCATGGTGGCGTACGCCTGCATGAGACAAGTGAGCTTCGGACTCCTCGACATGGCATACTACACGAAGCAAGAGACGTTCGACGAGGACATCATCGCCTTCGAGAAGAAGGCTTGGGAGAAGGCTATGGTGACGAAGCAGTTGCCCGACACGTGCATGACAACGCAGTTCTCACACATCATGGCGGGCGGATATGCTGCCGGATACTATAGCTACAAATGGGCGGAAGTGCTCGACGCCGACGCCTTCAGCGTGTTCAAGAAGAACGGCATCTTCGACCAAAAGACGGCTCAGAGCTTCCGCGACAACATCCTTTCCAAGGGCGGCACGGAGCATCCCATGACTCTCTACAAGCGCTTCCGTGGGCAGGAACCGACAATCGACGCTTTGCTGGAGCGCAACGGCATTAAAAAGTAAAAGCAAGCTGAAGAAGAAATCTTGCGAAACTTCAATAAAAAAAGTATTAAAAAAAAACTATGCCAACAAAACATATTACTCCCCTCCCTAATGGGGAGGGGTATGAGAATGAGGCTTCCACGGGAAAGGCTTCCGCCAAGCAGCTTAACCTCGACCTTCGCTATCTCCGCATGGCACGTATATGGGCAGAGAACAGCTATTGCCACCGCCGGAAGGTGGGGGCGCTGGTTGTGAAGGAGAAGATGATTATCAGCGACGGCTACAACGGCACGCCAAGCGGCTTCGAGAACGTCTGCGAGGACGAGAACAACGTGACAAAGCCCTACGTGCTCCATGCCGAGGCGAACGCCATAACCAAGCTGGCACGCTCGTCAAACAACAGCGACGGGGCAACACTCTACGTCACGGCGTCGCCGTGCATAGAATGTGCAAAGCTCATCATTCAGGCAGGCATCAAGCGGGTTATCTATGGTGAACAGTATCGTCTCACGGACGGAATTGATCTGCTGAAGCGTGCCAACATTGAAGTAAAATATCTAAATCCAGATGATTATGAACACAAAAAAGTCTAACCGCTTCATGCCATTGATAATGGCTCTATGCGTCGTTGTAGGCATACTCATAGGCACTTTCTACGCCAATCATTTCTCAGGCAACCGGCTGAACATCATCAACTCCGGTTCCAACCGACTGTCTAATCTTCTACATATCATCGATGACCAATATGTGGACAAGGTGAACATCGACTCGCTTGTCGACGTTGCCATTCCGCAGATTCTCTCCGATCTCGACCCTCACTCCGTGTACATCAGCGCAAAGGACGCGCAGACCGTGGCTGACGACCTGAAAGGCTCGTTCTCCGGCGTCGGCATCGAGTTTACAATCCGTCAGGACACAATACACGTGCAGAACGTAGTGAAGAACGGACCGGCACAGCGTGCCGGCATCATCGCCGGCGACAAGATTGTGAGCGTTGACGGAAAGCCGTTCGTCGGGAAGATTGTAACTAACGAGGAGGCAATGCGCCGACTGAAGGGACCGAAGGACACGAAGGTGAAGCTCGGCGTCGTGCGCTACGCACAGCGTGGAGTGAAGTACTTCACCGTGACGCGCGGTGACATCCCGCAGAAGAGCATCACGGCAACGTATATGCTCGACGACAATACGGGCTATATCAAGGTGAAGAGTTTCGGCGAGACTACATATCCCGAAATGCTCATTGCCCTCGCGCAACTCTCACAGGAGGGCTTTTCCAACCTTATCATCGACTTGCGCGACAACACGGGTGGCTACATGAATTCTGCCGTGCAGATGGCTAACGAGTTCCTACCGAAGAACAAACTCATCGTGTACATGCAGGGACGCAAGTCGCCGCGACAGGACTTCCGCTCCGATGGACATGGCTCCTATCAGCAGATACCGCTCATCGTGCTCATCAATGAGGGCTCGGCATCAGCTTCGGAGATTTTCGCGGGTGCCATGCAGGACAACGACCGCGCTACGGTCATCGGACGCCGCTCTTTCGGTAAGGGACTCGTGCAGCAGCAACTCGGCTTCCCCGACGGCTCCATGATTCGCCTTACCATAGCACGCTACTACACTCCTTCTGGACGCTGCATACAAAAACCGTTCACGGCGGGCGACAACAAGGACTATGAGGAGGACATCGTGTCGCGCTATCAGCACGGGGAGTTCTTCTCGCAGGACAGCATCAAGCATCACGGCCCTGCCTATCACACGGGCATAGGACGCATCGTGTATGGCGGTGGCGGCATCACGCCCGACATCTTTGTGCCTGAGGATACGCTCGGCATGACCAGCTACTACAAGCAGGCTGCCATGACGGGACTCATTCTGCAGTTTGCTTTCACCTACACCGACAACAACCGTCCGAAGCTGAACACGTTCAAGGACATGATGGAGCTTTCAAAGTATCTCGTGTCGCAGAACACTGTGGAGAAATTCGCTTCCTATGCCGACAAGAACGGACTGAAGCGACGCAATCTCATGATACGCAAGTCGCATCGCCTGCTGGAACGCTACATCAACTCGCGCATTATCTACAACATGCTCGACGAGCAGGCATGGACGGAATATATCAACGAGGACGACCCTGCTATCGCTACCGCCCTGCAGGTGTTCAAGCACAATGCCGCATTCCCGAAGAAGCCTGTCGCTGCAAGGAAGAAGGCGAAGAGAAAGTAAACAGATGATTTTTTGAGTCCCTGATTAGAATGGACAAGAACAATTTTCGTAAGGAAATAAAAGAACTGAAACGACAATTCACGCGCCAGGAGCTGCATGAATTGTCGTTTCCGGTAATTGCACGTCTGCTGCGTTGTCAAAAACTGAGAGATGCCAAGACGGTGCTCATGTACTACTCCTTGCCTGACGAGGTAGACACTCGCATGGCTGTGGACGCCCTTATACTAAGCAACAAGCGCGTGCTCCTGCCTCGCGTGACGGGGGAGGGGACGATGGAGCTGCGCATGTACGCCGGACCAAGTTCGATTACGGCGGGCGCCTTCGGCATCATGGAGCCAACGGGCGACGTGTTTTCTGACTATGACGCCATTGACGTTGCCGTCGTTCCGGGCATGGCGTTCGACTCCGAAGGAGGACGCCTCGGGCGCGGCAAGGGCTATTACGACCGTTTATTGCCTAAACTTTGCAACGCCTGGAAGATTGGTATCTGCTTCCCCTTCCAACTTGTCGACGGATTGCCCGTCGACAAGCACGATGTAAGGATGGACGATGTCGTCACAGGCGAATGACGCTATATGGATAATGAACAACTTAACTGATATACGATGAACTTAAAGATAAACATCACCCCACGCACCCTTCATTTCAAACAACCGGCAGGCACGTCACGAGGAGTGTACACTACACGCCGCTCGTGGTTTGTGGAGATGACGAGCAGCGACTTGCCCGGCATTATAGGTACAGGCGAATGTGGCCCGCTGCCCGACCTCAGCTGCGACGCCCGCCCGGAATATGAGCAGACGCTTGCTGCCCTTTGCCGTATGACGGAGCAGACGGGCGCTGTCAACTACAATATGTTGCGGCCCTATCCTTCCATGCTCTTCGGACTTGAGACGGCGTTGCTCGACCTCAAGAATGGCGGACGCCACGTGCTCTTCGACACTCCTTTCACGCGTGGAGAGGAGGGCATACCTATCAATGGGCTCGTGTGGATGGGACGCTACGACGAGATGCTCGCGCGTCTGGAGGAGAAGATGAAGGCTGGATTTCGATGTGTAAAACTGAAGATTGGAGCCATCGACTTCGAGAAAGAGCTCGACCTCGTGCGCCATATACGCTCGGCGTTCGGCAAGGACAAGATAGAATTGCGTGTCGATGCCAACGGAGGATTCTCGTTTGGCGACGCTCTTGAGAAACTCGACCGTCTCGCACGCTACGACATTCACTCCATCGAGCAGCCTATACGTCAGCACCAATGGGCGGAGATGGCTGAGTTGTGTCGCGAAACACCTATTCCGATAGCCCTCGATGAGGAGCTTATCGGCATAAATCTCAAAGCCATGAAGGAAGGGATGCTCGACACAATACGTCCACAATACATCATCCTCAAGCCGTCGCTGCACGGAGGAATGTACGGCACACGCGAATGGATAGCTCTTGCACGTGAGCGTGGCATTGGCTCATGGATTACGAGTGCACTTGAAAGCAACGTCGGACTCAATGCCATTGCACAACTCGCATCAGACATCTATGGACCGGAGATAACGATGCCGCAAGGACTTGGTACCGGATTGCTCTTCAACGACAACATCCAAATGCCGCTTGAGATTCGCGGCGACAAGCTTTGGACAACATTAGGCAAGGCATCGACGATAGAGTAGGGTCTGCATGATGCCTCGCATGGCAAGGTAAGAGAGAAAGGCAAGCCAAAGGGCATGGTTGTGAAGGCTGCCGCGCAGCGACAGATAAATGGCGAAGAAGACGGCGGTTGCCGCTGCCGACGAGAATAGCATGGAGCGTGTCGACGTGGTGCCGATGAACACTCCGTCCCATACGAACGCCGCCATGCCGCAGAATGGTATGAGCACTGCCCAAGGCAGATAGTCGCCCGACGCTGCCACTACGCTTGTATTGTCAGTAAGCAGCGAGAGGAAGGCGCCGCCTCCGAGGGCATACACGGCTGTATAGGCAGCCGACAACACCACGCCCCAACCAAAGAGACGCCTCACCATGCGACTCATCTCCACCCGGTTGCCCGCACCGTACAGTCGGCCGCACAGGGCTTCTCCGGCATAGGCGAACCCGTCCATGACGTAGGAGAAGAGTGTGAAGAGTTGCATAAGAAGCGTGTTGACGGCAAGTACAACAGCCCCTTCCGATGCTCCTGCGGAGAGAAAATAGAAATTGACGGCAACTATGCAGAGCGTGCGTAGGAAGATGTCGCGGTTGACGCAGAAGAAGAGTTTCATCTGGGTGATGTCAAACACGCTCGCCCAGTCGATGCGGTTGGTCATGCGGCGTCCGTAATTCACCGCCCACAGCGTCAGGCTCACGGCGAGTCCGGCATATTGCGCTACCAGCGTGCCGAGGGCAATGCCCTCCACCTTCATGCCACATACGAAGACAAACGTGAAGCTTGCCACGATGTTGACGATGTTCTGCATTATGGCGATGAACAT
Source organism: Prevotella sp. UBA7594 (assembly GCA_002490315.1). Lineage (GTDB taxonomy): Bacteria > Bacteroidota > Bacteroidia > Bacteroidales > Bacteroidaceae > Prevotella. The sequence goes on along the minus strand of DLKG01000008.1, from coordinate 3,995 downwards.
CGGCAAGCGTGTGTTCTGCATTCCTACGTACCATCCCGTAAGACTATAGAGGCACAGCATGGCTGGTGCACCCCACACACAGATGAGAAAATAGCGCCATGCCTCGGCGCTGATGTCGTTGTCGGCACCTATAAGAACAAGAGCGGCGCGTCCCAATGGGCGCTGCAAGAGAAGTATTGCGGTGGCTATGAAGAGCGCTACGAGCACGGAACGTGTTAGTACTGTTGCCACGCCGTCGAGGTCGCGTCTGCCGAGAGCCTGCGACGTCATGCCGCTTGTGCCCATACGCAGAAAACCAAACACCCAGTAAATCACGTTGAACACCATGCTTCCAACTGCTACAGCACCGATGTACACGGCGCTTTCAAGGTGGCCGGAAACTGCCATGTCCACAAGTCCGAGCAATGGCACGGTGATGTTGGAGACAATGGAGGGTAGGGCTATTCTGAGTATCTTGCTGTCGATTGCTTTCATTGATTATGCTATGATTTTATAACGATTATGAGAAAACTTATTATATTATTCCTTTTTGTATGTTGCTTATCTGATGTATCGGCGCAGACGAGCCGCCGCGCCATCAATAAATATGCTTCTGAGGCTGTGAGGCAGATTGCCTTGACTGGTCGCACGCCGACCATTGACATTCTCGACACGCTTGCCAACAACGCAGAGGTGAGTGTGGAGATGCTCAGCCGTATGGGTGATCCTGACGATGAAAGACAGCAACGGGCGTGCTTGAAACTTATTGATGATATCGTGGCTTACAGCATGAAGCCAACAGGCTTGAAATATACTGACATCGTGCGTGCCGGACTAAAGAAGGCTCTCGACCGTAGCTATGAGCCTGAAGTGCAACTGCATGTCATGGAGCAACTCGCCCTTTGCGCCAAGCCTGCTGACGCGGAGCACATCGCCATGTACCTTGAGGTGGAACGGCTCGCTCCTACTGCAAGACGCATCCTCGTCGCGATGCCCGGCATCGACGACCGGCTTGCCGCCATTTCGGGCGCAAGTCCTGACGTGGCACGCCAGATTAGGAGTATCGTTGCGGAGCGTGACGGCAAACGGCAGCAGCCTGCTAACGTGGCGACTACGCCAAAACCGGAGCCTACAGTTCTGCCCCTTTGGACGGAGAGTCTTGACAGGGAGGTGGAGCGGTTGTGTGGTGAACCGTCGGCTGAGGCAGACAGCATTGTCATCATGCTTTCACCACGTCTTGCTTTGCCAAAACTCCTCGCTCTTGCAGGACTTCTCGACGGAGCAAAACGTGCGGCTGTCGTGGCACGTGCCATCAGCGTGGCGGAGCGCGCGGCTGCCAATGGGGATATGACGAATGAGGAGCTGTATCTGATTTTGCGCTCTGCCGACGACGTGAACACCGACCCCGTGTTGAGCGAAAAGATTATCGTCGCTCTCGGCAATACTCACACCATCCAGGCTTTTGTCTATCTTAAGCGCTACTGTATGCGTGCCGAGCACGCCGACGCCATGGCGATTGCCATTACCGAACTGGTGTCTGCGCTTCCACAGATCAATTACGGACGGCTTGTCTATTCCATGTTATACGCTGCCAAGCAGTCGTTTATCCACCACTACGACGAACAAGGCATGGACTCCTACATCGACCAGGCATTGGCTGCCATCGACAAATGGCATGCTGACGGGGGCTACAATCTTGCCCACACTGAAGAAACGCGCATGGAGAAGCGTGGCTTCTGGGTTATTCATGACGACCTTGCAGACTTCGATCTCGCTTTCGACTGGAAGGCAAAGGGCACGCTCTCGCTGTCGCTTCGTTCCCTTCCGGCTCTGTCTATCAGCGCGGAGAAGGGCGTGCAGCTCTGTGGGAGCGATGCTTCATGGCAGCGTTTTGACGCTGCCGCCGACTGGAACACGGCACACATCAGCGTCCGCGGCAATCGCATCAGCGTCGCCGTCAATGGTCATGTCGTCATCGACGGCAAGCAAATAAGCTCTGTAAGCGGCAATGCCGCGCAGTCGGGCTACGTAAAGTTCACGGCAGACGATCTTGGCGCTACCATTCGTCAGTATTGTTTCCGCCGTCAGTAGACTGCCATTCGGCGGCAATGCGCATAGCCTCCGCCCTCGCAGGTTTACCCGTGAGGGTGAGAGGTAGTGATGCCACCTTTATATATATATGTGGTTGCTCGTATTTTGTCAGTTCATGACGGCACACATTCTTTACCTTTTCAATGTCGTCTGACGTGGTGAGGAGCACTACTGTCTCGCCGAATTTCGGGTCGGGACGCTTCGTTATGGTAAACGTGCTGCCGAGATGTGGCAGCAGTTTGGCTTCAATCTCTTCTGTCTGCAATTTTATTCCGCCGCTACAAATAACATTGTCTTTCCTTCCACGCACGCGGAAGTGGCGTCCGTCAGAGGCAATCTCCACGATGTCATTGGTAACGAGTTGCCGAGCGCACACCTTTGGGGCGTCTATCACAAGACAGCCGTCGGCTGTGGTGCTCACGCTGACGCTGCTGAAAGGCTCATACCAATCGCTCGCGTCCTCGCCGCTCAATCTCCGAAGGGCGATGTGCGACAAGGTCTCTGTCATGCCGTATGTACTCCACACGGCATTGGGAAAAGTTCTAAGTTCGGATGCCATTTCCTTGCTTATAGCTCCGCCACCAATGATAAGATGGCGGATACCGCGGAGAAGCCGGCGTTCGGAGTCTACTTGCAGACTGTTGTAGACCTGCATCGGCACCATCGCAGCGAAGACAGGTGGCTCAGTAAGCGTTTTGAGCGGATGACCGCTCGGCTCAACGTTGACAAGGCGCAAACCACATACGAGCGAGCGCACCACGAGCATCTTTCCGGCGATGAAGTCGAGTGGCATACATAGCAGTGCCGTGTCGCCAGGGAGAAGTCCGAGAAAGTCGCACGTGATGCGTGCAGACTCCGCCATGCGGCTCTTCTCCACAATCATCGGCTTCGGCTTGCCAGTGGAGCCACTGGTGTGCACGAGCAAAGTAGCCGATGGCGAACGCCAATCGGCTATAAATTCTTCTAAAGTCATTTATATTCCTAATCTCTCAATTTTGTTGTATATGGTTTTGCGGTCGATGCCGAGTAGTCGGGCGGCTTTTGCCTTGTTGCCGCCTGTTTGGCGAAGGGCGGCGATGATGCGTGTGCGTTCATCGTCCTCGTCGTGAAGAGCGGTGACGCTGGGGGCAGTGACGGGCGGCATAGCCATTTGGAGTTCGGTGGCAGTTATCTTGTTGCCGCGTGTGAGCAGGACGGCACGTTTGACGACGTTGTTCAGTTCGCGCAAGTTGCCAGGCCATGAATAGGCGACAAGCATTTCGGCGGCGGAGGAGTCGAATCCCTCCACGGAACGATTGAGCTCCTCGTTGGCATGGCGCATGAAAAGTTCGGCAAAGAGGAAAAGGTCGTTGCCGCGCTCGGCGAGTTTCGGCATGTAGATGGTAAACTCGTTGATGCGATGGTACAGGTCTTCGCGGAATTTCCCTTCGGCTACGGCTTCGGCGAGATTCTCATTGGTGGCGCAGACGAGGCGTATGTCTATAGGTATCTCCTCACTGCCACCTACGGGTCGGATACGTCGTTCCTGCAAGGCGCGGAGCAGTTGTACCTGCACATCGTAGCTTAGATTGCCCACCTCGTCGAGAAACAGCGTGCCGCCGTTGGCCATCTCAAAAGCACCGCGTTTGTCGGCATCTGCTCCCGTGAATGCTCCCTTCTTATGTCCGAAGAACTCAGAGGCAGCCACGTCACGTGGTATTGCTCCGCAGTCGAGAGCGAAGAAAGGTTTCTCGTGTCGCTGGCTGAGTTCGTGGATGCGGTGGGCAACGTATTCCTTGCCTGTGCCCGACGCTCCGAGTATGAGCACCGACATTGGGGTGGGAGCCACAAGCTCCACATAACTGTAGAGTTGGCGTGAGGCTTCGCTGCGCCCCTCTATGTAGCGAGGCACACTTGAAGATGGAGCGCCTCCTCTCCCAGTTATT
>DLKG01000032.1 GCA_002490315.1 Prevotella sp. UBA7594 | reverse complement strand
GGGTGGGAAACTTCAGTTATAGTAATTATTAAGAGTCGCATCGATAATTGGGACTACAGATGCGTAGACATCGTCGTTAGCGGATACGCCAACGGGAAGCGAGATTTCAAAGTCTTCTTTGGATATTAAAAGCATAGTGGGGAAATTTATGATAAGCCTTGCCCTAAACATTTTTAAGCCGAGGGGCTTGGGGCTACTGTTGGAACTACTGTTTGTTGTCGGAATCGGTGGCGTTGGCGGCGGTGACCTGCTTGGCATCGTTGTTTTGGTCGAGGGTGGTGAGCATTATCATAGGCACGTCGACAGTGGCGCGGTCTTGCCAGCCGTTGTAGTGCAGGATGACATGGTAAGGCTTGCACATGACATCGTGGCACGGCTTCTCGATAGCCTGCTTGAGAGTGAAGAGTTCGCGCTTGTCGGAGCCGGAGTTGTTCATCTGACTCTTGCCCGGAGTGGCACCCACGAGGTTAGGATGAATGCCGAAGGCGAAGCAGAGAGCGTTGGAAGCCTCAGACATGTCGTCGCTCCAGTTGCCGCCCTCCTTCTTGGAAGCATCGTTGAGCGGTACGATGCGCACCATACGGCACTCCTTGCCGTTAGGGTCGACATAGTAGCCCGAAATCATCGCCTTGCCCGCATTCTCAATGCCCGTAACGAAGTCGATGATGTTCTGCTTCTCCTGCTCCTTGCGCGTGCGTCGCTCAGACTCGTCAGAGATAAGCTCGTTGTCGCAGACATTATCCCAGTAGTCTTCGTGAACCTCAATCTGTACACGAGGTGCAGAGGTGTTTTTGATCATGTAGCGCTTGCCGATGCCGATGAGCCGGTAGATATCGAACCAGGCGTCGCGGAAGATTGACGAGTAGTACGGCACGGGGTAGTACTGGCAACCCGGTGTTGCCATGCGGCTGACGATGGCAAACTTGCGGTCGCGTGTAGGCGCCTGAAGCTTGCCGGTCTTTGGGTCGGGTTCCTGCCCCATACGCACAAGCAGGTCGCCCAGAGGATTCCAGTAGTCGAGTAGCGGGATGGCCTCAATCTTTGACTCGTCGAAGAAGCCGAGGCGGAAGTCGCCGAAGAAGACATGCTCGATGTTGCCCGACTTGGTGCCGGGCGCATACTCGAAGCGGCAGAACGATGCATCCTTATTGCGCACGGTGACAATGTGCTTGCCATCGCGCGAGAGAATGACGACGGTGACGGAGAAGGAGTAGAACTTGATGTCGGTGGCTTGCTCGAGGAACACCTCCTGCAGGGAGTTGCGCAAGCAGAACTGGAGGATGTCGGGGTCGGCGACATCCTTCTTGGAGTCGCGGTCGACGAAGCGCACGCCCTGGCCATAACACGACACGATGTTGAACTGCTGGCACTGTGCCGTGATCATGTTCGCCATGAGCTCCTTGCGGATGCGGTAAGGCAGTTGGTCGTCGGCACCCCATTGCACATACTTGTACTCGCGACCTCCGACACGCATGGTGCGGACAAGCTGAGCACCCGGCCGGTCATCATCGTCGAAGATGGCAGCCGAGTCGCCGCCATACTCCGTGCTGACCGAGTTGCTGGCAGAGCCGATGCCCGACGGAACGATGCGGTAGCGGCGGAATCCGTCGGTGTCGGGGTGGGCAGATGTAGGTTGGAGAGTTATGTCTTGATTGCTCATAGATAGATGCGTTGAGAGTTGATTTGTATGATGAAGATTTGGGGCAGCGTGCGCAAGGCGCGAGGATTGCGAGGGTTGCGCAGGCGTACATATCCGCCTCGCCAGTTGACATGGTGGACGAGCCATCCCTTATAGTGGATAATCTCGCCCGTGCCACCCTCCCATGCGAAGATGTCGACGAGAGAGCGGTGCTGGTAAGCCTGGTCGAGCAGGCGGAGCATATCGGAGAAGTGAATGGCCTTGGGCATAGTCGCTAATTGAAGGTGTTGTCGAAGGTGTTGTCGAAGATGCGGCCGGAGCGCAGCGTGTCGAGCACGTTGTGGTTGCGCTGGGCATACTGGTAGGAGAAGGTGAAGCGCGGGAGAGAGTCGTCGTCGTTGGTATACTCCGACTTGGAGTCGGTGATGATGACCTCCTTGCCGATGTTAGGGTTGCCGTCTTTGAAGTTCACGACATGTATGCACTGCGAGCGGAACAGCTCGTCAGCCCAGTTGGCCATGGGGAAGGTGAGTATGCCGGTGTCGGCCTTGAAGGTGCGCGTCTCGGTGATGTTGTAGTTCTGCTGGTAGCGGCCTATGTAGCCCTGCTCGCGCTTGTAGGACGGAGCGACGGTGTGCGTGCCGGTGCAGTAGATAAGCTCCTCGACACCGAAAGAGTTGTCGAAAACCAGGACGGGAGCGCAGTCGGGCTCAGACAAGTCAATGGTGAACCGCTGGCTGCGCTGCCCCGCCTGGACAACATAACCTAATAACTCATGGCTACTAACTACAAACTGGCTGGGCGACACGTCGAGCGTGGTGTAGCGGTCGTTGCCGGCGACGGGCAGAAGCGGGAAATCCCTTGTAGACTGGTCGTCGTAGTAGGCAGTGACCTTTGCGCTGTCGGTGCCTATGAAGTGGACATACTCCATGCGGCCCGGAGCAGTAAGCTTCGGACCGTCGAGAGTGGTAAGAAAATGAGACTCGATGAAGTCGGCTGCAGACGTGCCTATGTCGGCAGCCGAGTAGATGATGTCGGCGGAGAGTGTAGCCGTAGAGGTAGGAGCGTCGGAGCCTTCGGACTGCTCGGCGATGGCTATGGAGAGAGCAATCTTCAGACGCTGGCGTGCGTAGGGCGTGAGCAGCGTGTCGAGTTCGGCGAGAGTGATCTTGCCGTCGACCGGGTAGAGATGCTCGGAATATATCTGCGAGCCGTCGACAGACATGGTGACGGCAGCACGGTAGCCGCTGATGGAGAACACCAGGTCGGGGACGTTGGCAGAGAAGTAAGTGCCGGAGAGAGATTGAAGGATTGTTATCATGTCGCTCGCTATTTTGTTTTGCAATGGCAAAGGTAGCGAGAGAAGAGGATACGTAAGAATACGAAAAAGCCTCCGATGCGTCACGCACCGAAGGCTCGGATGAGTTCTATATTTAATTTCATGTAAACCATGAAAACATTCTAAAACCTGACAAGCGATATAGTGGAAAGTTCCTTGCCAAATTCATGTATGGCAGTCTCTATCTCCTCAAGACGCTTTTGGCTTGGCTTTCTATTACCGGAAACATATTGGCGCATAAGCGACGGATTGAGCCCCATACGCTTCGCAAGAGGCGTGATGGAAACGGGAAACTTGTCGAAGAATGCCCAGATGTCGTATTTGAAAGACATTTCCAGCTCTGGAATGTCATAACCCATACTGACAAGGTCGGCTCTTGTACAGACAAGATCTTTTACTGCAGCGTCAACATTGGCACCGAAGCCTGTCAGCGTGCATTTGTCAAAAGTTTCCTCTACGAAGCAAGAGCAATTGTTCTCGCCCGGTTGCTTCTCTACGACAACAGTCACTTTCATATATCTTATGTTTATATATATTCATAAAAAAGAGCCCTATGTTATAATTTTAGCATAATCCAAGGAATCCGTCCGTGTGGGCGGACTCCAAATGGATTAGCCAAGAAGTGCGTTGAGTATACTCTTGAGAGTACCCGGTCGCACCTCTCGTGCATCATGTCGAGGGACAGCAGCCGTTCTTCCTGTTAATGGATTAATCCAGATGTCGTGTTCTGCTCCCTTTCTCAAGCAGTGACAGCCGCCACGCTTGAGCAAACGTTTCAATTCGTTTGTCTTCATGTTACACTTTTTAAAAATTAAATAATAGAACTCTTTGTCCTTATTGGACTTTGCAAAGATAGCAATAATGTTACACATGACCAAAATTTTCGATAACTTTTTTGCTATCTTTTTGAGCGGAACGAAAAAGGCGACACCCTATGAAGAGTGCCGCCTGCAGAGGCTTGTAATCCTTGAGGACTACATCATATAGCGCATGTCGCGCCACATCTGCCATCGGAGAGTGCCGTCGGCTGCCGTGGAGAGACGATAGCCGTGGTCGCGGAGGTAGACGACGATGTCTTGCAGCGGCACGGGCATGATGGACGACAGCTAATCGGATATCTCCTCGGTAGT
>DLKG01000090.1:49982-66815 GCA_002490315.1 Prevotella sp. UBA7594 | reverse complement strand
GCGTGCCTATCTGGCAAGCATTAGCAACCGACTCTCAAATAAGTCGGAGCGCGACGTGCAGACCATCTTCTATCTGATATTCAGTCTGATGGGAGCTTATGTGCGCGTGGAGGAGGAGAGCGCCATCGGCCGTGCCGACGTCGTGGTCTACATGCCCGACTCCTTGTTTGTATTCGAACTGAAGTTTGACGGCACCGCTGAGGCTGCCCTCAAGCAGATCGACGAGAAAGGCTATCTCGTGCCCTACTCAGCCGACGGTCGCAAACTATATAAAATAGGCGTCAACTACGACAGCGCGAAGCGCACGCTGGGCGAGTGGATTGTGAGAGAGGAGTGAGCCATTCTATATCTCTACTATTGAGCAAGTTGCGAACTTGCAATATCAATAAGAATCTATTGTAAGCCTGACAAATATTATTGCTTCATCCACAAGTTTTTTGTAAAAGATAAAATTTTCTCTAAGTGTTTTTTAGTTGTTAGTTTGTTATAATTATACAAATAGAAACTACGAAATTATTTAAATATAACTAAAAACTTGACAAATGAAGAATAGTAGACTTATTCTCATGGCTCTCGCAGCCATGTTCATGCAGAACGTCTATGCGCAGCAGCCTTACGGCGGATGTTGGCATCCCGACGACATTAAGAAATGGTCGCCCGAGACCGACAAGGACGCCAAGTTCAATCGTGCTCGCGTGCCTCTCGCCAACCGTTTCAAGGAGCCTACGCTCATGAAGGCAAACCAAAACCAGTATTACGAAGGCCAGATTTGCGACGCTACAATCCTCTTCCCCACATGCTCTATGTGTCCGTCGCAGGGAGCCAACAACTTCCTCGGCTATCAGCCCACATATTGGCAGTATATGGACAAGCTGGTCTACTGGGCCGGCTCAGCTTCCGAGGGCATCATCATTCCGCCACCTGCACCAAGCATCGATGCAGCCCACGCCCAGGGAGTGAAAGCCTTAGGCCAGATATTCTTCCCGCCGACAGCCTATGGTGGAACAATGACATGGGTAGACCAGATGCTCACCAAGGAAGAGGGCAAGTATATCTATGCACAAAAGCTCTACGAGATAGCCAAGTATATGGGCTTCGACGGATGGTTCATCAATGAGGAAACGGGCTTCTCCGACGAGGCTTGGGCTCCATTCGTGAAGGAATTCATGGAGATAGCCGAGGCCAACGGCGATACACAGATGGAGATACAGTGGTACAATTCCGACCGCTCGCCGTCTAAGAAAATGCTCACCACACACAAAAACACATCGCAGTTCCTCGAGTATGGAGCCGCAGGCGACTATCGCTCAGAAGCGTCAGAACTCGGATGTACCGAGGCGGAGACATTCTCAAAAATCTATGCCGGTGTGCAGACTGTCTCCAACGGACACACAGGATGGGGACCCACATTGCGCAAGGCCATGCCAACAACCGGTCATGTCGGCTCGCTCGACCTTTTCTGCCCGGAGGAGCGCATTTGGAAAGACAACGTGAAGGACTATCTTGGCAGCTCAACCGACAATCATGGCTCTGTGGCTTACGCTGCTATGACAAAGACATTCGACAACGAGGAGGACATGTGGGTGAACTTTGAGGGCGACCCGTCGCAGATAAGTTCCGACTCATGGCCTGGCGTATCGGGTGCAGTGCTTGAGCGTTCTGCCATCTCAAGTATGCCATTCGTAAGTAGCATGTCGGTAGGCGACGGCAAGCACCGCTTTGTGGAAGGCAAGGTGGCAGGCACGCAAGACTGGTATCACAGTGGCATGCAGAGCATTCTGCCTACATGGCGCTGGTGGATAGAGAACAAGGGCGACCTTAAGGTGACTATCGACTGGGACAATGCGTGGAATGTAGGCTCGAGCTTCAAGGTGGCAGGCAAGCTCTCTGCCGGCGACCATCTCATGCGACTGTACAAGACCATGATTCCTGTCGCCAACGGCGGCACGCTGCGACTTGTATATAAATCGGCTTCAAAGGCTGCCTTAGAGGCAAAACTGTCGACAAGCAGCTCCACCACACCCGACGTCACTCTCACTGCAGCCAAGACAACAGAGAAAAACGGATGGACCATTGCCGACTTCGATCTCTCAAGCCTTAATGGCAAGACCGTCTATATGATTGCGTTCAACATCAAGGCTGATGCAGAGATAAGCGACTTCGCACTCAATCTTGGCGAGGTGGCAGTGTTGCCCAAGGACTATGCACCAAATGCTGTTGAAGTGAAGAATCTCGCCACGGACAACCGCTTGGGCGAGCTGAAGGGTGACATTCGTGTGACATGGGACTTTGACTATAATGCCGACTTCGACCATTTCGATATCTATACAGAGACCGCCGACGGACAACTCAACCTTGTAGGACAGACCCGCGACGAAGCTTTCTATATCCCGTCGTTCGAGCGTAATGCCAACGATGCCTACATCACCGTGAAGGTAGTGCCGGTGATGAAGGACATGAAGCAGCAGAAGTCGGTGGACGTGAAGAACAACTATCCAACGCCAAAGGCTCCTGAAGTGACACTGTCGCTTTCGAAGAGTTATGTAAAGGTAGGAGAGAGCGTCACTCTGACAGCCAACGGCTCAGGCAATCCGAAGAGCTTTGAGTGGGTACTGCCCGAAGGATTGAAACTTGCGGAAGGCTCCAAACTCACCGACCAGACCATCACTGTAGTGGCAACGGCCGTAGGAAAACAGGTTGTTACGGTGAAGGCAACAAACAACGTTGGTACATCGACCACCACAATCGACGCTCTTGACGTTATGGCAGACGATGCAGCCCTCGCCGAGGTGCAGAATGTGGCTTTGAAGAAAACGGTGGTAGGGTATAACGGCTCTACCAACAGCACAGAGGTGCCCGACAACATCATCGACGGTGTGGAGAATCCTCAGAGCACCTCGGCTAAGTGGTGTAATGTGGGTGCCGACAACTGGGTGACTATCGACCTCGAGAATGCCTACCGCATATACGGATTTAAGATCTTCGACGCCAACTCAGGTCCTGAGAGCGGATGCGACCAGATCGACTCATACACGATAGAGCTCTCTAACGACGGCGAGAACTGGACAACGGTTGTCGAGCGCGAGGGCGAGGACAAGATTTCTGTCAAGGAAGCTTACATCCCGCCTATGAAGGCACGCTACGTGAGACTTTCGCCGCATGTCAACGGCACACTGCGTATATGGGAGTTCGAGGTGTTCGGACGCGACGACAGCAACCTCACCATGTCGTTGGAGACAAACAACATGACAATGGAGGCTGGCGAGACTCGTAACCTCACGGTGAAATACGATCTTGGAGGCGACGAGCGCGACGCTCAGTTCAAGTGTGTTGTCACTCCGTCGAACAATCTTGTCACTGTTGGCGAGATCACCGAGAACAAGGCCAACTCTACGTTCACGGTGCCGGTAGTGGCGTCAAAGCAAATGGGCGAGACCGACCTTACCGTACAGGTGAACAACGGTGGTTCGTATAAGGAATCGGTAGTGAAGGTCACTCTCGACTGCGACTCACAGCCAAACGTGCTTAGTGGAGTTGCCGGCAAAGTGCGCCAGTATTCTACTGATGGCGACGCTTCCAAGGCTAAGTATACAGAATATGATGCAGCCGGACTGACCGACGGCGACAATGCAGCCGATGCCTTCGCGTCGATAAACGACCTGCAGCCTTCCACACACTCTAAGGACATTGTGGCATACGTGGCAAATCCTGACGGCGAATGGGATATCTCTAAAGTAAGGGTACACTTGCCCAACAACAATAAGGGAGAGAACGACAATGGTGTGTCGGGCATAGTGAACAAGGAGATAAGCATTGCCATAGGCAACAAGTTTGACAAACTCTCCGACCTTACCGTTGTGAAGACTTTCGAGAACCTTGGCGAGGTGTCAGAGCTTGAGTGCATATTGCCCGAGTCGCGCGGAGGCAAGTATGTTGCTGTCATCTGCACGCTCAACTCCTACTACTATGGCTCTATGGCTGAGATTGAGGCGTTTGAGCAATTGGCAACAAAGGATGGCCCCGTGGCGATAAACGGATGGAACTACGACGTTATCAACGAGGTGTACGAAGATGAGTCTACAACTAACGGCTCACTCGACTCCAACGGCTATGTGTTCTATTCGGCAAGTGCCAAGAAGAAAGGAGCTATAAGCGACGATAGCCGCAAGGTGACAACAAAGAACGGCACAGTATTCCGTCTGGCGCCTTACACTTCAAACAATGCTCTTGTGATGAAGGACGACGATAGCCACACGCTGACATTGGGCACTCCTGCCGCTTGCAGTGAGGTACAGTTGCTCTTCACAAGTGCCGACGGCACGTCGACATTCTCTGTCGTGCCCAACTATTCAGACGGTACGAGCGGCGAGGCTAAGGAGATGACGGCAGACGACTGGTATAACACTGACGAAAACCAGGGCGAGGCTGTGTATGGTCTCGGACGTTTCAGTCCGTACGACTGGTACTATGAATACAACTACAACTTCCGTCTCTTTGAGGATTGCATAGCTCTCGACGAGCACAAGACTCTCGAGTCGCTCACTGTCACACGCACTTCGGGTGGAGTGCCTTCAGTCTTTGCAGTGTCGAAGACTGGATTCGAGGAGCCGGAAACAGGCATTGAAGGCATCTTCAATAAGCAGAACAATAATGATATTATATATAATGTCGCTGGTCAGCGTGTCAACAGAATGCAGAAGGGGCATATATATATAATAGGTGGAAAGAAAGTATATAAGAAGTAGTAGTTTTCTTTTAATTAAGCTAAGCTTTATTTGCGTCCGTTGGTGCTGTCGATAGCACTACGGACGCTTTTTGTTTTTTTTTCTAAGTGTTTTTTGCTGCTCGGTTGTTATATAAGTAAAAACCTGAGATTTATTACTTTTATTATATAACTAAAAGCTTAATTAAATGAAGAACAGTAGACTTATCCTCATGGCTCTCGCAGCCATGTTCATGCAGAACGTCTATGCACAGCAGCCCTACGGTGGATGCTGGCATCCCGACGACATCAAAAACTGGTCGCCCGAGACCGACAAGGACGCCAAGTTCAACCGTGCCCGCGTGCCATTGGCCAACCGCTTCAAGGAGCCTACGCTCATGAAGGCCAACAAAAACCAATACTACGAAGGACAGATTTGCGACGCTACAATCCTCTTCCCGACATGCTCTATGTGTCCGTCGCAGGGAGCCAACAACTTCCTCGGCTATCAGCCCACCTACTGGCAGTATATGGACAAGCTCGTCTATTGGGCAGGTTCAGCCTCTGAGGGCATCATCATCCCGCCTCCGGCAGGCTCTACCGACGCAGCCCACCAGAGCGGTGTGAAGTCGCTCGGACAGATATTCTTCCCGCCGTCGGCATACGGTGGCACACAGACATGGGTGCGCCAGATGCTCACCACAGAGAACGGAGTCTACATATATGCCAAGAAACTCTACGAGATAGCCAAGTATATGGGCTTCGACGGATGGTTCATCAATGAGGAGACCGGTGGCGGCTCAACGTCAGAGTGGGTGGCTTTCATCAAGGAATTCAACAAGATTGCCGACGAGAACGGCGACACCCAGATGGAGATACAGTGGTACAACGCATCGCGCAGACCCAACGCCGACATACTTAAAACTCACAAGAACACGTCGCAGTTCCTCGAGTATGGCGCAGCGGGCGACTACCGCAGCTATGCCACCGAGCTCGGCTGTACCGAGGCTGAGACATTCTCGAAACTCTACGCCGGCGTGCAGGTGGTGAACTCCGGACACACCGGATTCCAGTATCATCTCAACGCAGCCATGCCTACCGACGGCCACGTAGGCTCGCTCGACCTCTTCTGCCCTGAGGAGCGTATCTGGAAGGACAACGTGAAGAACCTTCTCGGCAAAAACGACACTGGCGAAAGTGCCTATGCCGCAATTAAGAAGACATTCCAGAACGAGTCGCAGATGTGGGTGAACAACGAGGGCGACCCGACATCCACCTCCGGCACTTGGTCGGGCATCTCAGGACGTGTGCTTGAGCGCTCGGTCATCAACTCCATGCCGTTCACATCGTCGTTCTGCGTGGGCGTGGGCAAGCACCGCTTTGTAGAGGGCGTGAAGGCAGGCACACAAGACTGGTACCACTCTGGCGTGCAGAGCATCATGCCTACATGGCGCTGGTGGATAGAGAACAAGGGCTCGCTCGCTGTCGACATCGACTGGGATGACGCCTACAACTTCGGCTCAAGCATCAAGGTGAGCGGCAAGCTCACATCCGGCGACCATCTCATGCGTCTCTACAAGACCATGGTGAGCGTGGAGAACGGCGGCAAACTGCGCCTCGTCTACAAGACCAGCACCAAGGGCTCGGTGGAGGTGAAACTCTCTACATCAAGCTCCACCACACCCGACGTGACACTTGCCAACCCGACCACATCCGAGAAGAACGGATGGACAGTGGCTGAGTACGACCTCTCGTCGCTCAACGGCAAGACTATATATATGGTGGCATTGAACCTCAAGGCATCTGCCGACGTGGCTGCCTACACTATGTCGCTCGGCGAACTCGACTTGCTCCCGGCTGGATATGCCCCGGCTTCGGTGGAGGTGAAGAACCTCGCGTCGGAGAGTGTGCTCGGCGAGGCGAAGGGCGATGTGCGCCTCACATGGGACTACGACTACAGCAACGATTTCGACCACTTCGATATCTATAAGGAGACTGCCGACGGCTCACGCACTCTCGTGGGTCAGACACGCGACGAGGCTTTCTATGTGCCAACGTTCGAGCGTATCGGAACGGACGCTTTCGTCAACTTTGCCGTTGTGCCGGTGATGAAGGACATGCGCCAGCAGGAGGGCAAGACCATCCGCATGGACTATCCTAAAGCCACTGCGCCAACCGTAACCTTCTCGCTCGGAAAGAGCTATCTGAAGGTGGGCGAGCAGACTACCATCACCGCCAACGCCACGGGTGCGCCGACCGCATGGAAATGGACTTTGCCCGACGGACTGAAGCTTGCCGATGGCAGCTCGCTGACGGAGAAGACCATCACTGTTATTGCCACCAAGACCGGCAAGCAGAAGGTGAGCGTGGACGTCACCAACTCTGTGGGCACTTCCACAACACAGGCCGAGGTCATCGACGTGATGAGCGACAGCGAGTTTGCCGACGTGCAGAACGTCGTGAGAGGCAAGAAGGTGGTCGACTACAGCGGCTCTACCAACTCTACTGAGGTGCCCGACAAGATCATCGACGGCGTCACCAATCCGTCAAGCACAAGCGCCAAGTGGTGCAACGTCAGCTCAGACAACTGGGTGGTGTTCGACTGCCTCGGTGCCTATCGCATGTACGGCTTCCGCATCTACGACGGCAACTCAGGTCCGGAGAGCGGCGTCGACCAGATCGATTCCTACAAGATTCAGCTGTCTGACGACGGTGAGAACTGGACTACTGTTGTAGACACAGAGAACCGCGCCGACGAGAGCATCAAGACCGACTACATCGCTCCTTACAAGGCACGCTACGTGAAGCTCATACCGCATGTGAACGGAACGTTGCGTATTTGGGAGTTTGAGGTATACGGCAAGGAAGAGAACAACATGACCGTGAGCGTCGACCAGGAGTCGCTCAAGATGGAGGCTGGCGAGACAAAGGTAGTGAAGGTGAAGTACGATCTTGGCACCGACAGCCGCGCCACTTCGTTCACTTGCACAGCAAAGGTTAAAGGCAATGTCACAGTCGGCGAAATCACCGAGGACAAGGCTTCGAGCACCTTCTCTGTTCCCGTTACAGCTCAGCGTGCGATGGGCACAGCCAATGTCGTGATACGTGTCGACAACGGTGGCTCTTACAAGGAGTGCACGGTCAATGTGGCTGTCGACTCTAAGGATCAGCCCAACGTGCTGAAGGGTGCGAAGGCAGAGGTGCGCCACTACAAGAGCGACTATTCTTACGAGGCTGAGTACGACAAGTACGACATCGACGGACTCACCGACGGCGACAAGACTTCAGAGGCTCTTGAGCAGATAGAGACTATCTCCACACACAAGAACGACCTCTGGACTATCTTCACCGCCCCCGAGGACAAGCCGTGGAATCTCTCGAAGGTTGTAGTGAGCCTGCCTAACGGCAACAAGGGCGTGAACGACAACGACCAGGAGGGATTTGTCAACAAGGATATAAGCATTGCCGTTGGCAACGACCTCACCAACATGCAGATTGTGAAGACCTTCTCCGACCTTCAGGAGGTTTCGGAGCTGGAGTATATCTTCCCCGAGTACAAGACCACGAAGTATCTTGCCATCGTAGGCAACCTCAATGTCTACTTCTATCCGTCGATGGCAGAGGTTGAGGCTTACGAGCAGTTCGAGGATGCCATTCCTGTGAACGGGCCTATGCAGGTGACAGGATGGAATGCCGACGTGATAGCCGAGGCTACTCCTGCGGCTTCTCACACTACAGGCACACTCGACGACCAGGGATGGGTGCTCTACACGTCGGACGTGAAGGCTGAAGGTGCTCTCTGCGGAAGCGACGGTGTGGTTACGTCGAAGAGCGGTATCGAATATAAGGTGGCTGATGTTGCTGCCAACAGTGCTCTCCTGATGAAGGAATCCGACAAGGAGTACACGCTCACGCTCGCCGCTCCTGAGAAGTTGGAGGAAATCTACATGCTCGTAATCTCCGCCAACGGTGCGTCGGAGTTTGACGTTCATGCAGTCTATGAGGACGACTCCAACAGCGACAGCCAGACATTCGTGCCAAGCGACTGGTACGGCTACTACGCAAGTGGCAATGAGGCTGTATATGGCTTGGGCCGCATGATAGTCAATGCTGTTGATGACTATGCAGCCGACGAATTCGACGATCGTCTGAAGTTCCGTACCTTCGAGTACACGCTGCCAGTAGACAAGTCGAAGAAGACGAAGGCCATCACGTTCATGCCGACTACGCGCGGCGCTTATCCTACGGTGCTCGCCCTGAGCAAGAAGGGCTACAGGGAGCCTGTTACGGGCGTTGAAACGGCTAATGTGGAGAAGAGCAGAACGGTTGTGGGCATCTACACCGTAAACGGCATGAAGCTCAATGCTCTCCAGAATGGCATCAACATCATCAAGATGGCTGACGGAAGTGTGAAAAAGGTTATTGTCAGGAAATAGTAGTAGATTTTTTGCACACTCGCTGTTTTCTTGTACAATATTTACATTCTTAATGCCTGAGAATCCCCGAAGAATGAAAGAAATTATAGTTTGACGGGAAAATTGCAAGCATTTGTGTGCATCTGTATAATGCGGAAAATCAGCGAGATAGCAACATTTTGAATGTGGGTTGTGCAACTGCGTGATGGCAGTTGCACAACTTTTTTTTATACGAAGTGGCACTTTAGCTTGTAAGAAGTGGCACTTTAGCTTGTAAGAAGTGGCACTTTTATGCTCAAACAGTGGCGTTTTACCAATGTAAAAACGGGACTTTAGTCTCCGGAAGTCAATGTTTTGACCATAAAAGTGCCACTTTTTATTATGTCGTTACCGTCAACAAGGCATGTAAAGCAAGGCAAGAGGCTTTGCAGCCTTCTATTTTGCAATTTTATTTTGTAATAAATTTTTACTGCACATTTACTATATTTGCATAAGATTTCATTATTATTTTGCTCTTATCCTTATTTTGATTACCTTTGTAGAGTGCATTCCAAAATTAACTTTTGACTAATGGATAAGAAAGAAACGTTTGACTCTTTGTTTCGTGTTTATTACTCTAAACTATATTTCTATGCACGTGGTATAGTGTCGAGTGAGAGCGATGCCGAGGATGTTGTCGAGGAGGTGTTCTGCGAGTTGTGGAGCCACATGGACAATGTGGAGATAGGCGACAAGATAAAGTCATTTCTCTACCGTGCCGCCTTCACACGTTCGCTAAATGTGCTGAAACGGCGTGGTGCAAGCATACGCCGTATTGAAGCACTTTCCGAAATCAACGATTTGCGGCTGCAGCACCTTGAGAGCTCGTATGCCGGACCTCAACAGGAAATGGAAAACGCCGATCTCCACCGCCAGCTTCAGGACGCTATCAACGAGTTGCCGGAGAAATGTCGGCGCGTGTTTCGCTTGAGCTACATCGACGGCAAGAAGAACGCCGAGATTGCCGACGAGATGCAGACATCGCTCCGCACCGTTGAGGCTCACATGTACAATGCCTTGAAATATTTGCGCAAGCGCTTGGACCACTTGGTTGTTTTTCTTCTCACTTTATTTGCCAACTATTAAGTGTTTTTTCTTATTAGGTTGTTATAAGTTGAGAGAGGTAATATCATTTTCAAACGCATAAAAAGGGAAAAAGAGCTATGACTGAGATTAGCGACGAAATAAAAGTAAGGTTTGCCACGGGTGAGTGCAGTGACGAAGAGCTTAAGGTCTTGGCTCGCTGGATGAAGGAAAGCGAAGCCAACGCAGAAGAACTGCTTGCCCTTGAGCGTGTCTATCGCGAAGCACAGGCCGACGCCATGCCGCATCGCGAGGTGGAGCAGGCTCTTGAGCGTACGCACGCGCAGATTGAGAAGCGTGGGGAGCATGAGGAACGCGAGGCTGCGGCTGCTGGCTCGGACGACACTGTGAGGACAGTGAAGATGGGGCGGTTGCGCCGTTGGATGGCGGCAGCGGCTGTTGTGCTTGTGCTTGTGTGCGCAGGATTGTACACCATGCGCGAATACAAGGCTGCACAGCCCGAAATGAAATATCTCTTGGCAAAGGCGTCAGCCACGACTCCGCGTCGGGTGGTGCTTGCCGACGGCACACGCGTGTGGCTCAACTGCGGAGCCACGCTGCGCTATCCCGAGCAGTTCTGCGACACGTTGCGCAAGGTTGCGCTTACGGGCGAAGGCTATTTTGAGGTGGCAAAAGACCATCGGAAGCCGTTTGTCGTAGAAGGCACAACACTCGATGTGCGTGTGCTCGGCACCGTGTTCAATTTCAGAAACGGCAGCAATGGAAGCCGTTCGGAAGTTAGTCTGCTTGAAGGCTCCGTGAGGGTTAGTACCGACAGCGCCGACAGCTCCGTCGTACTCCGTCCGGGACAGAAAGCCTGTCTTGCCGAGGGAAGAGGCATTGTCGTGAGCAATGCCGATACAAGGCTCGACGCCGTGTGGCACACACGCGTCATACCATTCGAGGAAAGCAACATACGCCAGATAGCCGATGTGCTTGAGCAACTCTACGATGTGAAGATTGTCGTGGGCAAGAGCATAGACTTGAGCAAGACCTATTCTGGCGAGATACAATGGAACGAAAGCATAGAGAAGGAACTTTCGCTCCTGCAGAACACTCTTCCCATAAGCTACGAGAAGAAGGGCAAGGTGATATATATAAAATAAAGAGGTTAGGTTTCCTAATCTGTGAAAACTGGTTATGGACATAAGACATGCAAAGGTGGCGGCACTGGCAGTCGTTCTGGCTTCGGTGTCTTTCGTGCAGCTACATGCACAGGTGAGCGTGCGCACTCGTGCCACGTCGCTCGGCACCGCCATCAAGAAACTTCAGCAAAAGACCGGCTATAAATTCTTTTATGCCGACGAGATTTCGTCGACAAGGGTGAAGGCTGTTACAGCCCGAAATGAGTCAATGGCAGAAGTGTTGTCGCGTATGTTTGCCGGAACGGGCGTCACTTATACCATAGCCGACAAAACCGTCTACCTGAAGTACAACCCACAGTCCGTCCACGAAAGGCAAAGCTATGAGCCACGCAAACTGCGCCTTACAGGTATAGTCATCGACGAGCAGGGCGAGCCGCTTATAGGTGCTACCGTAACCGTAAAAGGCACATCGGAGCATACCGTTACCGATATCGACGGCAGGTATCAGCTTGCGACTGAGAGCAAGTCGCCGACACTTCTCTTTTCTTATCTCGGCTTTGCACAGAAGGAGATAGCCACTAAGGGAAAGTCGGTGGTGAACGCGAGCCTCACTCCCGACCAGCACGCCCTCGACGAGGTGGTGGTGACGGCTCTCGGCATAAAGCGCGAGAAGAAACTGCTGGGCTATGCCGTGCAGGACGTGCACGACGACATCCTCAATCTTACGGGCGACCATTTCATCACTTCCGCCCTTGAGGGCAAGGTGGCAGGTATGCAGGTGAACGTGTCGAACAACGGACTCGGGTCGAGCGCGAAGATAACGATACGCGGCAACTCGTCGTTCACTGACAACAACCAGCCCTTGTGGATTGTCGACGGCGTGCCCTTCACCGACGACCAAAGTTCGGGCGCGTCGGCTTACGGAGGCTACGACCGCGGCGGCACGGCACTCGACATCAACCCCGAGGACATTGAGTCCATATCTGTGCTCAAGGGTCCAAATGCAGCGGCTCTCTACGGCTCGCGTGCGGGAAACGGAGTGATACTCGTTACTACCAAGCGCGGAAAGCACCGCAAGGGTCTCGGGGTGAGATATAACGGGGTGTGCACGTGGAGCCGAGTGTCGACGTCGCTTCCCATGCAGCATGAGTACGGACAAGGCTCGCGGGGGCAGACCGAATACATAACCGACGACGACGGCAACCGACTTTCGCTTGCCGACAAGCTGTCGTTCGGTGCCAAACTCGACGGACACGGAGAGCCGTCGTGGCTTGGCGAGATTATTCCATATAAATATTATGGTGACAAGCAGCGTGAGTATTTCCGCACGGGCTTTACGCAGTCGCACACTGTAGCACTTGGCAACAACGGCAATACATCGCATTTCCGCGCTTCGTTCGGCTACAACGCCAACGACGGCATCTTCAGCGACGAGCGGCTCGGAAAGTACAACATCGACCTCAATGCGGGAACAAGCGTGAACGAGAAAATGACCATCGACGGGAAGATTTCGCTCTCGCGCACTAAGGCGGAGAACCGCCCCTTCACAGGCTACAACAGCGAGATGGCACAGCTGCTGCTCATTCCCGGCAACGTGAGGCTCGACGACCTTAAACACTATAGCTCCGACGCACGGCCTCACCAAAACTGGTTCGGTCCCGACCAGCAGTATTCCAATCCCTATTACGTGCGCCACCGCTATCGCAACAGCGACGAGCGATGGCGGGCGTTCGGCTATTTCTCCCTCAACTACACGCTGCTCAGATGGCTAAAGATGAATGTGCGCTATGCCGTCGACTACTACCGCACGCGTATTCAGGACACCGACCTCTCGCTTGCCAGCCAAGCCATTACAAACGGCAGCAAAACGTGGCAGTCGATGGTGTCGGAGGACAAAATGACGCGCTCTGAGGACAACCACTTTGAGCACAACATTCAGCTGATGTTCTCGGGAGAGAACGGCGTGGTACCGCAGTTGAGGCTCGGCTATAATATTGGAGCCAATGTGATGTACCAAAACTATGAGTACCTCACTGTCGGCGTGGAGAACATGCTCGACAAGGACAACTGGCTCTTCGACACAGGCTATCGGCTTTCGTCGGGCGACAACAACGGACACGAGCGCTCAATGTATTCATTGTTCGGCTCGGCACAGCTGTCGTTTGCCGAATGGGCGTTTCTTGAGCTAACGGCGCGCAACGACTGGTCGTCGACGCTGCCAACAAAGAACAACTCGTTCTTCTATCCTTCAGCCAACCTTAGCTTTGTGTTTTCCGACTTCATGCGCTGGGCGGGCGGCTCGGTGCCCCATTGGCTTACGTTCGGCAAGTTGCGCGTGTCGGCGGCACAGGTGGGCAAGGATCCCGACCCCTACAACCTTTACAACACCCGACAGTTTCAGTTTGTGGGCGGCATACGCCAGCCCGTGGTGAGCACAATCAAGAAAAACAGCAATCTGAAACCCGAGCTCAAGACCTCGTATGAGGCGGGACTCGACATGAAATTCCTCGACAACCGCATCGGTTTCGACCTTACTTATTACCACAGCGAGACGCGCAACCAGGCCATGCTTGTCGACACGTCGGCTCCATGGACGCAGCAGTGGGTGAACGCCGGGTGCATATCCAACACAGGCTATGAGCTGACGCTTTATGCCAAGCCTGTGAAGACGCCCGACTTCAACTTCGACCTGACGCTTAACATGGCGCACAACCGGTCGGTAGTGAGAAGACTTGCCGACGGCGTGAAGCGGCTCTATTTCACGGGCGACGAGAATATGCCAGTGAAGGTGGGGGCTGTGGCTGGAGGCAAGCTTGGCGATATATATGCCAACAACCTCATGCAGCGCGACAGCAAGGGCAGGGTAGTGGTTGGCAGCGACGGACTTCCCCAGCCCGTAGCCGGCGACGGCAATCTCGAGTCCTACATCTTGAGCCATCCGATAGGCAACATACAGCCCGACATGCTGATGTCGCTGTCGCCTTCGTTCAGATATCGCGGGCTTACGCTAACGATGCTGTTCGACATGAAGTTTGGCGGCGACATCGTGTCGGTGTCGGAGGGTATGGCTACGGCTGTAGGTACTTCCGAGCGCACAGCCTACCGTGGCGAGTACAAGGAGATCAACGGCGTGAAGGACTGGTACATGGTGGTGCCGGGCGTGAAGGCCGACGGCAGTGTCAACACTACCCCCGTCAGCGCACAGGCTTACTATTCTACAATCGGCCTGTACAACTCGCAGAAGGGATTTGCCGAGGAGTTTGTGCACGACGCAAGCTACATCAAACTGAAGGAACTGTCGCTTGGCTATAGCTTCCCGAAGTCGCTGCTGCGCCGCACACCGCTCACGACGCTCAAACTCTCGTTCGTCGCACGCAACCTCTGCTTCCTCATGAAGCACACTCCGGGCAACCCCGACGGCGGCTACGACACGACAATGTTCTCGCAGGCGCTCGACTATATGGCAGTGCCTTATACACGCACATTCGGTTTCTCTGTCAATGTGGGATTCTGATGAGAGAGCATAGCTAAACATCACATCAATTTTAAACAAAAGAAAGACAATGAAACGCAACATAATTTTCTCAGGTCTTATAGCGGCCACTACGCTGCTTACCTTTGCCTCGTGCTACGACCTCGACGACATGAACCGCGACCCGTACGGATTGGAGGGAGCGGACAACGCTGGGGGAGAGGTGACGCCAGACGCTCCCGACGACTCAAAGTATGCCGACATCAATCTCAACTACTCGGTGTCGAAGGCCGACTCGGCTGCCTACAAGAAGACGCTCGCTGACGCTCCGGCTACGTTCCGCAATTTCCTCTATCAGGGTTATTACAACGACTATCAGATAACCACGAATCTCTCCCACGACATCTATGCGGGATATGTCGCCAACAACCAGCCTAAGCATGCTACCAAGTCGCCCGACTTCGGCTACTCCGATGGATGGTCGGGACAGCGCTGGGCTCATTTCTATACCGAACGCTCTACGGAGTATCGCGACCTCCTGCGCTCGTATAAGTTCAACGACACGCCGGAGAGATACAAGAACATGTTCTATATCACGCGCATATACTATGCCTTCCTTGCCCTTGCCAATACCGACACCTACGGCGACATGCCGTTCCGTGAGTATGTGCAGGCAAAGGTGCCGGAGACCAACAACGTGCAGTACGACACTCAGGAGCAGGTCTACGACGCCATGTTCCGTATGCTCGAGCAGGCTGTAGACAGTATCAAGCCTGAGGATGCCTCGCAGTATAAGATCGACAAGGACGACATCTGCTATTTTGGCGATGCCGAGAAGTGGTGTCGCTTTGCCAACTCCTTGCGCTTGCGCATGGCGCTGCGCATAAGCAACGTGGCTCCGGAGCGTGCAAAGCAGGAGGCTGAGGCTGCGCTCAACAACAAGTACGGACTGATGAAGAGCAATGCCGACAACATGCAGACTGTGCCTAAGCACGCTCCCGTGGAGATGGGTGGCGAAGACGGTGGCGGCGACGAGAATGGTCTCGCCATGTGCTCGGTGGCTTACGGCGGCGAGAGTGTGCTCTCGAAGGATATGGAGGAATTCTACCGCAACCTTTCTACTGGCGGCAAGGACTACACTATAAAGAAGGGCCGCAACGACAGCGAGACGAAGCAGATCGACCCGCGCTGTCTCGTGTGCTGGTATCGCAGCAACATGACTGCGTCGACGCTTGCGAGCGGTCAGGATGCTTTGCGCAACGACTTCGTTGGATGCGAGCGCGGCGCACAGGCTCCCGACATCTCGATGGATCCGCTTAAGTACAGTCTCACTCGCACGGTGAAGGACGGTGCGTCGAAAGACTTGCCCGACGACCATTGGTTCAACTATTCTCGCCCCACGGTGTGGTTTGGCTATGCCGAGTCGCTCTTCCTCAAGGCAGAGGCTGCACTTCGCGGATGGGCGGGCAGCGACCTCACTATGGATGCCGAGGGCTACTTCCGTGCCGGCGTGAAGGCTTCGATGGACTATTACCATATCGCCGATGCCGATGCCGAGAAGTACATCAACGGCATCGTGGCGCTCAACGACGGCACGTTCCAGAGTGGCGACCGCGAGCGTATGCTCGAGGCTATCATCACGCATAAGTGGATGGCAGTGTTCCCGAACGGCAATGAGGGTTGGGCTGACTTCCGCCGCACCGACTATCCTGCGTTGCACAACCAGCTCAGCAACTTCTCGGGTGGCGATGTGCCCAACGGCAAGCAGATCAAGCGCCTACTCTATCCTAACAGTGAGTCGCAGAATAAGTACTACATGTCGCACGCCGAACTGCAGCAGAAGAACACGCAGGGCACACGCCTCTGGTGGGATGTCGCCGACACGAATGATGCGGCAGGCAACCGCCTGAAGCCTAACAACTTCAGATAAGTAGTAGTGTAAAATCAATTCATACAGTTAGTTTGATGGGACTGGATTTCTTCTTTGAAATCCAGTCCCGTTTTGCGTTTAATAAAATATTCAACTTTCTGATTTAC
>DLKG01000090.1:28165-49819 GCA_002490315.1 Prevotella sp. UBA7594 | reverse complement strand
TCCGAAACTTAAGTAAAATATTATTGCTAACTTTGCAATAGTATCTATAAAAACGACGATTATGACAAGAAGACTATATCCTTTAGGCATACAGACTTTCGAAAGAATAGTTAAGGAAAATAAGTTGTATGTTGACAAAACGGAATATATCTACCGTATGTCACATTCTGATAGCTCGTATTTCTTTCTCGGACGGCCACGTCGTTTTGGAAAGTCGCTTCTCGTGTCTACTATGCAGTGCTATTTCGAGGGCAGGAAAGAACTCTTCAAGGGGCTTGCCATTGAACAGCTTGAGAAGGAATGGACTTCATATCCGGTGCTGCATTTCGACATGAGTGGCGGCAAGCACATGGAGAAGGAACAACTTGAGGAATACATAGGCTACCGCCTTGAGGAACAGGAGAAGGTATACGGCATTACAAAGCCTCACATCGGCGCCAACAACAGACTGATTGACCTGATAAACACTGCTTACGAGAAGACCGGCAAGCAAGTGGTGGTGCTCATCGATGAATACGACGCGCCCATGCTTGACGTGGCTCACGAGACGGAGCAGCTCGACAAGCTGCGCAACATCATGCGCAACTTCTACAGTCCGCTGAAGTTCTGCGAGGCAAAGTTGCGCTTCGTGTTCCTCACAGGCATAACGAAGTTCTCGCAGGTAAGCATATTCAGCGAGCTGAACAACATCAACAATATATCAATGGATGATGAGTATGCAGGTATTTGCGGCATCACCAGTGAGGAGTTGCTTGGCCAGATGTCGGACGATATTGACATGCTGGCTGATGCTCTGAAAATAAGCCGCGAGGAGACAATCAAAGAATTGAAGGACAACTATGACGGCTATCACTTCTCGGGCAATTCGCCCGATGTCTTCAATCCATATAGCCTGCTCAACTGTTTCTCTAAGAAAGAATTGGGAGCCTACTGGTTCTGCTCCGGCACTCCCACCTATCTGCTCAACATGATGCGCAAGTTTGAAGTGCTGCCAACTGACATTATTACTCGTGTTGAGGCTGACGCGAGCGAGTTCGACGCGCCTACGGAGACCATGTCGACCATAATGCCGCTGCTCTATCAGAGCGGCTACATCACTATAAAGGATTACAACCGCACTTACAATTACTATACGCTCGACGTGCCCAACAGAGAGGTGAAAGTAGGACTCACGCGTGCCCTCATTCCGCGCTACGTCACGCAGAACACGCTTGCCACGACCAATACAGCCCGGCGCATCGCTCAGGCTCTCGACAAGCGCGACCTCGAAGGCGCACTGCAGCTCCTGCAGACATTCCTCGGCACCGTGCCCTATTGCGACAACACCCACTACGAGGGGCATTACCAGCAGGTGTTGTTCATCGTCTTCACCCTGCTCACTGACTATCTCGTCGATGTTGAGGTGCATACGCCCAACGGAAGGGTCGACATTGTGCTCCTCACGCGCACCGACCTGTACATCCTTGAGATAAAACTCAACAAGGACGCACGCATTGCCATGCGGCAGATCGACCTGAAGGACTATCGCCAGCGCTTCGCTCTGTGCGGAAAGCCAGTGACAAAGGTCGGTATCAACTTCGACACGGAGAAGGGCAACATCGACGAGTGGACTATCGACTGCCAATGATTGCCCTTCAGTTTCTATTTCCCCTGCTCTCCGAGGTAGCTGTCCTTGAATCCGAGGAAGTAGAGCACGCCGTCGAGTCCCAAGGTGTTGATGCTCTGCTGTGCATTCGCCACCACGCGCGGCTTGGCGTGGAAGGCAATGCCGAGACCTGCCTCGTTGAGCATCGGCAGGTCGTTGGCGCCGTCGCCCACGGCGATGGTCTGCGCGAGGTTCACCTTCTCCACCTGGGCGATGAGCTTAAGAAGCTCCGCCTTGCGGTGGCCGTCGACAATCTCACCCACGTAGCGTCCGGTGAGCTTTCCGTCGTCGCCAATCTCAAGCTCGTTGGCATACACGTAGTCGATGCCGTACTTGCGCTGCAGAAACTCTCCGAAGTAGGTGAATCCGCCACTTAGTATGGCAATCTTGTAGCCGCAGCGCTTCAGCACAGCCATCAGTCGGTCGACACCCTCGGTGATGGGCATCTTTTGTGCTATGTCCTCCATCACGCTTGCGTCGAGGCCCTTCAGCAGAGCCACGCGGCGTGTGAAACTCTCCTTGAAGTCGATCTCTCCGCGCATCGCGCTCTCGGTTATCGCCTTCACCTCTGCGCCCACGCCGGCGCGGTCGGCCAGTTCGTCGATGCACTCTGTCTGTATGAGCGTGGAGTCCATGTCGAAGCAGATGAGTCGGCGCATACGTCGGTACATGTCGTCCTTTTGGAATGAGAAGTCTATTTCCATGTCGGCTGATATGCGCATAAGTTCTTCCTGCATGGCAGCGCGGTCTTCGGGAGTGCCGCGCAGCGAGAACTCAATGCAGGCACGCACGTTGCGCTCGGGGTGCATGATGCTTGGGCGTCCGGTGAGCCGCAGTATGGAGTCGATGTTGAGTCCCTGCTTTGTTATCACCTTTGCGGCGGCGCCTATCTGTTTGGCAGAGAGTGTGCGTCCGATAATGGTCAGGATGTAGCGGTTTTTACCTTGGTGTTGCACCCAGTTCTCGTATTCTTCGTCACTGACTGGCTCAAAGCCGATATTCACGCCGATGGCAGTGGCCTTAAATAGCAGTTCTTTCATCACCTGTCCCGAAGCGTTCTCGTCGATGCGTATGAGTATGCCGAGCGAGAGGGTGGAGTGTATGGATGCCTGTCCGATGTCGAGTATCTTTGCGTCCTTGCTGGCGAGTATGGCCATGATGGTGGCTGTCAGACCGAGATGGTCCTTGCCGGTTATCCTGATCAATATCTGTTCTTCTTTTATTTTTATGTTTCCCATTTCTACTGGTTTGTTTTTTTGAACTTGCAAAGTTAGTGCTTTTAAATTGAAATCACTGGTTTTGTCATTGACTTTGTCAACTTTGTCATCAGAAACAGGCAATATATTCCGAAAAGGAATAAATAATTTTCCATGCCGATGACTGGACGCCCCGGCAAACAATAACAGGGAGAGCACCCTGGCAAACAATAACTGGGAGAGGGGGCGCCCTCGCCCCCGACATACAGAAGGACTACGTACAAAAGGACTATTCGCACGGTTGTAGTGGTCGGGGGGCGAGGGCGCCCCCTCTCCCAGTTATTATTACCGCAGCGTGGTAGAGTTTTAAAAATTTTTTTATTTCACCTGCCGTCTTGTTACAATTGTAGCAAGGGCAGCGTATATCACGGTCTGTATCCACAATCCCTTAATCTCGGGCGTAATGTCGTCGAACAAAGCCCCGAGCGTGTTCATCTTGACGAAGCCCTGTATGCCGAAAGTCGACGGGAACAACCAGGAGAAGTATTGCCACAACTCCGGGATGTTGCTCTTCGGCCACGACACTCCAGAGAGGAAGAGAAACGGCACCGACGTGAAGACGACGAGCAGCATCACGTTTTCACGCTGGCGTATGAAGTAGGAGAAGGTGATGGCGAAGAAGCTGCAAGCCAGGAGATAGGGCACAACGAAGAGCGCGAAGTCGCGGGCATGGAGTATCTGCACGAAATGGAACAGGCGCGGCACAGCCAGCAATACCCATGCGGATATGAGCAGGAAGAGCACGAAGAAGCCCATCGTGCGGCCCACCATAATGCGCGCCAAGCCGAACCGCCGCTCGTACATCGGCGTGAGGCGTGCGAAGCGGCGCTTCTCGTAGCTTGTGCCGTAGGTTATTCCGATGCCGAGCAGCATCACCTGCTGGATGATAAGCACGAGCACGGCGGGCAGGATGAAGTTGCCGTAGCCACCGGTGTTGTTGAATATAGGCACGTCGCTGATGTTCATGGGGTGGGTGGAGAGTTG
Organism: Prevotella sp. UBA7594; assembly: GCA_002490315.1. Lineage (GTDB taxonomy): Bacteria > Bacteroidota > Bacteroidia > Bacteroidales > Bacteroidaceae > Prevotella. The sequence continues at coordinate 45,934 of DLKG01000090.1, read as the reverse complement.
GTCGTCGCGGTCGGTGTAGTTGCCCGAGAGTGCGATCTGTATGTGGGAGTTCATGTCGGAAGCCACAGCTGTGCAGGTCTGGAAGATAGCCTTGTAAGTGAGCATGAGCCCCATGTTGCAGTAGACGCTGACGTGGGCCTGCTGCATGCGTCCGAGCTGTCGGTCGAAATCCTCGGGCAGGAGAATGATGCCGTAGACCTCCTGCTTGCCGACGAGCCGGCTTGCCTCCTCAAGGCTGTTGCAGTAGGCAGCCACACACACGTCGGCCGACGCGTCGACATGGCGTACGAACTCGCGGCTTGTCTGCGAGTGGGAGTTGTCGACGACAGCCACGGGCACCTCCCTCACAACCTCGTTGTTGTATATCCACGAGTAGAGCAGGGGGTAGGCGAGAGGCAGCAGTATGACGAAGAGCAGCGCGCCCTCGTCCTTGAACATCTCGCGCATCTCGTGCAGCCAAACCTTGGCAGTGTCTTCCCAGAATGTTGTTATCTTGTTCATATCTGTTTATTCCATATATACATATTCTTTCAGAGCCTTGCCTATGCGCATCATCACGAACACGGGAGCGCAGGCGAAGAGCGTGAATGCAGCCACATTTACAGCCACGTCAGTCCACGGATTGGCACCGAACACCACAATCTCGTAGATGATGAAGAAATGGCGCATGGGGAAAAGCTGTGCCATCGACTGCAAGGCAGGATCCATAGCGAGCGTAGGGAACGCCGTGCCCACCATCGAGAAGCTCAGCACTCCCCACAGCGAGCACATGCTCATCGACATGCGCATCGACGGAAACAGGCCAAACATGAACACGCCGAAGCCTTGTGCAGCGAGCACGCTCAGCACGGCGAGGCCGACGATAGAGCACCATCCGCCCGGATGCGGAAAGTCGAGCACGGCAAACGTGTAGTACATGTAGCCCAGCATGATGGCGAGCCATACGACGGTCTGCGGCAGCATCTTTCCGGTCACGGCTACGAACGGGTTGCCACCGGCACGCGCGTAGAGCTCCCTGGCAGTGCTCATCTTCAGCTCGGAGCCCATGGAGTAGGCAGTGACGAGAAAGATGAACAGCAGAAGACACGTAGGCACGAGCATGGTCGAGAGATATATGTTGTAGTTGACCCACGGGTTGCCCACGGTGTGCAGGTCGATGGCTATTGGCTGTAGGAATGTGGCTATCTGCCGGTCGGTGTAGCCCTTGGCGGACATCACCGACTTGCCCACGCCTGCCGTGCCAAGCGTGGCGACGGTCTTCAAGTCCTTGAATACGAGTGAGCCAGCCGTTAGCGAGGCGTAGCTGTAGTAATAGGACACGGTGGGCTGGCGCGAGGCGAGCAGGTCGGCTGTCGTCCCCTTGGGGAAATACAGGAAGCCGTATATCTCGCCATGCTGCATGGCGAGGCGAGCCGACTCGAAGTTGGGGTAGTGGCCCACCACCTTCGACGACTGGAACGAGTCGAGCATGCGCGTCAGCTTGCGTGTCGTCGTGGAGTTGTCGAGATCCACCACGCCCACGGGCATGTCCTGTGGCTGTCCCTCCTGCATGAGCGACGTGAAGAACAGCGTCACGAACACCGGGAACACAATCATCGAGAACAGATACACACGGTTGGCCTTCAGCCTGTGGCACTCGCGCAGGAATATGTCTATTATTCGTTTAAAGACAGACATTAATTATTCGTTTTTTTTTGTATGGAAATATTCAAGCTTAAACGTGTCCATGGCGGAGGCCACGTACAAACCGCCTTCTTATTTCTTCAGCACAAGCGACATGCCGGGACGCAATCCGTCGATCTTGTCGATGGGCCGCGCCTTCACCTCAAATGTCTTCAGGTCGTACTGTCCGTTAGACTTTGTGGCCTTCCACACGGCATACGATCCCTGATCCTTGATGTAATACACCTTCATGCGTATCTCGCGATTGAACGCGGGCACGAAAGCCTTTATCGTGCTGCCTATCTTCATGCCGTCGAGCTGGTCTTCGCGCACGTTGAACGTGCCCCAGATGTCGTTCATCATCGAGATCGACATTATCGGCGAGCCCGTGCCGACGAGTTCGCCCACCTTCGGGTAGACATCGCTCACCTCGCCCGCCATCTGAGCAATCTGCATTGTCTCGTGTATATAGGAATTCACCTCAGCCACAGCCCCCTTGGCCCTGTTCACCTGGGCAGCCGCTGCCTTCTTCTCCTCGGCACGTGCTCCGTTGACAGCCATGTCGTACTGGCTCTGCGCAGCCTTCACTTGCGCCTCCATCGCCTTGTAGCTGGCAAAAGCCTCGTCGCGTTTTTGGGCTGTCATCACTCCCTCGTCGAAGAGACGCTGCACGCGGTTGTAGGACTTCTGCGCAATCTCCATGCCCGCTTTGGCTTGCTGCAGCACGGCGAAGGCGGCGCGTACTTGCTCCTTGCGTGCGCCGTTGTTTGCCATCTCGTCCATGGCGCTGGCAGCGTTCTCCGCTGATTTTGCTTGCTCCATCTTGGCGCGCACCTCAGGCGCGTCGAGAATGGCGAGCGTGTCGCCCACGTTTACGTAGTCGCCTTCTTTCACGCGCAGTTCGAGGATGCGTCCAGGCACCTTGCTCGACACGCGGTATTCCGATACTTCCACCTGGCCCTGAATGGTCTCCGGCTCCTGTTTCAGCGAGAGAGTGCCGATGACAGCCACTGCCGCCACGACAAGTGTAGAGCAAGCAACGGTGATAAGAATGTTTTTATGTTGTGATTGTTCTGACATAATCGTTGTTGTTGGTTTCTTTGTTTACTGCAAGACACCGAGTGCCTTCTTCAGGTTTACTTGACTTAGTTTCACATCTATCTCGGCATCAATCTTCTGTGACTGAGCCTGAAGCCATGCTGTCTGTGCAGCCATGACATCGGTGGTCTGTATGACGCCTTCCTTAAATCCGACGTTGGCGCAACGCAGATTCTCTTCCGCGTTCTCTACGTTCTTGCGTGCCATTGCAAGGCGGCGGTTGGCCTCCTTCACCTTAAACTGGCTTTGGCTTACCTGCAATTCTATTTTCTCGCGGATGTCGTCGCGCTCAAGCTCTGCAATCGATGAAGCGATCTTGCTGGCGCGCACTTTATAGGAACCCTCCATCCAGTTCCACAATGGCACGCGCACCATCACGCCCACATTCCAAACGCCGGAGAGCTTGCGTTCGAAGCCGTTGAAGAGATTGGGGTTGGTTGCGAGATAGCCGCCTGTCAGTGCCACTTGCGGCAGGAAAGCCGAGCGCACGAGTCGCGTTGTCTGTCGGCTGAGGTCGACGGCGTTCTGAAGGAGTTTCAGTTCCGGGCGGTTCTCCATTGCCGTCTTGCGGTCGATTTCGTCCGTCTCTGATGTTGCGGCAGGCATATCGAGGTTTTCGCTGTTCTCGTCGGCAAGCGTGATGTCGGAGTCGACGTCGAGTCCGCAGAGCTGACAGAGCAGCATCTTAGACAATGCGAGTCCGTTCTCCGCCTGCGTCAGCTGCATCTCCGCCTCGTTCACCCTCACGTCTACCTTCAGTCCGTCGGCGCGAGTAGCCACTCCCTCGCCAATCATCTTCTTCACGTCGTCGTCGAGTTTCTTCACGACATTGAGATAGCTCTCGGCAAGTTTCTTCTTATGGTTCACCGAAACCACCGTCCAGTAGGCCTGATCAATGGCGTGCAGTGTGGTCTGCGTGGATGCGGAGATGTTGTTGGCAGCCATCTCCTCGGAAATCTTCGCCATGCGGTTGGCTGCAGTGATGGCTCCGCCCATGTAGACGGGTTGCGTGACGACCACCGACAGGGCGTACATCTGTCGTGTGTCCGTCTTCAGGGCATCAACGAATTTCTGTCCTATCTGGTCAATGACGCCGCCAAGTTTCGTGCCCGTTTGGCTAAACATGTTGCCAAGACTGCTCGCTTGCTCCGGCGTCAGCACGCCTTGTTGCGCAAGATTGGTGAGGGCACTTGAGAGGTCGTCCTTTATAGCTCCTGCCGTCGTAGTTCCTGTCGATGTAAGAGCTGTCTTCTGATTCTTGCTGAGCAGAGAAATCTGTCGGCTTGTCAGTTCATAGCCACCCAAGGCACTGACGTGCGGCAGATATTTTGTTTTTGCCGCCTTTGTGGTGTAGCGTGCCATGTCGAGTTGCAGGCGCGACGCGCTCAGCGTCTTGTTGTTGCGCAGAGCCATGGCGCGGCAGCTGTCGAGGCATAGCACCTGCTGGGCTTCCGCCGTCGCGGCGAAGCATGACAAGGCAATAATAAGAAGTTTATGTTTCATCGTTTTCTTGATACGTTTTACTTGAATGTAAAGCTACGCGAGCCTATCATGTTGCCGTCTGCGAAGATGCTCACTTGATAGGTACCCTCCATGAGCGACTGCGACACGTTCCAATAGAGCGTCATCGGTGTTTCCTGTCCGTCGTACTCCACGGTCTTCTTCATCGTGGCGTCGAGTTGACGGTTCTGGTAGTGGAAAGAACCGCCGCCGGAGAGCGTCGTGCCCGACGGTGTCGTGATGCGCACGTAGAATGTCTTGTTGCCATTGGCAGCCGTAACGTTCTTCGCCACGGTGAATCCTACTTGCACCGTCTTGCACTTCGACGTCTTGTCTGTCTTTTTGCCGCGCTTGTTCTTGAGCTGCATCGAGATGCCCGTGGCGTCGAGCTGGGCTGCGATGGCCACCTTTTCCGACAATGATGCGCGTTCGGAGTTGAGACCCTCAATCTGTCGTGTAGCCTCGTTGTATTGTCCTTTTATGCGTGTGTTCTCCGCCGTCAGGTTCTGGTTGAGGCGGTTGAGGGAGTCGATTTCTATAACGTAGTTGCGCAGCACGGCGCGCACTGTCGCGAGTTCTTTCTTTAGGCGTGCTATCTCTCGCGCGTCGTTGCTCTTCGTGTCTTTCAGCTCCTTGAGCAGCCGTTCGGTCTTCTCTTGCTCGGCTGTGAGTTGTGCGATGATGGAGTCGTTGCTGATTTGTGTCTTCATCTCGCTATATTGGTTGGCGAACTGTTGGTACTCGTTCTCCATTTCCTTCTTGTCGAGTTCGGCAAGTTCCTGCATTGCCTTGTTCTCCTTCTTTTGGTTGTCGAGGTTGACGTAGAGGTAGGCAACCGCGCCAATGAGCGCGAGTCCAACTACGCCCGCTACTATCCCAGTAATGAGCTTGTTCTTTTCCATAGTGTTTTGATATCAATAATTTGTTGTAAACAGTTATAACTGAGTACAAAATTACAGCATTTGCATCAATGTACAAAACCCATTACAATATAAATAGGAATTGTTTGCCAAAATCGTGGAAGATTAAAGAATTTTAGGACAATGTGTAGGGGTGGGCTATTCTTTTATCAAGAATATCACTCTCTTATCGGGTGGGCGAGGACGCCTACTCCTTCTTCCAATTATTGCTTTTGCCACGACATCACTCCAAAAGTCGGATGATACATGATAAATTGTGTGGAAATTGTGTTTCGGAAATGAGAAAATACAAGTTATTGTAGACTAATTACTTTCGTTTGGAAAATTTCGAGTAAATTTGCAGTTATGAACGAAACATATTTGAATACAGACTTAAGCGACAAGCGCATAGCCGTGCTGCTCTCCGGCGGCGTGGACAGCTCTGTCGTCGTGTACGAACTGGCGCAGCGCGGGCTCCATCCCGACTGTTTCTATATAAAGATAGGTCCGGAGGAGAAAGAGGAATGGGACTGTACGAGCGAGGAAGACCTTGAGATGGCAACAGCCGTGGCGCGCCGCTATGGTTGCCGGCTGGAGGTGGTAGACTGCCATAAGGAATATTGGGAACAGGTGACGCGCTACACGATGGACAAGGTGCGTGCCGGCTTCACGCCCAATCCCGATGTTATGTGCAACAGACTCATAAAGTTTGGTGCCTTCCATGAGAAGCGCGGAGCCGACTACGACCTTATAGCCACTGGGCATTATGCGCAGACCGATATCGACGGCGAGGGACACAAGTGGCTCACCACGAGTCCCGACCCCGTGAAAGACCAGACCGACTTCCTTGCGCAAATCTACGACTGGCAGCTCCGTAAGGCACTCTTCCCCATCGGCCACTATCAGAAGGGCGAGGTGCGTGCTATTGCCGAGCGCGAGCATCTTATCAATGCCAAGCGCAAAGACTCGCAGGGCATCTGCTTCCTCGGCAAAATCAACTACAACGACTACATCCGCCGCTATCTCGGCGAGTGTCCGGGCGATGTGCTTGAGCTGGAGACGGGCAAGCTGATAGGTCGCCATAAGGGACTGTGGTTTCACACTATCGGCCAGCGCCACGGTCTGGGCTTCGGCGGCGGTCCATGGTATGTCGTGAAGAAGGACGTCGCTGCCAACGTACTCTATGTCAGCAAGGGCTTCGAGCCTGCCACTGCCTATCGCAAGGACTTCCCCATCCACGATTTCCATTTCCTCACGCTCGACCCCTGGGGCGAGCCGGGCACGTCGGCACGTGTGCGCTTCAAGATACGCCACACACCAGAGTACCATCCCGCCGTGCTTGAGCGGACGGGCAAGGGAGAGTTTGTCGTTCATGCCGAGGAGATGATACAGGGCGTAGCTCCCGGACAGTTTTGCGTGGTCTATGACGAGCAACATCACCGCTGCTATGGCTCCGGCGAGATAACAGTGGGGTAGAAGGTGGCGGCATGACAGCCTGTCATGCCGCTGAAACTCCATTGTAATGCAAATTTCAGACAAGTAATTGACCGATATCAATAAATATAAGACAAACCAAAATAATCTATTGAAAAACTTGTGTGCGTACACAAAAGGCATTACCTTTGCATCAGTTAAAGAAAGAAAGGCAGTTTGAATGTGCTGCCGGGGCTTCCAGCCGCAAGGTTTGAAAGCTTGTGATATTGAGATATTGAAGGATAACTAATTAAAGAAAGGATTAAGATTATGATTATTTTTGGATTTATCTTCGCTATTTGCTGCGCTGCGATAGCAGAGGCAGTGAACGTAAACAACAAGGTGAACTTCTCAAAGTAAGCATTATATACTTATATAAATAAGTAATACTAATATATAAAAAAGATACAATTATGGCACTTGTAGTATTTATTTCCGCTATCTGCGCTGTTTCATTGGCACAGGCGTTCGTTGTCAACTCAACGCTTCGCTTCACAAAGTAATGTGAAGCATTCATTTAGAATTTTCATAGTATACGATTAATAAATATATAGAGCGGCTGCACGCTTTCCCTCGGGAATGTGTGCAGCCGTTTCTTTTTTTCTTTTTGCTGAAGGAAATCTTCCTATTGCTTTACGAACGTGAAGTGCTTGAGGTTGTAGGGGTCGTTGATGTCGAAAAGCTTGGGCTGGTTGGTTTGCACGTTGAAAGCCATGGCGAGTTTCTCAAGCGAGTGAAACTGCTCGCCGATGGTAACGTGCGAGAGATTCTTACATTCGCCGAAGGCAAGGTCGCCAAGCTCCGTGACGCTTACGGGGAGGGTCAGCGTCTTGAGATTGTTGAGTCCGAAGAACGCCATCTCGCCGATGGACGTGAGCGTGGCGGGGAAGTTGATTGTGGCAAGCCCCGTGTTGTCGAAGGCTGTGGCGCCGATGGATTTCAGGCGCGATGGCCATACGACAGTTGTGAGGGCGGGGCAGTCGAGGCACGTGCTCTCGGGAATCGACGTGATGTTCTCCGGGAACACCACCCGCTTCAGCTTCTTGTTGTCGCGCAGAGTCTCGGCCTGTAAGGTCTTCAGCGACTTTGGGAAGGTAATCTCGCTCAGCTGCGTGTTGGCGAATGCGCCGTTCTCTATTGTGGAGACGCTTTCCGGGATTTTTATCCTTGTAAGGCCTGTCCCTGCAAAAGCGGAATAGCCTATAAACTTAATGCCTTCGGGCATATACACCGTCTTCAGTCTCGTGCTGTTGGAGAAGGCTCGTGCCCCTATTCTCGTTATTCCCTTGGGCAGGCGGATGGAGATGAGCTTCGAGCTGCTGAAGGCGCTTTCGCCGATTTCCCTCACGGGATATGTTCGTCCTTCAAACTTTACGAAGGCTGGCACGTCAACGGAGTCGGGCTTCTGCCAGATGGCGTCAGAGGTGGCTGTCAGAATGGCATACTTATCGTTGTCGCGGAATATTCGGTAGCGGAACACGTCGATGTCGGTTTCTATGGAGCTGGTCGCAGCCGCCTCGGCTTGCGTCTTGTCGTACCATTTGTTGTAGTCGTCAGAAAGTTCATACCCGCTTTTTAAGGCGTTGCATGTTGGTTTCTCCTGCTTCTTCGACTTTCCCGTGGCTTTCGTTATCTCGCTTTTCGCCTTCTTAGCTATTTTTTTCAGGAAGCCTTGTGCATTACTTTGCTGCGGAATTGCCATGGCAAGGGCTATGGCTGCCATTGTTGTCTTGATGTTGTTCATTGTTGTGAAGATTGTTTTGTGTTTGGTTACGGATTTGGTTTTTGCAAATATATGACAAAATATCGTAGCAGACAAGCGGATGGAATGATTTATTGGAGAAAAAATAATTTTGAAGAAAAAGTAGTGGAAAAATTTGGTGGTATGGAATATTATGCGTACCTTTGCACTCGCTAAAAAGAAATATAGCATGGTGCCATAGCTCAGTTGGTAGAGCAAAGGACTGAAAATCCTTGTGTCCCCGGTTCGATTCCTGGTGGTACCACAAAAAGTTAAAAGGAGTTACTCTTTCGGGTATCTCCTTTTTTTTTTGTATGTATAGTTTAGCATGGTGCCATAGTTCAGTTGTTAGAGCAAAGGACTGACATAGTCTATAAATTGGCCTTGTGTCCCCGGTTCGATTCCTGGTGGTACCACAAAAAATTAAAAGGAGTTACTCTTTCGGGTATCTCCTTTTTTTTGTATGTATAGTTTAGCATGGTGCCATAGCTCCCGATAATGATAGCATATAGTAATGTTATATTGTTTAGGTCGGGGGCGAGGGCGCCCCCTCTCCCAGTTAAGGGCGATAATTATCGCATAATTTCTCCTAACGGTTTCATAACGAAGTCGCGTTCGTGCATGTGTGGATGAGGAAGCGTGATGCGTGGAGTGGAGATGTGGAGGTCGTCATAGGTGAGGATGTCAATGTCGATTGGGCGGTCGTGGTAGTGGCCGTCGGTTGACTTCCGTGTTCTGCCGAGGCGTCGCTCAATGGCTTGCGTGGCGTCGAGCACCTCTATAGGCGTCAGCGTTGTCTTTACTCGCACGCACATGTTGAGAAACTTGTTGGGCGACTCGAAGCCCCATGGTTCCGTCTCCATAGGCGACGACTCGCGGTCGACAATGCCCACTTCCTCGTTGATGAGCCGTATGGCGCGGCGCATAGTGGCATGGCGGTCGCCGAGATTGGAACCGAGAGAAAGAAAGAGTGTGTGGAGATTTGACTGTGGCATATTGTCGGTTGTGGATACGTAAATAAAGAAATGCGCCCTTTAAGGGCAAAAGCTTTTTGTTGTCAAGGCTTTTGCCCTTAAAGGGCGTTGATGTATAGAGTTCCGTTTTAATCGTTGAGTATCAGCAGTGCATCGCCGTAGCAGCCGAACATGTAGCCGTGCTTCACGGCGAGGTCGTATGCCTCCATGACGAGGTCGTAGCCGCCAAAGGCGCACGTCTCCATGAGGAGCGTGGAGTAGGGATGATAGAAATTGGATATCATCGTGTCGGCGAGTCCGAAGTCATAGGGCGGGAATATGAACTTGTTGGTCCATCCCTCGTATTCCTTCAGCAGTCCGTCAGTGCCGACGGCAGTCTCCGTGGCCTTCACTACACTCGTGCCTACGGCGCAGACGTGATGGCCAGCCTCCTTTGTGGCGTTGACGATGCGGCACGCCTCGGCGCTGATGTGCATCTGTTCGGAGTCCATCTTGTGCTTCGTGAGATCCTCCACCTCGATGTCGTGGAAGTTGCCGAGTCCGCAGTGGAGCGTGATGAAGGCGAAATTGATGCCCTTTATCTCCATGCGCTTGAGGAGCTCGCGCGAGAAGTGAAGTCCCGTTGCAGGAGCCGTCACTGCACCCTCGTTTTTGGCGAAGATACACTGGAAGTCGTCGAAGTCATCCTCCGTGCTGTGGTGGTCGGGGCGTCGGTCGATGATGTAGCGTGGGAGCGGAGCCTCGCCGAGGGAGTAGAGCTCGCGCTTGAATTCGTCGTGTGGGCAGTCGTAGAGGAAGCGCAGCGTGCGTCCGCGGCTCGTCGTGTTGTCGATGACCTCTGCCACCATTGTGCCAGAGTCGTCGAAGAAGAGTTTGTTGCCGATGCGTATCTTGCGTGCAGGCTCCACGAGCACGTCCCAAAGGCGCATCTCCTCGTTGAGTTCGCGCAGGAGGAACACTTCGATCTTGGCATCCGTCTTCTCTTTCGTGCCGTAGAGGCGTGCCGGAAACACCTTAGTGTCGTTGAAGATGAACGTGTCGTGCTCGTCGAAGTAGTCGAGCACATTGCGGAAGTCGAGGTATTCGCCTTCGATGGGCTTGCCGTCGGCGTCCTTCTTGTACATGTCAATAGTCTGCGATTTCTTGTGCAGCACCATGAGGCGACATTCGTCGCGGCGTGTGATACGGAAGGTCTCCTTCTCACCTTTGTCGTTCTCGAACTCGCGGTAGATGCTGTGCGGATAGAGTGCTATCTGCTCTTCTGGTAATTTGAATTTAAACTGTGATAACTTCATTGTCCGTTTGTGGTTTATCTTCAGTGGTTTCTATTGTCTGGTTGGCGAGCCACTCGTCAAACTGCTTCAGGTTGATGCAGTTCTCAACGCGGTAGTCGCCGGCCTTCGTGCGGCAAAGCTCCGTAAGGTAGGCTCCTGAGTCGAGAGCTCTGCCTATGTCGCGTGCGAGTGCTCGGATGTACGTGCCCTTGCCGCACGCCACGCGTATGCGCAGCTGCATGGTCGCGGGGTCGAAGCCGAGCATCTCTATGCTGTCGATGTGGATGTGCTTCGGCGCGAGCTTCACGTCCTGTCCGCTCCTGCGGAGCTTGTAGGCGCGGTCGCCGTTAATCTTGCAGGCGCTGAACGTAGGCGGCACCTGCTCGATGTCGCCCTCAAACTGTCGCAGCACTTGCTCTATGCGCTCAAGGGTTATGGAGTCGGTGGGGTAGGTGGCATTGACGGGATGCTCCATGTCGTAGCTCACGGTGGTGGCGCCGAGCTGGAGCGTTGCGGTGTATTCCTTGTCGTGGCGTTGCAGCTCCTCGATGCGCTTAGTGAACTTGCCCGTGCAGAGCACGAGCACTCCCGTGGCGAGAGGGTCGAGCGTGCCGGCGTGTCCAATCTTTATGCGCTTCACGCCGAGACGCATGCTGATGCGTTTTCTGACGTAGGCGAGGGCGCAGAAGCTCGTCATGCCGAGCGGCTTGTTGATGGCGATAATCTCGCCCTTGTTGAAATTCATTGTTCTCTTTAGGATTCTCTTTTCTTATGGTAAAAAAATCAGTGGGTGCGTGTTAAATCAGCGAGCACACGATCGTGACGGCTCCTGCGATGGCGCAGTAGACGCCAAACCACACGAGCTTGCCACGCTTCACGATGTTTATCATCCACTTGCAAGCGATACATCCGCTGACGAAGGCAGCCACGAAGCCTACGGCGAGTGGCAGAATGTCGATGCCGCCGAAGGCGCTGTCGTCACCCTTCATGGCTTTCAGCACGTCGAGCAACGCCTCGCCGAGAATGGGCGGGATGACCATGAGGAAGGAGAACTGTGCAAGCGACTCCTTCTTGTTGCCGAGGAGCAGACCGGTGGCGATGGTGGAGCCTGAGCGTGAGAGTCCGGGGAGCACAGCAACGGCCTGTGCCAAACCGATGATGAAGGCGTCCTTCATGGAGATATGGTCGCGCTGGCGGGGCTTCGCGTAGTAGGAGAAGACGAGCAGCAGGGCTGTCACCAGCAGGCAGCAGCCCACGACAATCAGTCCGGAGCCGAACACTTCCTCCACCTTGTCCTTGAAGAACACGCCGACGATGCCGACGGGAATCATTGAGACTACGATGTTGAGGAAATATTTCGTCTCGTCGTTCATCTTGAACTTAAAGAGACCTTTGAGTATCCAGTCGATTTCTTTCCACAGTATGACGAGCGTGCTGAGCACGGTCGCAACGTGTACTGCCACGGTGAAGGCGAGGTTGGCCTCCGGGTCCTGCATTCCGAAGAGTGCCGAGCCGATGGCAAGGTGTCCGCTACTGCTGACGGGCAGGTATTCCGTGAGTCCCTGAATGATGCCAAGGACAAGAGCTTGTAACCAATCCACTTTTTATTCAGTGTTAAGTGTTAAATGTTGAATGTTGAATTTTCGCTGTTGAATTTTCAGTTTGAAAACTCTGATGTTAAATGTGTTGATTGCCCGATGGCAGATTAATTGTCCTTCGGCTTGCGTATAATCGCATAGATGATGGACACGAATCCGAGGAAGCACACGACGGGTGCCACCTTTACGCGGCGTACGCTGAAGATGTCAGCCGAGAATGTCGTCTCGTCGCTGCCGCCGCCACTCATGAGGATGAATCCGAGAATCACCACCAACATTCCGACTGCAATCAGAATGAAGTTCACTTTGTCGAAAGCATAATTTCTTTTGTCCACAATATTCTTATTTTAAATGTTGAATTCTTTTTTTTTACTGCAGGGTGTTGAATGTAGAGTGCAGGATGTCTTCATTTGGCAATTGCCTGATTGACATTTTGCAGTTGCCTGATTGGCATTGTGCGTAATCCTGCCGATTGTCAGATCTTGTAAAGGTCTCCCGCTTTCATCTTCAGGAATTTGTTGACGGAGATGGTGGAGCAGATGCCCGTGATGAAAAGTCCGAAGAACACCACGACGCCAGCCGTGATGGCGAGCACGTCCCATGTGAGCACGTCAAGGATGCCCGGCTCATACATGAAGAGGGCGTAGATGGCTCCTCCAAGAGCGCAGCAGGCGAGCAGCGCGGCGAGCAAGCCGAGCAGCATGTAGCGGCGCACGAAGGGGGCGCGTATGAAGCCCCATGACGCGCCGACGAGCTTCATCGTGTGGATGGAGAATCGGCGTGCGTAGATGCTCAGGCGCACGGTGTTGTTGATGAGTGAGAAGGAGACGATGGTCAGCAGCAAGGCAAGTGTCAGCAGTACGATGCTGATCTTGGCGATGTTGGTGTTCACGCTGTCGATGAGATCCTTCTGGTATTTCACTTCGCTCACCTTCGGATAGTTCTTCAGCTCCTTGGAGATGTACTGCAGGGAGTCGTTGTTGGCATAGTCCGACTTGAGCGTTATCTCTATTGACGAAAGGAAGGGATTGGTTTCGGCGAACTCGCGCGGGTCGGTGCCGAGGGTCTGTATGCCTTCGCGCAGAGCCTGCTCCTTACTGATGTACTCAAGCGAGTAGATGTAGGGACGCTGCTTCAGCTTGGCGCAGAACTGCTGTGCCTCGCCTTGCGTCATGTCGTCTTGCAGCATCATCGTCACCACGATGTTCTGCTTCACGTACGCCGAGAGGTTGCGGGCGGTGAGCACGGAGAACACCACCAAGCCCAAAAGCACGAGCACCATGGCGGTGCTTATACATAACGTTACTGCCTGCAATCCGTGACGGTTGCGGGTATTGTTTCTTTTCTTTCTCATTGCGAAAAGTCTATATTATACCAAATTCCTTGCAAAGTAACAAAAAAAAAATCGCATCGGCGAGAGATTAACTACTATTAACACGTCATTCGGAAATCACGCGTTTTCTAAAGCGGCGCTTCAGCCTTTCTAAAGCGGCGCTTTAGCCTTCTTAAAGCGGCGCTTTAGCCTTCTTAAAGCGGCGCTTTAGCCTTCTTAAAGCGGCACTTTAGAAAAGAGGTGGCGCTTCGTCTGAAAATGTTGTTGTGTTATATAGTTTTTTTTAGTAACTTTGCAGCAAAATAAAATCTGTACTCGATACATAAAACCGGCAATTAACATTAGATACATAAACAGACAATGAGAACAACATCATTACTAAACAAGACATTTATCATGGCATTGTCGACGCTCGCCTTCGCCTCATGCACGGCGGAGCAGCCCGACGAGAAAAGTCAGGCGGCCGAACTTGAGATATTCGGCAGTCTGAACGGAGTGACGCGTGCAGGCGACAGCAGTTGGGACCGCGACGACCGCATTGGACTTTACGTAACCGTCAACGGCACGCAACAGGTGCAAGACAACGCCAACAATCTGCAATACCGCTACGCCGACCCGTCCACGACGCACAACGGCAGCAATTTCGTGCCCGTGGGCACGGCAGCAAAGATATGGACGGAGAACGACAAGAAGAAATGTTACATTATAGGATATTACCCCTATCATCAGACTCTTGACGCCGACAACAGCTTCACGCACGACATCTACGACCAGTCTGACCCTAAGAAAGTAGACCTCATAACGGCACGCACCGGGGGCGTCGGTTTCGCAGAAGCCATGTCGCCCGTGCCCCTTGTCTTCTCCCATCGCCTCTCGAAGCTTAGCGTCACGGTGAAGATGGCGGACGGCTCTGCGCCGCAACGTCTCACGGCTTCCGTCAGCAACCAGCCGTCGGCGTTCAGGTACTATCCTAAGAATGACGAGATAAACGTGTATATTCCCTTTGAGACGATTGCCATGCACACCAATGCGGCGGGCAACAACGTTTCGGCACTGCTCGTGCCTAACACGGAAGACATGAACGGTCCACGCGACCGCACGCTGACGTGCTCCTGCAGCGGCTTGACGAAAAACTTCACCATCCCGAAGAACATATTCTTCGAGCCGGGGGTGCAGTATGACGTGGAACTGACGATGGGGGCGTCGAGAAGCAAGTCGGCAGCTCCCGTCGTGCGCGTCGTGACGTCAGAATTCAGATAAAAACATATAATAATGTCAACCATTCTCTATCCTTCACCCATCGTCGGCCCCATCCATAGCCGGCGTTTGGGCATATCGCTCGGCGTCAACGTCAATCCGAGTGACGGGAAGCTATGCACGTTCGACTGCATCTATTGCGAGGTGGGCTACAACGCCTCGCGCCGCACTTCGTCGCCGCGCCCATCGCGTAGCCATATAGCCGCGTCGCTCGAGGCGAAACTGAAGGAAATGCGTGAGGCAGGAGCGTCGCTCGACGTCATAACGTTCTCAGGCAACGGCGAGCCAACCACCCACCCCGACTTCCTCGGCATCGTGGAGGACACCATACAATTGCGCAATCGCTTCTTCCCAGAGGCAAAGGTGTCGGTGCTTACCAATTCGACGCTTGCCCACCGCCCCGACATCCATCGTGCCCTCTCGCTTGTCGACAACAACATCATGAAACTCGACACCGTAGACCCTGCATATATAAATAAGGTGGACCGCCCCGCGTCTTCAGCCTACGACGTGGAGCGCATAGTGGAGTGCATGGCATCGTTTGAAGGCCACTGCATCGTGCAGACCATGTTTCTCCACGGCACCGACGACCTTGGGCGCGACGTCTCGAACGTCAGCGACAGCTTTGTCGATCCGTGGCTCGACGCCCTACGCCGCATACGTCCGTCGGAGGTGATGGTGTACACGGTCGACCGCGAGACGCCATGCCCCACGCTCCGTAAGGCTTCGCACGAGGAGCTGAACGCCATCCGCGACCGCGTGGCTGCAGAGGGCATAGCCTGCATAGCAGCTTACTAAGAAACAGAAACAACCGCAAACGTTACATACATAGAATCAAACATTTATGATACTACAACATCTAACGAAAGCTGTAACAGCTACCATAGTTGCCATTTCGCTTATGGCTTGCACAGACATCGACAACTTCGCCACCGATGACCAAGGCAATAAGGTGGAACTGAAAATGATAGCTGGCTTCGACAATCAGACGAGGACTGTCGGAAACTGCTGGTATATGGACACGGTTGGAGTATTTGTAAAAAACATGATGACGAGTCGTTTTATAAAGACAATGAAAACAAAACATTCAGAATAGACGCTACTACATACAAATCTGCCACTGGCAGTCTGTACAACAGAAATGGAGTCTTAATACCTGGTAGTGGAAGTAAATTTGACGTGCTTGCCTACGGACCATATACATCAGATTATGCCAATGGCAATGTAAGGCTTGACATAAGCAATCAGCGGCAGCATTTCATGCACGACCTTCTTCATGCCGACTTCATAACCGCCAGACGATATGGAGTAGACGCAAGCAATCCGAACGTAACACTCTCATTCGCTCACAGATTTGCAAAAGTAAAGATTAGTATACATACATCCAGCGGTATTATGCCGATGCCTACAGCCGGAACCGTAAAGAACCAATTTACGAAATTTAAATACGACGTAGTAAGCGATGATATAAAGCTTGACGATGGAAGCGCTCGACAGGACATAAAGATGTCTTGGCTCAGCAGATATGAAGATTGTCACACACATCTACCCGTCGAGGAAGAAGACAGTTTAGACGACAATATTAACTTTGACGTAAACAATAAGAAAGGATACTTGGTTTTGTACGCCATAGTTCTGCCCAACAACATTGAAGGCAATCCTGCAACCGACCGCACCATAGAGCTAAAAATGTGCAACGGAACTACAAGAAGCATCACCATACCGGCAAGTATCTCCTTCGAGCCTGGCATTTCATACGAACTAACTCTGAAGGATTTTCCAGAGGAGGAAGAGTCTACTTTCAAATTAACAGGATGCAGATGGGATGTACAGGAGCAAAAAATGTATGTAGACTACGAAATAAGCAATTATATAGGCAGTGAATTTGGCGGTGAATACGATGTAGTAAGCAATGCAGAAGACGTCATTGGAGGCAGGTATGACAATAAAGACAGAGAGATAATTGTCAATAACCGGGCTTACAGACGGCTTGTAGGAACAGCCGAATTTGATGACTTCTTGCCAAACATGTCGTATGAACTGAGTCCATACTATTGGGAGCTTGTTTCACATAAGGTGAAAGTAATCGACTCAAAGCTTAAAATTGCTACCTTGCAGAACATTGAAAATACAAAATGGACTATCATCTATAATGCTCGCTTTGACAACGGAAGCTTTTCATATAGTGAAGGCGGACAATTGGCATTCGGCAAATATAATGATTCGGGTATGTCGCCAGCGGAACTTATAGACGGAACTGACTATTCAAATGTCGAATGGTGCTACGACAACAATCTGCGGGGCTACAGAATTGACTACACATATAGTTACGACAGCAACTCGGGAACGGAATGGGTTATAAACGATGTTTGTAATCAAGACTATATGGAATACAACATGCTCTCGGGTTACTATCTGCTTATTGTTTTGACACACCAGCCACACTCTGCATTTTAGTGGCGTGTGTAAAATACAAATTTACAGTTTTGTCCGCTTGCTGCGGAGGTCTCCGGCCTCCGCAGCAAGCGGATATTACTAATGTATTGAATATATAATCGATTGTAGATGATGGATGCTGCGGAGGCCGGAGACCTCCGCCACGGAATATCCTAATTTGTGAGTTTTGTCCCCAATACATCTATGGGCTTAATGATGCTTCCTTCCTTGTTTACTCTTATCTTGTCTACATGTCTACTGTTAAGCAAGTAGCAAACTTGTTCAACTTGAGTAATTGAATAAAAAAAAGAGTTTCATTCCCTTGGAATGAAACTCTTTCTAAGTTGGGATACTCGGACTCGAACCAAGAATGACAGGACCAGAATCTGTAGTGTTACCATTACACCATATCCCAATATGTTTGCAATCTTCAGATCTTTTCAAGATTAAGAAACTTGAAAGCAACGCTTTGTAAGTCTGTTGAAACAAGACTTGCTGCATTATGTTGGGATACTCGGACTCGA
>DLKG01000090.1:0-28080 GCA_002490315.1 Prevotella sp. UBA7594 | reverse complement strand
ACACCATATCCCAATATGTTTCTCGCAACTTGTTTTCCTTAATTGCGTGTGCAAAGTTACGAATAATTTTTATATTGCCAATGATTTTGCCAATTTTTTTTTAATAAAATCTAATAAAAAGGCGTTTTTTTATGTTTTAAGCCGTTTTTAGGATAAATCGCTGTACCTTTGTATCGCTGAAATAGCGGACGTGACATATCTTATGCGCGGAAACCAATTTTCACAATTGTCAAATCAAAAAACAACAAATAGAAAAATAGGAATCTTAATGGAAATCAAGGACAAACTCGTAGAAGCCATCGTAAAGGGAATTCAGGAAAAGAAAGGACAGGACATAACAATCGCCGACCTTAGCGGCATCGACGGTGCCATCGCCAAATACTTCGTAATCTGTCAGGGCAACTCGCCGTCGCAGGTGGAGGCAATAGCCGACTCCGTGAGCGAGACGGCACGCATCGAGGCAGGGGAAAAGCCCGTGCGCGAGGTGGGACTGCCACAGGCCTATTGGGTGGCGATGGACTATGTTGACGTCATGGTACATATCTTCATCCCGGAGGCACGCGACTTCTACAATCTCGAAAACCTCTGGCAGGACGCTGCCATAACAACCATTCCAAACATCGATTAATCAGCGTTTCTAAAACCCGATTAGTATCAGTAAGCGCGGCTCGCCCCATCGCGCGTACATTATATATTATATATATTATGAACAACAACAACAACCCCTTGGGCAACAACCAACCGAAAATGCCTCGGTTCAACATGAACTGGATCTACACGGTGATTATCATCATGTTGCTCATGCTCTTCTTCACCGACGGCGGAAAGTCGCTGCTCGGCGGAGTGGCGCCAAGCCAGCAGGCTTCCTACGTGAAGTTCACTACTTATGTCGACAAAGGCTACGCCAACAAGGTCGTGGTCAACAAAGACAACGGAACGCTCCGCATGTACGTGAAGCCCGAAAAAATACGCGACGTCTTCGGAAAGAATGTACAGCAGGTGGGCGCCAATCCATACGTGGAGGTGACGTACGGGTCGGCAGACTCCGTCGACAGATACCTCGCTGCCGCCCGCAGCAAGAACAAAATACTCGACTACAGCTATGAGAAGGACTCCAACTCCGGACTCATGTCGCTCTTCTACACCTTCGGACCGATTGTTTTCTTTGTCCTCCTGTGGGTGTTCATGATGCGCCGTATGGGTGGCGGAGGCTCCGGTGGCGGCGTGTTCAGCGTCGGCAAGTCGAAAGCCCAGATGTACGAGAAGGGCAACGACCTCGGCATAACCTTCAAGGATGTGGCAGGACAGGCTGGCGCCAAGCAGGAAGTGCAAGAGATTGTTGACTTCCTCAAGGAGCCTCAGAAGTACACGGAACTCGGAGGAAAGATTCCAAAGGGAGCACTTCTCGTTGGCCCTCCGGGCACGGGAAAGACGCTTCTTGCAAAGGCTGTGGCAGGCGAAGCAGGCGTGCCGTTCTTCTCCATGAGCGGTTCCGACTTCGTGGAGATGTTCGTCGGCGTCGGCGCAAGCCGCGTGCGCGACCTCTTCCGCCAGGCTAAGGAGAAGGCTCCGTGCATCATCTTCATCGACGAGATCGATGCCGTTGGACGCGCACGCAGCAAGAATCCTTCCATGGGAGGCAACGACGAGCGCGAGAACACGCTCAACGCCCTGCTTACGGAGATGGACGGATTTGGCACCAACAGCGGAGTGATAATCCTCGCTGCCACCAACCGTGCCGATATGCTCGACAAGGCGCTCCTGCGTGCTGGACGTTTCGACCGCCAGATTAGCGTCGATCTGCCCGACCTTACGGAGCGTAAGGAGATATTCCAGGTACACTTGAAGAAGGTGAAGATCGATTCCTCGGTGGACATCGACTTCCTTTCGCGCCAGACTCCGGGCTTCTCCGGCGCTGACATTGCCAACGTCTGCAACGAGGCAGCTCTCATCGCCGCACGCCACAACAGCAAGACTGTGGGTAAGCAAGATTTCCTCGACGCCGTTGACCGCATCATCGGCGGACTGGAGAAGAAGACTAAGGTGATGACGGAGGGCGAGAAGCACACAATAGCGCTGCATGAGGCCGGTCACGCCACGGTTTCTTGGTTCTGCGAGCACGCCAATCCACTCGTGAAGGTGAGCATCGTGCCGAGAGGAAGAGCCCTCGGAGCAGCATGGTATTTGCCCGAGGAACGCCAGATTACGACCAAGGAGCAGATGCTCGACGAGATGTGCGCTTTGCTCGGAGGACGCGCTGCAGAGGAACTCTTTACCGGACACATCTCAACAGGAGCCATGAACGACCTTGAGCGTGCCACGAAGTCGGCATTCGGCATGGTGGCTTACGCCGGCATGAGCGAACGTCTGCCAAACATATGCTACTACAACAACCAGGAGTACCAGTTCCAGCGTCCCTATTCGGAGACCACTGCAAAGATCATCGACGACGAGGTGCTCAAGATGGTTAATGATGAATACGCACGCGCAAAGGCTATTCTCAAGGAGCATAGCGACGGCCATAACCAGCTCGCCGAGTTGCTTATGACGCGTGAAGTAATCTTCGCGGAGGACGTGGAGCGCATCTTCGGCAAACGCCCTTGGGTGAGCCGCTCGGAGGAAATCATCGAGGACAACACGCCGAAGCTTGAGGATATGCCTGAGGAAGTGAAGCAGGCGCAGAAGGAGCACGAGGCTGCCCAGGCTGCCCAGGACTCCAGTGAGGAAGAGAAAAAAATAGAGAAACAATAAAAACTCATAACAATGAGCGACAAAATGCAAAACCTCATCACGCGGACTATTACCGGAGTGATATTCGTCGCCGCCGTAGTGGCGTCGTTCTTGCGCCCGGAGGCAATGATATTGTTCTTCGCGCTGATAACAGGACTCACCGTCTGGGAATTCACGGGCATCGCCAATGGCATTGCCAACGTGTCGGTCAACCGCTTCATAACGACGATTGCCGGAGTCTATCTCTTCGTGGCAATGGCCACCTACTGCGCCGGCATCGTGCCGCCTGCGGTGTTCATTCCTTATCTGCTGACGCTCGTCTATCTCTTCATAAGCGAGCTCTACGCGAAGGCTCCCAATCCCGTCAACGACTGGGCTTACACTATGCTCTCACAGATGTACATCGCCCTGCCGCTGTCTATGATTAACGTGCTTGCTTTCCGCAGTGTAGGCGACATGGTTTACTACGGTCATCTATTGCCGCTGAGCATCTTCATCTTCCTTTGGACTAACGACACGGGTGCCTATTGCAGCGGTTCGCTCTTCGGCAAGCACAAGCTGTTTCCCAGAGTAAGCCCAGGCAAGAGCTGGGAGGGAAGCATAGGAGGCGGCTTGCTCGTGCTCGTGGTGGCTGCCCTTGTCGGAGTTTACGAGAGCTCCACAGCCACATCGCAGAATGTAGACATCGTGATGAGCGTGCCACAGTGGATGGGGCTCGGTCTTGTCGTGGTGTTCTTCGGCACGTGGGGCGACCTTGTGGAGTCGCTCTTCAAGCGCACGGTGGGCATCAAGGACTCTGGCAATATCCTGCCGGGACACGGAGGAATGCTCGACCGCTTCGACTCTTCGCTCATGGCACTGCCCGCAGCGGTGGTGTACATCTACACGCTGACTCTCTTTGCCTGACGCCTTTTGCCGCATAAAGCAAAGGCGGCGGCTGACGTAGAAGCTTTCAATAAGGAGTGTATGACAATGGAAGAAAGGCCAGTCAAAGGCAGGGCTTCCGTTGCCATGCACTTTTGCCATATATATACGAACTGCTATAAAATCTATAACAAATGTCAATCAGATCAAAATTCCAGGCAACATTCATGTCCAACAGAAGACCGTTGCTACTATTGGTGGCTTCAATGTCCTTTGGAGGAATGGCAGCTGCTCCCGTCGACCTCAACAAGGCGGAGGCCATCGCACAGGATTTTCTCAACAGCCGATGTGCCGGCAAGCGTCTTGCTCCGCGCAAGACCGTGAGCCTCTCGCTTGCACACAAGTCTAAGGCGGCAACGCCCGACTATTACGTTTTCAACGCCTCCGACGGCGGAGGCTTCGTTGTCGTTAGTGGCGACGACCGCACAACGCCCGTTCTCGGCTATTCCGACACAGGAACCATTGACCCTGACAAGATGCCCGACGGCATGAAAGCAATGCTTCAGCAGTACTCCGACGAGATAAAAACGCTCGACGCCGCAAACTTCGCAAAGGAAAAGGCGCAGCCTAAGCGTAGCGTGAAGAACAATGTCAGCGTCTTGCTCGAGTCGACTTGGGGACAGGAGACGCCCTATTGCGACTCTATACCCGACATGAACCCCGTGGGCTGTGTGGCTACGGCTCTCGGACAGATTCTCAGATACCATAAATGGCCGGAGCAGACATCTGCCGAAATTCCGTCATACACGAGTGGCGGAACGAAATACGAAGCGCTTCCCGTGACGGCGTTCAACTGGGACGTCATGGCGGACAACTACGAGAACTATTACGACAAGGACAGCCGCGCTGCCGTGGCGACGTTGATGCGCTGCCTCGGCTACTCCGTGAAGATGCAATACACCGGACTTGGCTCTGGCACTTACAACGATCTTGTGCCCTACGCCCTCAACACTTATTTCGGCTATCCTGACGCACGCCTCCACTCGCGTATGGACTATTCGCTGTCTGAGTGGGAGGACTTCGTCTACAAAGCTCTTGTCACCGACGGTCCAGTGTTCTATACTGCACAGGGAAGCAGTCTGCAAGGCCATGCCTTCGTCTGCGACGGCTATGAGGGCGACGGTTATTTCCATTTCAACTGGGGATGGTATGGCGACCTCAACGGCTACTTCAAGCTCAGTGCGCTCAACGTCAGCCAGGGACTCGTGAGCCAACTCAACTGGAACCACTACATTGTGACTGGCATACATCGCCCGGAGGCTGGCTCTAAGGCTGACTCCCCGCTACATCTCATCTCAAGAGGACTCTCTACGGAGGACGACGGCAAGCAGTTTACACGCCGCTATTCCACAGATGAATACGGTCCGATGAAAGTCTACGACCTCCGTACTTCCGCCCTTCCGAAGGCAACCGACATGGAGTATACGTATGGCATATACCAGAACGGAACCCTCGTGGAGGCGCTCACCAACTACGTCGAGACCAAAAACTCTGTGCTCAACAACTCCTTCACGCGTGAATGTAAGATAAGCTTCGGCTCATTGCTTGCCGACGGCGACTATGAGCTACGCGCCATAAGCCGTGAGAAGGGCACTGACGAGTGGCAGATGGACGACTGGGCCGACCAGCACCACATAGCCTTCACCGTAAAGAACAAAACGCTGACGCCGAAGACATACTATAACGGAAAGCAACTTGAGGTTAGCTCTGTTTCGTATGCTGGCAAGCACAATGGCCGTCCGGTCTACACCGTTGACGTTACCAACAAAGGCTATCAGTATGACGGCTCGCTCTTCTTCATGCGTACAGAGGAGGATTCCAAGTATCAGGAGGCAAGCTTCCTGATTGGTCCGGGCGAGCATAAGTATGCACGTGTGGCGCTGAGCCGTGAGCTTACTGGCGGCGACTCGCTGAGAGTGTCGCTCGACTTCATGGGCTCTTCCGTTGTGTACAACAACAAGCTCGACTCACTTGCGCCTAAGCTTACTGCCCATGCCGAGCCAATCAATATTGAGGGTGGCAAGATTCTCAGCGGCTACTTCGGAGTGAAGGCGACAGTACAGAATGTCGGCGACCGCGATTACCACGGAGGTATAGGCTGCCGCTTCTACAGCTATCCCGACAACAAGCTGATTTACGAGCAAGCCACCGATGCCGATTTGCTCCAGGGACAGTCGGTTGACGGCGACTACATTATCCCCATCAATCCCTTGACCTTCAGTAAGTACGCCGAAAAGCAGTACGTTGTGAAGCTCGTTGGCTATGGTCATCATCTCAATGCCGACGGCAAATGGGAGGACAGTCAGGAACTTTACGCTTCCGAACCGCTGACGCTGAAGCCGGGAGTGGTGTTTTATTCTGCCGATGGCAAGACTGTTTCTGCAGTGGAGGCCACTGACAATGTACAAGTTCCGGAGGAAGCGGAAGCTGTCGACCTGCAGTATACATGCGGCAACGTCAAGACTGTCAAGGGCAACAGCAATCCCAACTGCCTCTACGTCACTTATTGGCGCGACGCCCAGCCCAGTGGTCTCGACAATCTCAACTATGTGAAGACCGACAAGGCTGATAACATAAAGCTCGTTGCGGGTAAGGGATTCTACAGCTTGGTTGACTTCACAGCCGCCAACGTGGAGTACACGTACAACGTGGAGCCCGACAAGTGGCAGACGCTGACCATGCCTTTCGACTTCTCTACGTCGGACATGGAAGCAGACGGACTCTTTGTAAAGGAGTTTGTCGGCGAGGAGAACGGCAAGGTCTACTTCGACGACGCCCAGAGAGTGATTGGTTGGCAGCCGCTTCTCGTGGCTGGTAAGGCTGGCGAGAGGGTATGCAACGCTGCCAATGTCAACTTCGCTGAGGCACAGACCGGCTTCACCGAGTCGGCCGACTACAACTTCTGCATGACGACAACGGCGCTTTCTGCTCCCGATGCCTACGTTCTTTCATCCGACGGCAAGACGTTCGTGAAAGGAGGGGCGTCTGCTTCTTCAGCAAAAGGCATCAGTCCGTTTGGCGCTTACTTCTCCGCCTCGTCAGGCAATGAGTCGCCCGTCGATGTGCTCACGGTCGTTATGAATGGTCGCCAGCCAACGTTGAATGGCGTTGAGACAGTGATGTCGGCTTCGCAGTCGCTCGTGACGGAACGCTTCAGCATCGCAGGTTGCCGTGTCAATCCGGGCTCTGCCCATGGCGTAACGATAGAGCGTCATGCCGACGGCAGCGTCACCAAGAGACTTTACAGATAATTATGAATAGAACATATCATCAATTCGTCAGTGTGCAAGGGCTGCTTGTCGTTGTGCTGCTTGCCCTTGCCGCACTGATCTGTTTTCTTTTACGCACAGGATTATCCCCATTGGTCGGCTGCTGCTGTCTGCTCCTCGGAGCGGCGGCGGTAGACCGTCTTGTCAACACCACCTACACATTCACCCCCGACAACAACCTTGTCATAGCGCGAGGGCGCCTTGGCAAGCCGATTGTCGTGCCCGTGGGCGACATAATTGCCGTCCATGCCGTGCGCGGCAGCCTTTTAATCGCGCGGCATATCATCATAGAATATGGCGCCGGACACATAACGTTTGCACAGCCTGCACTGGCAGACGACTTTATAGCAGAGATACATAAACGCCAAAATAAGATAAACTCCAATGATGACGATGAATAAGTTTTTGTTGCGCTGCATAGCGCTGCTCATAGCGCTGCTCTCCGTATGCTCAGGAGCCATAGCGCAGACCGACGTTGATTTCGACGACGACGAGTTGCAAGCCGGACGCGACACCGTGATGGCAGACACGTTCTCCGTGGAGCGGCAGTCGCTCCCGTGGAACGTGGCATTGGTGAAGCATCTCGACAATCTGCTTGAGAACGAGATGTTCGAGACGTCCACCGTCGGAATGATGGTCTACGACCTCGACGCTGACTCCGTGCTCTACGCACACAACGCACGCCAGCTACTGCGCCCCGCTTCCACGATGAAGCTCATCACTGCCATTACTGCCATCGACCGCCTTGGCGGCGGCTATCAGTTTAAGACGGAGCTTTGCTACACCGGTGATGTCGCCGACCGCACGCTACGTGGCAACATCTATTGCGTCGGCGGCTTCGACCCTCGTTTCAATTCCGATGATATGCGCGCTTTCGTTGAGGCCATCCGCAAGATGGGCGTTGACACCATCCGCGGCAATATCTACGCCGACCGTAGCATGAAGGACAGCGACCTCCTTGGCGCTGGATGGTGCTGGGACGACAAGAATCCGAAACTCTCGCCGCTGCTTGTCAGCCGTAAGGACTCCTTCCTAACGCGCTTTGTCGACAATCTCCGCGAGGCGGGAGTGACCGTTGAGGCTACGCTCGGCGACGGTACTCGCCCCGGCGACGCCTTCTGCATAGCCAAGCGCTTCCACACTATCGACCAGATATTGATGAAGATGCTAAAGGAGAGCGACAATCTCTACGCCGAGTCGATGTTCTATCAGATAGCCGCTTCGACGGGAGCGCGCTACGCGTCGGCGAAGAATGCCTCCACTGTGGTCAACCGTCTCATATCAAAGGTGGGGCTCGACCCAAAACGCTACGAGATTGCAGACGGTAGCGGACTCTCGCTCTACAATTATGTCTCTGCCGAACTGGAGGTGCGCTTCCTTAGTTATGCCTGGCACAACAACAACATCTACGTGCATCTGCATCCTGCACTGCCTATCGCAGGCGTCGACGGTACATTGCGCAAGCGCATGAGAGGGCCCTTCACGTCGGGCAATGTCTATGCCAAGACGGGCACTGTTGCCGGCGTGTCGTCGCTTGCAGGCTACTGCACGGCTGCCAACGGCCATCACTTGGCGTTCTCTATCATCAATCAAGGCATACAGCACCACCGCAACGGACGCGCCTTTCAGGATCGTGTGTGCACCGTGCTCTGCCAACCGTAACTTAAAGATTGCATCATAAATTGGACATTAAATCCCTAATACTCCAGGACTTCGGTTTCGCGCCGACAGCCGACCAAAGCCATGCTCTCACGGCTTTCGCTTCTTTCGTTTCCGATACTGACGACCGCGTAGTGATGATTCTGCGCGGGTCTGCCGGAACAGGAAAGACGTCGCTCTCGGGTGCCATCGTCCGCACAATGAGGCGATTGCGCCAGCGCGTCGTGCTTCTTGCGCCGACGGGTAGGGCTGCGAAGGTGTTCTCCGTCAACTCCGGTGCTCCTGCCTCCACCATCCACCGCCGCATCTATCGCCAACAGTCGATGATGGGCAGTTTCTCGCTCGCTCCCAACCTGCTCTCCGACACGCTCTTCCTCGTCGATGAGGCGTCGATGATTGCCAATGAGGGATTGCGTGAGACGGTGTTTGGCACGGGATGCTTGCTCGACGACCTTGTGCAATTTGTCTATTCCGGTCGCAACTGCCGCCTGATGCTCATCGGCGACAAGGCGCAGTTGCCGCCTGTAGGAGAGGAAGAGTCGCCGGCTCTTAGCGGAGAGTTTATGTCGGGCTACGGCTTGAGGGTGTACGAGAGCGACTTGCGCGAGGTGTTGCGACAGAGCCAGCAGTCGGGCATTCTCTTTAATGCCACCGTCATACGGCAGATGATTACGCACGATGAGGCAACGGCTCTGCCAAAGATTTGCTTCAAGGGCTTCGCCGACATTGTTATGGTGCCGGGCGATGAGCTTATCGAGTCGCTTGCCACAAGCTATTCTGAAGTGGGAATGGACGAGACGATGGTCGTCACGCGCTCCAACAAGCGTGCCAATATCTACAATCAAGGCATCCGGGCGCAAGTTTTGTGGCGTGAGGAGGAACTGACGTCGGGCGACTGGCTGATGGTTGTGAAGAACAACTACTATTGGACGGAGAAAGAGAATAAGGGCAGCGAGGGTATCCAGTCGGGCGACCAGCCGTCGGCTTTAGCACGACAGCCGCTCCAGAATGTTCCGGGATTTATTGCCAATGGCGACCGCGCTGTCATCCAGCGCGTGCGCAACCGCCGCGACCTCTATGGCCTACATTTTGTCGACCTATGGCTGCAGTTCCCCGATTATGACAACTACGAGCTGAAAGTGACTGCTCTCACCGACTCGCTCTCCACCGAGGCTCCTGCGCTGACGCGTGAGCAAAGTCAGCAGCTCTTCGAGGAGGTGATGAAAGACTATGCCGACGTGCGCACGAAGCCCGAACGCTACAAGCGCCTAAAGCAAGACCCTTACTACAATGCCTTGCAGATTAAGTATGCCTATGCCGTTACGTGCCACAAGGCGCAGGGTGGACAGTGGGCGCATGTGTATGTCGATCAGGGATACATGACCGACGACATGCTTACGCCCGACTATATTCACTGGCTTTACACGGCTTTCACACGTGCTACCGAGAAACTCTTTCTCGTGAACTGGCCCAAGACACAAACTTCTTTGACATGAAGACATGTTTTTTGACATGAAGACATGAAGACATGTTTTTTTGACATGAAGGCATGTTTTCAATAAATATAGAAAATTACGAGTCGATATATTTTAAGAAGTGTAACCAATAAAAATTGTTGAGAACAATGAAGAAAAATTTTATACGAAAGAAATTGTCCAATGCCATTATGCTCATGGCTATGGTCCTTACCCCATTCGTGGCATCGGCACAAACCGCTCCCGATGCTCCAGTTGCCTCCGCCGACCTTGACGCCAAATATGCCACGGCTCTTCTGAAGCCGGGCACCGTCGCTCCCGACCTCTCGCTGTCAACCATCGACGGAAAGACATTCTCACTCAGCAGCCTGCGTGGCAAGTATGTAGTGCTCGACTTCTGGGCGTCGTGGTGTCCCGATTGCCGCAAGGACTCACCGAACATCATTGCCATGTATGAGAAATTCCATCCGAAAGGTGTGGAGTTTGTAGGCGTGTCGTTCGACACGAAGCACGAAGCGTGGGCAAATGGCGTGAAGAAACTCGCCATTCCGTATCTGCAGGTGAGCGACATGAAGAGCATGAGAGAGTCGGCTGTAGCTTCCGCCTACAACATAAAGTGGATACCCACTGTCTATGTTATCGACCCGCAGGGCAAGGTAGCTCTGTCGACAGTCATGTCCGACAAGGTGGACGCTTATCTCACTTCCGTCTATCCTGACTGCGACGAATGAAGCTCACGGTAGATATTCTACGCGAATGGTTCCGACAGTTTGACGCCGACTACTTCGGCAGCACGCTGCCGATGCCCCGTATAGCCCTAAGCAAGGCACGCACACGCCTCGGCACGATGGCGTGCCGCAAGCAGAGACGCCTGCTCCGTTGGGTCTATAGTGACTTTACGATACGCATCAGCACCTACTATGAACAGTCGGAGCGTGAGTATCAGACGACGCTGCTCCATGAGATGATACATTATTATATAATGTACAAGCACATCCCCGACACGTCGTCGCATGGGCGTGTGTTTCGCGAGATGATGCATAGGCTCAATAGCCAGTATGGGTGGCACATCACCATCTCCTCATCGATGCGTGGCAAGAAGCCTTCCGACCCGCAAGCCGCCGGAACGTCCACCTTTCTTGTGCTTGCCATTACGATGAGAAGCGGCGAGCGGATGTTCTCCGTTGTCAGCCCGCGCTCAGCACGCCGTATAGACACGATGGCGTGTGCCGTCAGCGAAATCCTTGACCACCGCTGGTACATGTCGCAGGACGATTACTTCAGGGATTTCCCTAAGGTGCGGTCGCTGCGTGCTCGCAAAGTGACGCGAGAGGTGTACGAACAGAAAACGGCTGCAATGCAGCCGCTCGTATTGTCAGACAAATAATGGGGGTGTGTTAAAAGGAAAACAGTCTGTTGACTTCCTTTTAACCCACCCCCATATATTATAAAATGTGTATAGCTTTATTTCTTTACAAGCTGTTCCACGGGTTTCCCTTTCTTGTCATACTTCCATATTCCAACCGAGTCTACATACTCAGCCTTGTAAAGGCTGATGCCTTGTGGCGTTATGCTGTAGGCGTAGGCGATGTTGTTGGTGAAGATGACGCAGTCGTTCATGTCCATTGACTTGCCGATGGAGTAAGGCTCGGGCGTGCCGAGCCCTTGTCGCTTCATGCTGTTGCCGCTGAACACCCATTTCTTGCCGTTCTGGTCTTTGTACGTACCCTCCAATGAGCGGTAGACATTCATCTGTTGCACACTGTCGAGAGCGGGCAAGGCCTTCGACGGCATGTCGTCGCGCGAGAGCACGGTGAGTCCGCTGACGAGCGCCAGCCGGCTTGTCGTCTTGTCGTTGGAGGAGAAGACGATGGTGTCGCCATCGAGACGCCACGTTCCTGCAAGGCTGTCTGTCGGACGGTTGTCGGTGATGATTGGCAGGAGCCACTTGCCGTCCTTCATGAGCTTCATCTCGGAGCCACCCTCATGGAGTGTGCCTCCGTAGAGATGCCAGAATGACGTGCTGTCCTCGGCAATGTATATTTCCTTGCCGTTCTGCCAGACTGAACCAGCATGCAATGCCGACTCCTTCTTCTCGCTTGCGCAGGATGCAAGAATGGCGAGCGATGCGGCAATCGGCATGAATATCTTAGCATTTCCCATAGTGGTATGTGTCAATGTGATAGGAAGTAGAAAGCTTATTTCTCCGGCACTTCCGCCATGGTCTTCTTCAGCAACTCCCAGAAGGGTGCCACAGTCTTGATGAGGCAACGCTCAATGGTGGTGTGGGGAGAGCGCAGCGTCGGACCGAGCGAAACAACGTCGAGATGAGGATACTTGCCGAGGATGACCGAACATTCCAGTCCGGCGTGGTCAACCTGCTCGATGGCGTCCTCGCCGAAGAGCTCACGGTAGTTCTTCTCGAGAAGATGCAGAATCTCGCTGTCGGTGTTGGGATCCCATCCGCCGTAGCTTCCGCTCATCTCCACCTTCATGCCAGCCATGGAGAAAGTGCTCTCAAGCGTAGTGGCGATGTATTCCTTCATGCTCTCGTTGGCAGAGCGTGCGAGAATCTTGATGGCAGCGTGGCCGCCCTCGATGTCGATGATGGCAAGATTGCTTGAAGTCTCCACGACAGTCGGGAACACAGGTATCATGCGCAACACGCCGTTGTGGCAGCCGTAGATGGCGTCGAGCAGATTGTCCTGAATCTCCTCTGGAGTCTCAGTGGCAGGAGTTGCCACGTCTTCGGCGAAGAACTGTATGTCCTCTTCGATGGTGCGGAACTCGTGGTTGAAGAGATTCTTCCACTCCTCTACATCCTCTTTCAGAGCCTCCACGTTCTCTTTCGGCAATGTGAGCACCACCTCGCACTCGAACGGAATGGCATTGCGCATGTTGCCGCCGTGCCATGTGGCGAGACGTGCGCCATACTCGGCGATTGCCTCATGCACGAAGCGTGCCATAAGCTTGTTGGCGTTGCCGCGTCCCTCGTGAATCTCGAGTCCGGAGTGTCCGCCCTTCAAGCCCTTGAGCGTAATTTTTACGGCACAGTCGTTCTTGTCGGTCTCCACTTCCTTGTAGTCGAGCGTAGCTGTGATGTCGATGCCGCCGGCAGAGCCGATGACAAACTTGCCCCACGTCTCGGAGTCGAGATTGAGCAGGATGTCGCCGTTAAGCTCGTCGTCGGGCAGGTCGTTGGCACCGAACATGCCCGTCTCCTCGTCGGCAGTGATGAGTCCCTCCACGGGGCCGTGTACGAGCGACTTGTCCTCCATCACAGCCATGATGGCAGCCACGCCGAGTCCGTCGTCGGAGCCGAGCGTAGTGCCCTTGGCGCGCACCCACTCTCCGTCGATGTAAGTCTCTATAGGATCGGTCTCGAAGTTGTGTGTGCTCTCCTTGGTCTTCTGCGGCACCATGTCCATGTGTGCCTGTAGGATGATGCCCTTGCGTCCTTCCATGCCGGCAGAGGCAGGCTTGCGCATCACTATGTTGCCGGCAGCATCCTTGAAGGCTTCCACGCCGGCCTTGGCAGCGAAGTCGAGAAGGAACTGCTGTACTTTCTCAAGATGTCCTGATGGGCGCGGCACTTGTGTCAGTGCGTCGAAGTTGCGCCAGATACATTCGGGGTTCAGGTTTTTGATTTCACTCATAGTAGTATATATTTTTTGATGGTGATATTTATTTCCGGTGTTAAAGTTCTCTATTCTCGTTTTTGGGTTTTTTATTGTCGTTCGCGTTTCTGCGTGAGCGACAGCGCTGCCCAAGCCCACACGCCGAGCGCCACGACGAGCAGCGTCTGCACGGAGTGGACGATAAGCACGAAGTTGAGGGCGTCGGTGTCAGCCACGCCGTAGAGTATGAGCATTGTCTTCACGGCGAAATGCCACGGACCGGCGCCGTTGGGTGTCGGCACGATGACGGCAATGCTGCCGACGATAAACGTCACGAGGGCGCATGCCATGCCGAGATGGCTTGTTGCCTCGAAGCAGAAGAACGTCAGGTAGTAATGGAGGAAATAGCTAATCCAGATGGCGAGCGTGAACGCCACGAACAACCACGGCTTTTTCACGCTGCGCACAGCCATGATGCCTTGCCAGATGCCCTTCACCGTAGCCCTCACCTTGTTATATATTGCAAACCTCCGCATGATGTACCAGGCGAGCAGGCAAACAGCCACGCCGCAGACGGCTGTAACGATGTAGCCCATTGTGGAGAAGCCGGAGAGGATGGTGTCGATGCTCGTGCCGGTCTTGTTGAAGAATGTGTCGAAGATGCTAAACTGGAACATGAATGTCAGCATGGCAATCGCCATGACGAGGGCGGAGTCGATGGCACGCTCCACCACCACCGTGCCCAGTGCCTTGGGGAAGGACACGCTGTCGTAGCGGTTGAGCACGCCGCAGCGTGCAAACTCGCCGATGCGCGGCACTATGAGGCTGACGGCATAGGAGAGAAAGATAGAGTAGACGCTTGTGGACGTGCGCGGATGTTCGCCGACGGGCTCCAGCGTAAGATGCCAGCGCCATCCGCGGAACATCTGTGCGAGAATTCCGAAGGGGAACGACAGCAACATCCACGTCCAGTTCATGCCGTGGAGCAGGGTGTTGCCCACCTGGCTGAAGTCAAAGTCGCGATACATCCAATAGAGTATCATTCCGCCGAGGAGCAGCGACAGTCCTATCTTCAAAGAGTTGTTTATGATTTTCTTCAGTTCCACTCTAACATTGTTTTATATTATATGCAAAGTTAGTGCAAATCGAGAGAAGAACGAAATGAATTTATTCATTTCTTATTCCGAGATGCCGCCTAACTTATGCAAAGTTAGTGCAAATCGAGAGAAGAACGAAATGAATTTATTCATTTCTTATTCCGAGATGCCGCCTAACTTATGCAAAATTAGTGCAAATCGAGGACAATACAAAGAAAGCTCGCTTGTTTTTACTCAAGTTTCTGACTCAAGTTTCAGTTTTACCATAATTGGCTGTGCTCGGCTCTGCCGCTTGCCTTAGCAAAAAACATAGACTTACTCAAGCGGATTTAGCTTTTCATCAAAGCGTCCACCGCCTACGGCGAGTGGACTCGGGTCAAAGGAACACGGGTAACACCGAGATGCACAGATCGGTCTTTTACCTTTCCGCTTCGCGCCGGTGACTTTCAGTTTACGGATTGTGACCCGTGTTTAAATTTGATTTACACACGCCTGCGGCGCTGATTTAAACGGATTTGGCGAGCAAGCTCGCCTTGTCGGCATGGCTAATTATTAAATAGAAACAATATGCTGCCAACAAGCAAAATCCGTGTTCCTTTGACACACCCTCAGGAAGCGAATATGTAATGTGTTGATGTGTATTTAATAGTGAATAGTGGGTGCTGCGGAGGCCGGAGACCTCCGCCACGGATAAAGTCGAGTTTTGACATATCCTCCTATGTACTACGTGGTTTTCTTTCTAAGGCAAGCGGCAGAGCGCAGCCGTTTGGGTTAAATCCGAAACATGAGTTTCTGACTTTCGAATGACGGATTCTTGTCGGATATTTGTATCTCTTGTTGCCTAAAACTGCCTTCTGAACAGACGGTATAGCCCTTTGGCGTATTTTTCGCAGTTTTGGGTGTGCAGGTGGAAGATGCTGTGCGTCAGTAGCTTGCCGGTATTGGCGCCTTGGTGTGCAATGTCGAACGTAGCTAAAACGCCACTTTAGAGAGACTAAAGCGCCACTTTAGCAATGAAGAAGCGTGGCTTTAAGTGGAGTGAAGAAGCGTTTTGGAAGGAAAAAATCGATGGAAAAGGGCTTTTTATGCCCGATTCGACCATCACGTCAGTGCCGTGCAGAGCAATAAACGCCGTTCCTCCAGCTACCCGACACTCTAAAACGTAAAAAACTTTTGTAACACTTTTTTACTCTATGTACTATATTTGCTTTCAATTCCACAAATACGGAACTTCAGTAAAATTAGTTCTGAGCAATTGCTAATGCAGCATTCCTCCTTGCAGAGGTCGGCATTTCTCCTTGTGCAAGTAGCTGATTGTTCTTGTACAAGTCAACAATTCGGGGAGTAAGAAAATTTTTTGTGCTTTTTAATATGCTATATTCTTGCTTTTTTACTAACTTTGCAAATTATAAGAAATAAGGACATAAGAAAATGGCTGGAACAAGAAAAATCAAGACCGCGCTTATCTCGGTATTCCATAAGGATGGTCTCGAAGAGCTTCTGAAGAAGCTCAACGAAGAAGGTGTGAAATTCCTATCCACTGGTGGCACACAGGCATTCATCGAATCGCTTGGCTACGAGTGTGAGGCTGTGGAGAACATTACGTCTTATCCGTCAATACTCGGTGGCAGAGTGAAGACTCTTCATCCGCGTATCTTCGGAGGTATTCTCGCACGCCGCGACAATGAAGGCGACCGCCAGCAGATGGCAGAGTATGCCATCCCGGAGATAGATCTCGTCATCGTCGACCTCTATCCTTTCGAGCAGACCGTTGCAAGCGGCGCTTCCGACGCCGACATTATCGAAAAGATAGACATAGGCGGCATTTCGCTCATCCGTGCCGGAGCCAAGAACTTCAACGACGTTGTAATCGTTCCGAGCAAGGCAGAATACGGGATGCTCCTCGACATTCTCAACAAGAATGGCGCACAGACAGACCTCGCCGAGCGCAAGGTGTTTGCAGAGCGTGCCTTTGGCGTAAGCAGCCATTACGACACAGCCATACACGCATGGTTCAAAAAATAGAATATGTACACGACGCCTAATACACCCTTTAATACTAATGTTAAGTGTTAAATATAAAAGAAGTGTAGGATGCTTGGCGTAGAAATTCATATTCCGAACTTAAGACTCAAAATTCAATTAAAGTAAATAAATGGGATTTTTTTCATTCAGACAGGAAATAGCGATGGACCTTGGTACTGCCAACACCATTATCATCAGCGATGACAAGATTGTCGTTGACGAGCCTTCGGTTGTGGCACTCGACCGTCGCACAGACAAGATGATTGCAGTCGGTTCGAAGGCAAAGATGATGTATGAGAAGACTCACGACAACATCCGCACCATTCGTCCACTCCGCGACGGAGTCATTGCCGACTTTACAGCCTGCGAGCAGATGATGCGCGGACTTATCAAGATGGTACATTCCGGCAGCCGTCTCTTCACGCCGTCGTTGCGCATGGTGATTGGTGTGCCTTCCGGTTCTACGGAGGTGGAGCTGCGCGCCGTACGCGACAGCGCCGAACATGCCGATGGACGCGATGTCTACCTTATCTTCGAGCCAATGGCTGCTGCCATCGGTATAGGCATAGACGTTGAGGCTCCTGAGGGCAACATGATTGTAGATATAGGTGGAGGTTCGACGGAAATCGCTGTCATCTCCCTTGGCGGCATCGTGAGCAACAACTCTATCCGCACAGCCGGAGACGACCTCACTGCTGACATACAGGAATACATGTCGCGTCAGCACAACGTAAAGGTTTCGGAGCGTATGGCAGAGCGCATCAAGATACACGTAGGCTCCGCGCTTACAGAGCTTGGCGACGATGCTCCGGAGGACTTCGTAGTGCATGGTCCGAACCGTATCACAGCCCTCCCGATGGAGGTGCCCGTATGCTATCAGGAGATAGCCCACTGCCTTGACAAGACCGTAGCGAAGATTGAGAACGCCGTGCTCTCCGCTCTTGAGAACACGCCGCCAGAGCTTTATGCCGACATCGTGAAGAACGGCATCTACCTTAGTGGTGGAGGAGCGCTGCTCCGTGGTCTCGACAAGCGACTCACAGAGAAAATCAACATCCCGTTCCACATCGCCGAGGATCCGCTCCACAGCGTGGCAATAGGAGCAGGTGTGGCTCTGAAGAATATTGATCGTTTCTCATTCCTCATGAGATAAATACAGGAAAAGTAAGAAAGTAAAAGAGTAAAAAAGTAAAAACTGCATGGGCTCAAGGCTCTGCCGGCATTACCTTTTTACTTTTTTACTTTTTTACTCTTTAGCTTTTTCTCTTTTACAAAGAAATATGCGCAACCTTTTAGATTTCCTCTCACGCCATAACCATTGGTTCGTCTTCGTGATACTCGAAGTGCTGAGCCTCGTGCTGCTCTTCCATTACAACAGCTATCAGGGCAGCGTGTGGTTCTCGTCAGCCAACTCCGTAGCCGGGAAGGTATACGAATGGAACTCGGCTGTTGGGCAGTATTTCTCCCTCACCGACGTCAACCGCAAACTTACCGAGCGCAACCTCTATCTGGAGCGCGAAGTTGAGATGCTGCACGAACAGCTCATGAAGACAGGCGTAGACTCAACGCAGATTGAGAAGATGCAGAGCAGCGTGATGCGCGGCTACGAGACAATACCTGCAAAAGTAGTAAGCTCCTCGCTCGACAAAGCCAACAACTTCATCACCATCGACCGCGGAAGCGCCGACGGCGTGAAGAAGGACATGGGCGTCGTGTGCGGTACGGGCGTCGTGGGTATAGTCTATCTCACCTCCGAGCACTACTCCGTCATTATCCCCGTGCTGAGCGCGCAGTCGAACATCAGCTGCACGATACGCGGACGCGGCTATTTCGGCTATCTCCACTGGAATGGAGGCTCGCCCGAAACGGCTTATGTGGACGACATTCCGCGCCATGCCCACTTCAAGCTTGGCGACTACGTCGTGACGTCGGGTTATTCGTCGGTGTTCCCTCCGGGCATCATCGTAGGACGCATCAAGCATGTCTACAACTCCGAGAACGGACTCTCCTACAGGCTCAACGTCACGCTCTCCACCGACTTCTCTCGCTTGCGTGACGTCTGCGTCATCAACGATCGCGAGATGGACCGCAAACTCGAAATACTGCATGCCGCTGAAGACTCGCTGAAGGCACGCGAGTAACACTCTTCTTACCGCGACTACACCCTTCTTACCGCGACTACACCCTTCTTAAATAGCATACAAAAAACAACAATGAATCTGAACATCGTCAGAAATATAGTATTCATCATCGTGCTGCTGCTCGTGCAGACGCTCGTGCTCAACCATATCAATCTCTTCGGTTGCGCCACGCCATTGCTCTACGTCTATTTTGCGCTCACCGTACGCCGCGGCGAGCCACGATGGGCAACGCTGCTTTGGTGCTTTGTGACGGGATTGCTCGTTGACGTGTTCTCCAACACGCCCGGTGTCGGCTCGGCGTCAATGACGCTGGTCGGACTGCTACAGCCTTACCTGCTTGAGCTCTTCGTGCCACGCGACAGCGCCGACGACTTGCGTCCGTCACCATTTACACTCGGCTCGGGCAAGTATGCCAACTATGTGATTATCCTGGTCTCAGTGTTCTGCATCGCGTTCTTCTCGCTTGAGACCTTTAACTTCTACAACTGGGCACAATGGCTGTCGAGCATAGTCGGAAGCATCGTGCTTACCGTCGTGCTGATTTTGGTAATCGAAAACTATAGGAGAAGAAAATGATTGACTATAATCTCGAGAAACGACGCTACGTGATAGGCTTTGTGGCGACGGCGATAGTCGTCGTCTACATCATACGCCTTTTCACCCTGCAACTTCTCAGCGACGACTACAAGAAGAACGCCGACTCCAACGCTTTCTTGAAGAAGATTGAGTTTCCGTCGCGTGGCGCTATTTACGACCGCAACGGCAAGCTGCTCGTCTACAACCAGCCCGCCTACGACATCATGGTGGTAATGAACGAGGAGAGCGGAAGGCTCGACACAATGGAGTTCTGCCGCAGTCTTGGCATCACCAAGGAGTACTTCATCAAGCGAATGAACGACATCAAGGACTACTCCAAGAATCCAGGCTACTCGCGCTTTACGCAACAACTCTTCATGAGCCAGCTGCCGTCGGAGGAGTTCAGCTACTTCCAGGAAAAGATTTTCCGATTCCCCGGCTTCTACGTGCAGCAGCGAAGCATACGCCAATACCAGTCGTCGTGCGGAGCCCACATTCTCGGCGACGTGGCTGAGGTGTCGCCAGCCGACATTGAGGACGACGACTATTACCAGCCGGGCGACTATATCGGCAAACTCGGCGTGGAGAAATTCTACGAGAAAGAACTGCGCGGCGAGAAGGGCGTGCAGATACTGTTGCGTGACGCCCGCGGACGCATACAGGGAAAATACATGAACGGCAAGTACGACCGCCGTCCTGTTGCAGGAAAGGATCTGACGCTTGCCATCGACGCGAAGTTGCAGGCTCTCGGCGAGAGACTCATGGAGGGAAAGATTGGCTCCATCGTCGCCATCGACCCGCGCACGGGTGAGGTGTTGTGTATGGTGTCGGCGCCGAGCTACGACCCGCGTATCATGGTAGGACGTTCGCGCTCAAAGAACCATCGTCTGCTGTCGAAGGACGCCTGGAAGCCGCTTCTCAACCGCTCCATAATGGGTATGTACCCGCCGGGCTCCACATTCAAGACGTCGCAGGCGCTGACCTACATGACCGAGGGAATCGTCACACCGTCGACAGCCTTTCCTTGCCATCGTGGCTTCTACTGCCGTGGCCTGCATGTCGGTTGCCACTCACATTCATCCCCGATATCGCTTGTCGATGCCATCAGCACATCATGTAACGCCTACTTCTGTTGGGGACTCTACTACATGATGGGCAATCGCTCCAAATACAAGAATGTAGAATTCGCCATGAACACATGGCGCGACTACATGGTTTCGATGGGCTTCGGCTACAAACTTGGCATCGACCTGCCGGGAGAGAAGCGCGGAATGATTCCTAACGCTGACTATTACGACCGCAACTACCGTGGCTCATGGAACGGACTAACCATTGTGTCCATATCCATCGGACAGGGTGAGGTGACGCTGACGCCGCTTCAGATAGCCAATCTCGGAGCCACCATAGCCAATCGCGGCTACTTCTACACGCCACACGTCGTGCGCAAGGTGCAGGGCGAACCGCTCGACACAGCCTACCGTCATCGACATTACACAAAGGCTTCGCGCCGTGCCTACGACTATGTCGTGGCTGGTATGCGCTCGTCAGCCCTTCGAGGTACGTGTAAGATGCTGTCGCGCCTGCCTTTCGAGGCGTGCGGAAAGACGGGTACGGCGCAGAATCATGGTCGCGACCACTCCGTGTTTATGGGCTTCGCCCCGATGAACAATCCTAAGATAGCCATCGCAGTGTACGTGGAGAACGGCGGATGGGGTGCTGACTTTGGTGTGCCAATAGGCGGACTGATGATGGAGCAGTACCTCACGGGCAAACTCTCGCCGTCGGCAGAGTCGCAAGCCGCTGCCATGCAGAAGCGACGCATCGGCTACGGACCGCGTTTCCCGGGGCAGGAGAAGAGCAACAAGACGAAGACATCGCGCAAGCGCACACAGCCGAAGAAAGCGGAAAACGCTGAGGCAACCTCCGAGGCTGCCAATGCACAACCCGCTGCGGCAGAATAACAACTTGGAAGAAAAAACAATATGGCAATAGAAAAACCTCAGAGCATTTGGTCGCAAGTCGACTGGCTGACGATAGGCCTCTACATCGCGTTGATGATATTCGGCTGGATAAGCATTTGCGGAGCGAGCTACACGTTCGGCGAGAACGACATCGTATCGCTTAGCACGCGCTCAGGTATGCAGATTGTATGGATAGGTACAAGTATCTGTCTGGGATTTGTGATACTAATGATGGACACGCGATTCTTCGACACTTTCTCGTTTGTCATCTACGGCGTGCTGTTATTGCTGCTTTTTGCCACGATTTTCAATCCGCACGACATCAAGGGCTCACATTCATGGCTCGTTATCGGTCCGTTGCGCTTGCAACCTGCCGAGTTCGGAAAGTTTGCCACAGCCCTCGCTCTCGCGAAGCTCATGAGCTCGTACGGCTTCAACATACAAAGATGGAAACATTTCGCAGCCGCTTGCGCCATCGTGTTCATACCGATGCTGTGCATTGTCGGACAGCGTGAGACGGGCTCGGCGCTCGTCTACCTTACATTCTTCCTTATGTTCTACCGCGAAGGAATGCCGGGCAGCATACTCTTCACGGGAGTGGCGATGGTCGTGTATTTCGTTGTCGGAATAAAATACGAGAACGTGTTCCTCTTTGATACGCCGACATCGGTCGGCAAGTTCGTCGTGTTGCTCCTTGTACAACTGTTCACGGCAGGCATGATCAACAGCTACCTGCATGAACGACGCCACACGCGCCGCATCATTATGTACAGTTTCATAATCACTCTGCTTGCGCTGCTCTTCGCTGAATACGTCATTCCGTTCGACATCACGTGGGTGCAGCTCGTGCTGTGTGTGGCGCTGTTCTTCTATTTGCTTTATTATGGACTTCTGACGCGCCTGCCACAGTATTTCTATATACTTGCGTTTGCCGTAGGCTCCGTGGTGTTCTTCTATTCTGCCGACTACGTGCTCAACAACGTTATGGAGCCCCATCAGCGAGTGCGCATCAACGTGCTTCTTGGTCTTGACGAGGATCTTGCCGGAGCTGGCTACAATGTGCATCAGAGCGAGATAGCCATCGGTTCGGGCGGATTGAAGGGCAAAGGATTCCTCAACGGTACGCAGACAAAGCTGAAGTTCGTGCCCGAACAGGATACCGACTTTATCTTCTGCACGGTAGGAGAGGAGGAAGGCTTCGTCGGTTCGGCAGGTGTGTTGATACTCTTCCTCGTGCTAATCCTCCGGCTCATTTACCTTGCGGAGCGACAACCGTTTGTCTTCGGCAGGGTCTATGGGTACTGTGTGGCGTCGGTGTTCCTCTTTCATGTGTTCATCAATGTGGGCATGGTGCTCGGTCTGACGCCTGTAATAGGTATTCCGCTGCCCTTCTTCAGTTACGGCGGCTCATCACTTTGGGGCTTCACCATTCTGCTGTTCATCTTCCTGCGCATTGATGCCGGGCGCAACATCCAGTAAATAGCGTAGGCAGAGATAGCGTGTCGTCTGTTCCAATGCCCTCACCGGCAGTCATGGTCTCCCGTGATGTAAGAACGTAAATCTTGTATTTAAACTATATGGTCTTATGTCCGTCTTATTAATAACCGGAATTTCCATATAATACATTACAGGAATCAGACTTTTCAGGTATGCAGACATTCAACAGAATATTTCTCAATTTTCTTCTTTTGTGGCTATGCGCAGCCACAGCTGTTGCGCAGGAACATCGTCTTACTGGCACAGTTGCCGACCTTGAAACAAAGAATAGGATGGAACAAGCCACTGTGCAGCTGCTCAACCGTGACAGTTCCTATGTGTCGGGTGCGACGACCGACAGCAACGGAACGTTCACCGTCAAGGTGCAGCGTAGTGGCAGATATATAGTGAAAGTGTCGAATGTCGGCTACGCCACGTCGTTCTCCAACGTAGTCATAAACGCTGATGCCACCCAAACACTCGCTACAATTTTCCTCCGCCCGTCTTCAATAATGCTCAAGGGAGCCACGGTCACAGCCAATGTGCCGAAGGTGACGCTGAGCAAAGATACATTTGTCTACAATGCCACTGCGTTCCGCACGCCGGAAGGCTCAACCGTGGAGGAACTCGTGAAGCGCCTGCCCGGCGCCAAGATCGACGACGAGGGGAAAATAACCATCAACGGTAAGGAAGTGAAGAAGATAAAGGTGGACGGCAAGGAGTTTATGGTGGGCGACACGAAGACCGTAATGAAAAACCTTCCCACGAACATTGTCGGTATGGTGAAGGCGTATGACGAGAAAAGCGATTTGGCGAGAGTTTCGGGCATTGACGACGGTAATGAGCAGACAGTGCTTGACTTCCGGCTCAAGCGTGGGATGAACAACGGATTTCTCTCCAACATCGACCTTTCCTACGCCACGCACAGTCGCTATGCGGAGCGTCTGATGGGAGGCTATCTCAATAGCCGTCTGCGCGTAATGGCGTTTGGATCTTTCAACAATACGGGCGACATGGGATTCCCCGGCGGTGGCGGGCGTGGCTCTTTCGGTGGCGGGCGCTCAGGCTTGCAGGCTTCCAAAATGGCTGCCACCAACTTCAACTATGCTTACGGCGACAAACTGGCGTGGGATGGTTCCGTAAGGTGGAACCATCTCAACAATGATGTCATAGAGCTTAAGTCTGCAGAGACATTTGCTGGCTCTGACCATTCTTTCAGCAATTCTTTCAGCCATACGAATAGCAAGAAAAACCAGTGGAACATGCAGATGCGTATGGAGTGGAAACCCGACACACTGACCAACATCATGTTCCGCCCTAACATGAGCTTCTCCACAAGCGATAGCAAGCAGACATCAACGGTGGCGACCTTCAATGACGACCCTTATGCCGTCAGCGACGACCCGCTGACGGAAGAGGCGATGGTGAAAATGAGAGAGGAAGGTAAGCTCGTCAACACGCAGCGCTCTGGCTCCATCGGCTATGGCGAG
The DNA here is from genome assembly GCA_002490315.1 of Prevotella sp. UBA7594. Taxonomy (GTDB): domain Bacteria; phylum Bacteroidota; class Bacteroidia; order Bacteroidales; family Bacteroidaceae; genus Prevotella. The sequence goes on along the minus strand of DLKG01000090.1, from coordinate 3,640 downwards.
GCGAAGAACTTCGGCGGCATGCTGCAGATTAACCGCAAGCTTGGCAGCAAGGGGCGCAATGTGACGCTCCGTGGTGACTTCAGTTATTCTGACAGCAAAAACGATGAACTCTCCATTGAAGACATCAATTATTACCAAGTCGTCGTACCTAACCTTTCCGACTCCATTGTTCATCTCTACCGCTACAATCTTACGCCCGAACGGAAGTTCAATGCCAGTTCGCTTGTCACTTATAGCGAACCGCTTTGGCGTGGCACATTCCTGCAGTTTGGCTACAAATTCTCCTATTCTTATAGCAGGAGCGAGGGTTCCACTTACGACTTCTCCAATTTGGAGCGGAATGTCTTCAGTGGATTTACTCCGGCCTATCGGCAGATAGAAGCCTATCTCTCTCGGCTTGACCATCCGTACACATATTATGCCGACCAGGAGCTGAGCCGTTTCTCGGAGTCGCGCGATTACGTTCACGACATAGATGTGATGTTACGCATGGTCAGGCAGAAATACCTACTCAACGTTGGTGTCAAGGTGCAGCCGCAGACGAACAAGTTCGTACAGGACTACCGTGAAGTTCATACCGACACCGTGCGCCACGCAATCAATGTCATGCCGACCTTTGACTTCAGATACAATTTCTCAAATGTCAGCAGACTGCGCATCAACTACAATGGTTCGACGTCGCAACCCTCAATGGCTGATTTGGTTGACATAACCGACGACATCAATCCCATTCACGTTACGAGGGGAAATCCAGGGCTGAAGCCGTCGTTCACCAACACGTTACGTGCCGAATACTGGAACTATTTCCCGAAGCACAAAATGTCTATAGTGGCGAGTGCCAACTATTCCAACACTCTAAACCAAATCACCAACAGCATGTCCTACAACGCGTCGGACGGAAGCTATCTCATACAGCCGGAAAACATCAACGGCAATTGGAATGCCGGTGGGATGTTGGTATTCAACATGGCTATTGACACTGCCGGCGTTTGGAACATCAATAACTTCACTGAAGCCAAGTACACCAACAACGTGTCGCATTCCGGAAATGCTGATGCCATGCAGCGTAGCCTGACGCGTACCACTGCAGTCGGTGAGTGGCTCGGAGTGAGCTATCGCAACTCATGGCTCGAGGTGCAACTCGACGGTGCATTCGACTTGAACAGTTCACGCAACAACCTGCGTAAATCCTCCAACCTTGACACATGGCGCTTTGCCTATGGCGGGTCGCTCAGTCTGACTGCCCCTTGGGGTACAAGCCTCTTCACGGGCATCCACCAGAACTCACGCCGGGGATTTGCCGACAATTCGCTCAACACCAACGAGCTTATATGGAATGTACAGCTTTCGCAGTCGTTTCTCAAGAGCAAAGCGCTCAGCGTGTCGTTGCAGCTCTATGATATTCTCCAGCAGCAAAGCAATCTCTCACATTCCGTGACGTCATCGGGCCGCACAGATGTCCAATACAATGCCATCACCAGCTATGCTATGCTCCACGTTGCCTACCGACTTAATGTTTTCGGAGGCAAGCAGGCGCGTAAGGGTGGACGGGAAGCAGGCTTCATGCGCCCCGACCGTCGCCCGCCAATGGATGGCAGACGTCCTGACGGCGGCATGAACCGCCCGCCAATGGGACCTCCACCGGGCAGAATGTGATGAAAAAAGAGTTCTTAATAGTTCATCCGGAATATTGCGTGATAAGATAAATGTAGGATGAGCGTTCTTAATTTCTATGGCAAAAAGGTAGATATTCCACTTAAAAATATTAATTTTGCACTCAGAATATTTCTCATTCCTATTCATTACATTATGAAAGAATTAGCTCTCAAGTACGGATGCAATCCGAACCAAAAGCCTTCCCGCATCTATATGGAGGAAGGCGAACTCCCAATCGAAGTGCTCAACGGCCGCCCTGGCTACATCAACTTCCTTGATGCCTTCAACTCATGGCAGCTCGTGAAGGAACTCAAGGCTGCTACTGGTCTGCCTGCCGCAGCCTCCTTCAAGCATGTCTCGCCTGCAGGAGCAGCCGTTGGCCTGCCCTTGAGCGACACGTTGAAGAAAATCTACTTCGTTGACGACGTGAAGATGGAATTGTCTCCGATTGCTTGTGCCTATGCTCGTGCCCGTGGTGCCGACCGCATGAGCTCATACGGTGACTTTGTGGCGCTCAGCGACACTTGCGATGAGGCTACCGCATTGCTCATCAAGCGTGAAGTGAGCGACGGCATCATTGCCCCCGACTTCACCCCAGAGGCTCTCGACATCCTCCGCGCCAAGCGCAAGGGCACGTACAACGTGATAAAAATCGATCCCAACTACGTTCCAAATCCAGTTGAGCACAAGCAGGTGTTCGGCGTGACTTTCGAGCAGGGACGCAACAACGTGCGTCTTGATGATCCGAAGCTCTTTGAGAACATACCCACTAAGGCAAAGAATTTCACTTCCGACGCCATCCGCGACCTCATCATCTCGCTCATAACGCTGAAGTACACACAGTCTAACTCCGTCTGCTACGTAAAGGATGGACAGGCCATTGGCATCGGCGCCGGACAGCAGAGCCGCATCCATTGCACGCGTCTCGCAGGCAACAAGGCCGACATCTGGTGGCTGCGCCAGCATCCGAAAGTGATGGCGTTGCCTTTCGTTGACGGCATACGTCGCGCCGACCGCGACAACACCATTGACGTCTATATCTCCGAGGACCACGACGATGTGCTTCGCGACGGTACATGGCAGCAGTTCTTCAAGGAGAAGCCGGAGGTGCTGACGATGGAGGAGAAGAAGGAATGGATTGCGAAGAATCGTAGTGTTGCTCTTGGCTCCGACGCTTTCTTCCCGTTCGGCGACAACATTGAGCGTGCCCACAAGAGTGGCGTGGAGTTCATCGCACAGGCCGGTGGTTCAGTGCGCGACGACAACGTCATCGACACTTGCGACAAGTATGGCATAACAATGGCGTTCACCGGTGTACGTCTGTTCCATCATTGATTTATTTTAAGTATATAAGTAGACAAGTAGACGAGTATATATAAGTAGACGAGTAGACAAGTAGACAAGTAGACGAGTATATAAGTAGACGAGTAGACAAGTAGACGAGTATATAAGTAGACGAGTAGACAAGGCTTATAGCTTGTCAACTCGTCTACTATCGACTCATCAACTATCAACTCATCAACTATCGACTCATCAACTATCAACTCATCAATTATCGACTCATCAACTATTAACAATCCAACTAAATAATATGAGCAAAGGCGACGATATAGACGCTATCATTGCTAACGGTATTTCATGGGGCAGAGGCGGAGGTTCTTCCAGAAAGAGCGACGACGGCAAGGTGAAGACCAAGGCAAAGAAAAAGCAATACATCACCGGTGCGCACGGCAGCGGTTCGGCAAAGCAGAAAGCGAAATACCGCGAGCAGCGTGCCAATAGACATCATAAATAACTTAACTTCCTTCATTTTCAACGGCAGAAGGTTGAGTGCATATAAGCATAATCAAGCCAATTATGGCCATTTAATGCGGAAAACAATTCGCCCTGTAAGAACAATAGTACTTGGTCTTCAAATACTTTTGGACTTACAGGGCGTGTTGTTTATTGTTGAATTTCATTTTTCAATACTCTGTTAATTCTA
>DLKG01000020.1 GCA_002490315.1 Prevotella sp. UBA7594 | reverse complement strand
TTAACGAACTATTGATATAAGGAAAGAAAAGACTAAGAAGACATGGGCGAAAGGTGTTGCAATTGAATTAGAATGTTTTTGTGTGTTTCTTTGAAAATGCTATATGAAAAAGTTGTAGGAACGGAATAAATGTAATAATTTTGGCATTGAATTGTCATTTGTTTTTATGTTCAAGAAAAAAAACAACTTAAAGATATTAATGTTCCTGCTGATGTCGGCTGTCTGCTGCGGCGTAGCCGCGCGCGACAAGGCGGCATGGCATGTGACGAGAATGTTGCCGCAGAAGCATTTCGGCAGTATTCCTCCAGGCAACTACAGCTCCATTGTCCCAATGGGCGGTGACGTCTACGCCATGGTGAGCGACAAGTCGGACTCCACGCTCTATTTCAACGTGCGTCTAACCATCGATTTCTCTACAGGCGAGTTGCTGCGTGGTGACTATCTTGGCGGAAAGGGTAGAGTAGACGCGCGTGGACTCGACAATGAGGCGATGGTGCGTGTTAGCGACTCCACGGCAGTCGTAGCCAGCGAGGGCAAGTGCCGCCTGAAGGAATACCTTCTTGGCGATGTTTCCGAGAAGGAGGGGTTGTGGGAATGGTCGATGTCATCCAGCGATTTCTTTCCCAACTACGTCTTTGAATCGCTCGCCTACGACAGCGTCGCCCACAGGCTCTACACCATCAACGAGAGCACGCTCCGACGCGACGGCTCTCCAGCCACGCCTGCCTCGCCACATGCCAATGTGCTGCGCCTCATGGCGTTTGACTGGAGCGACCACAGTGCGCCGCCCACGTCATGGCTCTACCGTATGGATGCACCATCGACGACAAAGGCAGCGCAGACCTACGTCATGGGTGTCAGCGAGTTGTGTGTTCTGCCCGACGGGCAACTTCTCGTGCTTGAGCGCGAGGCGTTCGTGCCGAAGATGAAGATAGGAGCCTTCTGTCAGTGCAAGCTGTTTCTTGTAGACCCTTCTTCATCTACGCCCTATCCACTCGCCACGCCCGCCACTGCCGACGCCCCATGCGTTGAGAAGCGCCTGCTCACGAAGTGGCGCACGAAATTGTCGCTCTTCGAACATTCCTGGGCCAATTACGAGGGCATGTGTCTCGCTCCGCCGCTTGCCGACGGAAGTCTTGTGCTACTGCTTGTCAGCGACTCGCAGAACGGCTATGCCGGGGTGCTGCACGACTGGTTTAAGACTATCGTCATCAGCAAATAACATATTGAGGAATATGAAAGTAAAGAGTTTTAAGCAGTTAGCGTGTCCTATGGACATAAAGAACTAAAAATAAACTAAAATGAAAACCTATTACGTCAAGAATATGGTGTGCGACCGTTGCAAGGCAGCCGTGCGCTCAGCATTTGAGCAAACAGGGGCGTCCGTGATGCGCGTAGAGCTTGGATATGTCGACGTTGAGGAAGAGCTGTCTGACACAGCTCTCGCCGAACTGGCCAATCACCTCTACGCCCTTGGCTTTGAGATGTTGCGCGACAGTCGGCAGACAACAGTGGAACGCATCAAGACCATTATTATAGAATCTCTTCGCTACTCCGATTCCACCGCCACTGCGCAGAACATGTCCACACTCCTTGCCGACCAACTCCATTCGGACTACAGCGCCTTGAGCAAACTCTTCTCCGCATCAACAGGCTCCACGATAGAGAAATATGTCATAACGCAGAAGGTGGAGTATGTAAAGGAACTGCTCTCCTACGGCGAACTGACGCTCACGGAGATAGCACGGCGCCTTGGCTATTCGAGCGTGGCTTATCTAAGCGCGCAATTCAAGAGCGTCGTCGGCGTCACGCCGTCGGCGTACAAGGCATCAACCGTCAACAACCGCAAACAAATCGACAAAATATGAGAAAATATGCCATCACTACCGCCACGCTGCTCTTCAGCGTGCCCTTGCTGCTTGCAGCCAAGAAACCGGCGGCACGCCATAAGGCTCCACAGACTCCCAACATCATCTTCATCCTTTGCGATGACATGGGCTACGGCGACCTCGCCTGCTACGGACAGCCCTACATCTCCACTCCCAACATCGACCGTATGGCTGCCGAGGGCATGCGCTTCACGCAGGCATATGCCGGGTCGCCGGTGTCAGCGCCGTCGCGTGCGGCGATAATGACCGGACAACATTCTGGACATACTCACGTGCGCGGCAACCGCGAGTACTGGTCGGCTGACAGCACCGTGCGCTACGGCAACAACATCGACTACGCCGTAGCCGGACAGGAACCCTACGACCCACGCCATGCCATACTGCCAGAGATACTCAAGAAGCGTGGCTACACCACGGCGCTCTTCGGCAAGTGGGCAGGCGGCTACGAGGGATCGCCCTCGACACCCGACAAGCGTGGCATCGACGAGTTCTACGGGTATATATGCCAGTTTCAGGCACATCTCTACTATCCCAACTTCCTCAATCGTTACTCGCGCTCCATGGGCGACACGGCTGTAGTGCGCGAAGTGATGGAGGACAACATCAAGTATCCAATGTTCGGACGCGACTATTTCAAGCGTCCGCAGTATTCGGCACGTATCATACACGAAAAAGCGCTCCAATGGCTCGACCGCCAAGACGCAGACCATCCCTTCGTGGGCTTCTTCACATACACTCTGCCACATGCCGAACTGGCACAGCCCGACGACAGTCTGCTCGAAGCCTACAAGCAGAAGTTCTTCCTCGACAAGACGTGGGGAGGACAGGAAGGGTCGCGCTATAATCCTGTTGAGCACACCCATGCACAGTTTGCCGGAATGATAACGCGCCTCGACGGGTACGTCGGCGAGGTGATGGCGAAACTGAAGGAGAAAGGACTCGACAAGAACACGCTCGTCGTCTTCACGTCCGACAACGGGCCTCATGAGGAGGGCGGCGCCGACCCGGAGTTTTTCGGGCGCGACGGCAAGCTTCGCGGACTCAAGCGGCAATGCTATGAGGGCGGCATACGTATTCCCTTCATCGCATGGTGGCCCGGACACGTCAAGGCAGGTTTCGTGAGCGATTTGCCCTTCGCCTTCTACGACCTCATGCCAACCTTCTGCGATCTCGCTGGAGTGCGCGATTTCCAAAAGCGCTACGTCAACCGGCGTCTGCCCGGCGACGGCTTCGACGGCATCTCCATCGCTCCAACGCTCCTCGGCGACGGCGCAAGCCAGCAGCGCCACGACCATCTCTATTGGGAGTTTCACGAGACCGACCAGATTGCAGTACGTCGCGGCGACTGGAAGCTGATAGTTGTAAGCGGACAGCCGCGGCTCTACAATCTCGCTACCGACCTTCATGAAGACCACGATGTAAGCCTTCAGCATCCCGACATCGTAAAGCAGCTCGTTGACATTGTACGTGCTGAGCACAGGGACAGTCAGCTCTTCAAGGTTACGCTGCCGAAGTGAGGCAAAGCGAACGCTCCGTATGACACTTTGCCAACGAAAAACAGCCGTTTAGTTTGCATATGTGGATAAATGTTCTTAATTTTGTACATTCAGAGCATAAATACGCCAAATTAATTAATTCTTAAAACCAATAATAAAACAAATTTATGTTTGAAAACCAACCAAAGGGTCTGTGGACCTTAGCATTGGCAAACACTGGTGAGCGCTTCGGCTACTATACGATGCTTGCCGTGTTCGCTTTGTTCCTCGGTGAGAATTTCGGCTTCAGCGCGAGTGTGGCGTCTGAGGTTTATTCGTGGTTCCTTGCCGCAGTGTATTTCCTGCCGCTCTTCGGAGGTATGGCAGCCGACAAGTGGGGGTACAACAAGATGGTAATCATCGGCATCTCCATCATGTTCCTCGGCTATCTGTTCCTGTCCATTCCGTTGGGAGGTGGCACGGTTGCTATTGCTGCCATGGGGGCCGCCTTGCTGCTCGTGAGTCTCGGCACGGGATTCTTCAAGGGCAACCTGCAAGTGATGGTGGGCGACCTCTACAATGAGGAACGCTACGCATCGCAGCGTGACTCTGGCTTCTCCCTCTTCTATATGGCTATCAACATCGGCGCACTCTTCGCTCCTACTGCCGCCACCGCCATCATGGCATGGGCACAGAACTCGCTCGGCTACTCCAAGGCCGACTCTTACCACTTCGCCTTTGCAGTGGCTTGCGTGTCGGTGATCGTGTCGATAATAATCTATTTCCTCGGCCGCCCCACGTATAAGCACGTGATAGCTCCCGTGTCGAAGGAAAAGCGTAACGAAGACCTCAAGGAGTACGTAAAGGACGAGATTGGCGACACGCCCAGCGATACCAAGGAGCGCATCGTGTGTCTGTGTCTCGTGTTCGCAGTGGTGATATTCTTCTGGATGGCATTCCACCAGAACGGCCTTACCCTCACATGGTTTGCCGACGAGTTCACGGCACGTTCGGCATCGGGTGCAACAGGTATGGCGTTTAATGTCATCAACCTTGTTTGGTGCATATTCATTATGTTCGGCGTTTGCGGCCTGTTCACAGCGCAGAAATACAACCTGAAGACAGTGCTTACCAATGCAGCCCTCGTTGTCATTCCGGCAGCAATTCTTGTGTACACCTACCTGCACTCAGCATCTGAGTCGGTGAGCATCGCAGCACCTATATTCCAGCAGTTCAACCCGTGTTTCGTAGTGGCGCTCACACCGGTGAGCATAGCTATCTTCTCATGGCTCGGCAAGAAGGGCAAGGAGCCGAAAGCACCAGTGAAGATAGGTCTTGGTATGCTTGTGGCAGCCGTGGCATACGTCTGGCTTACGGTGTCGTGCCTCGGCTTGCCTACACCTAACCAGCCTGAGCACCTTGCCGATATGGATCCTAACATCCTCATACGCACGTATCTTATACTTACTTTTGCCGAGCTGCTGCTCTCGCCGATAGGTATCTCGTTCGTGTCGAAGGTGGCTCCTACGAAGTACAAGGGCATGATGATGGGTGGTTGGTTCGTAGCTACGGCTATTGGCAACAAACTCGTGTCAATACCCGGTCACATGTGGGATAAGCCGCTGCCCGTAGTATGGGGTGTGCTCGCCGTCATCTGTCTTGTTGCCGCTCTCTTTATCTTCTCAATTATAAAGAAGCTCAATAAGGTTAGCTAACCACACAAATTAAAAAGAAAAATCCGCAATGCCTATAAAAAAGGCGTTGCGGATTTTTTCTTGTATGCTCGGCATGAGCA
>DLKG01000026.1 GCA_002490315.1 Prevotella sp. UBA7594 | reverse complement strand
TCGTTTTCCTCCTACTCGATTGTCTTTTTTTAAAATTCGACGTATCGTTGTCTTGGTCGTCGAATGAATTATTTCTTCAGCAGCGACACAGCGAATCCGCCGCCGCGTGCCTCGTTGATTTTCAGCACGTCGCCCTTCTTCACGGTGCGGTGAGTGATGACGTAGGCCTTCGGGTTCTTCTCGTAGTCGGCATCCTTGGCGTCCTGGTAGATGGCGCAGTCGTACTTGGCGCCCTTGTCGAGGAAGTCGAGCTTCACGGTTGTCTTGCGTGCCTTGTAAGTCTTGCCGCCCACAAACCAGTTGTCGGTGCCTTTCGCCTTGCGTGCCACAGTGATGTATTCGGCAGGCTCGGCTTCGAGATATTTCGAGTCGTCCCAGTCGGCAGCTACGTCGCGTATGAACTGGAAGGCGTCGTCGTACTTCTCGTAGTGCTCGGGCAGGTCGGCAGCCATCTGCAGCGGCGAGTACATCACGAGGTAGAGCGAGAGTTGTCCGCACAGCGTAGAGTGCACGTACGACTTGTTGTCGCTCCATGTCGAAAGCTGTGTCTCGAAGATGCCCGGCGTGTAGTCCATCGGACCGCCCTGCAGACGTGTGAACGGCAGCATCACGGTGTGGTAGGGCACCGATCCGCCGAACGCCTCATATTCAGTGCCGCGTGCCGACTCGTTGCCCACAAGGTTAGGCCATGTGCGGCATATGCCGGTAGGACGTGTTGCCTCGTGTGCGTTCACCATGATATGGTGCTTGGCAGCCTGCTCCACTACGCGCTGGTAGTGGTTGTTCATCAGTTGCGAGTAGTGGTATTCGCCGCGCGGAATGATGTCGCCCACGTAGCCTGTCTTCACGGCGTCGTAGCCATACTTGTTCATGAGGTTGAAGGCATCCTCCATGTGGCGCTCGTAGTTGAGAGCCGACGACGATGTCTCGTGGTGCATCATCAGCTTTACGCCCTTAGAGTGGGCATATTCGTTGAGGTACTTGATGTCGAAGTCGGGGTAGGGCGTTACGAAGTCGAACACGTCGAGTTTCTGGTGTCCGAACCAGTCCTCCCATCCTTCGTTCCATCCCTCCACGAGCACTTCCTGCAGTCCGTTCTTGGCAGCAAAGTCGATATAGCGCTTCACTTCAGCTGTCGTTGCGCCGTGAGTGCCGTTGGGCTTGCACTTCGAGTAGTCGGTCACGCCGAGTCTGACAGACGGCAGGTCGTTGGTGTACGACCATGTCTTTGTGCCGACAATCATGTTCCACCAAACACCGCAGTATTTCGTCGGGTGAATCCACGACGTGTCTTTTATCTTGCAAGGCTCGTTGAGGTTGAGCGTAAGTTTCTTCGAGAGCATGTCGCGTGCGTCGTCGCTTACGAGAATGGTGCGCCATGGCGTGTTGAAAGGAGTCTGTATGAATCCCTTGCGTCCCACGGCGTCAGGTGTGAGCCACGACTCGAGCACGAGGTTCTTCTCGTCGAGGTTGAGGTGCATCGTAGGATAGTCGAGACAGGCAGCCTCGTGTATGTTGATGTAGAGTCCGTCCTTGGTCTTGAGTTGGAGCGATGTCTGCACACCAGTGTCGGAGAAAACAGTAGTGGATGAGTTCGCCTTGTAGGTTTCGCGGTTTTTCTCTATCACGGAGCGTATGCCCGTTAGCGGCGTGATTTGGTATTCGTATTCCTGCGTGTCGTAGTCGCCGGGAATCCAGTAGGCAGTGTGGTCGCCGGTCATGGCAAACTGCGTGTGCTCTTCCTTAATCACGAAGTAGTTGAGCTCCTGCTGTTGTGGGAACTCATAGCGCAGACCCATTCCGTAGTCGTAGACGCGGAAGCGTATGACGATGTTGCGGTTGGATGACGGCTGGTTGAGGCTCACCTCCATCTCGTTGTAGTTGTTGCGGATGGTCTTCGTCTCGCCCCATACGGGTGTCCAGGTCTCGTCGAATGTTGACGTCTTCGAGCCGGTCTCCTTGAAGCCGTCCATAAGGTCGGTTTCCTCCATGTACTTTGAGGAGTGTTTGTCCTTTGCAAGCTCGAGTCCGAGATGCGAGGGATTCACTACTTTCTTCCCTTTGTAGCTCATTTCGTAGGTGGGGCGTCCACCATCCGAAAGAGAGAACGTCACGCTCACGTTACCGTTAGGTGAGCTGACAGTTTGGGCGGATGCCATGGTGGGCAGGAGTGCCAGCATGGCTGCTATGGATTTTATGTGCATGATGAAAAATTTGTTTATTTAGGTTTTACAATGCGAAATTACACATATTAATCCAATCATCTCCAATCTTTTATCCCTTATTTTCCGTGGAATATTGCAAACGTTTTCATTATTCTTGCCAAGTTCCGTTTTTTCCCTTTTTTTCTCGTATCTTGTCTACTTGTCGACTTGTCTACTGTTTCGCAAGTTGCAAACTTGAGTTTGAAAAATGTGTAAGCTCAGAATCTTGTCATAATTTCCAGTACAATCTTGTCCTTTTCCGACGTATGCGCTACGTTCTGGTTGCGGTAGAAATACTTCTCGTAGTTGAGACGTATGTCGCTGACGAAAGGTTTCTTGAGGCTCAGCGTAACGCCACCCGTAAGGCGTGAGCGCTGATGGTCGTTGACGATGAGCTGTCCGGCTTTGTCAGCCTTTCCGTCGAGATAGCGTGTGCCGTCGCTGTGGTCGCTCATGTAGTCGAAGCGCACGAGCGGCGTAACGTAGCGTATGAAGCTCCGTCTGCCCGTGTTGATGTCGTAGCTTGCGAAAGAGTCAAAGGCGTGTACGGCGCGGAAGGCGTTGTCGGCGTAGTGTTTGTAGAGATATTCCGCTTCGATGTGGAAGCCGTGGGCGTGCCAGTACATGCCGGCGTCATACATCATGATGTTCACGTTGTCGGGCTTTATCTTTTGCATGCTCAGCGTGAGGTTGAAGCCCCTGGGGAAGAACATCTGCGCCTTGGCTGAGAAGTTGATGCTCTTTGTCCAGAAATCCTTCTGGTTGGTCAGTCCGGAGCCGTTGAAGAGTCCAGCCTCGATTACGATGGGGAAGCCAGGGTTGAAGGTGTAGCCGATGGCAGCGCCCACATCGCGCACGTTGCCCACCTGCTTGGCGATGAACGAGCGGTTGGCAAAGTACTGTTGATGTGGCGAGCGGTGGGCGTCGATGGTGAAGGGTACGCGCATCTGTCCGACGGTCAGTTGCAGCGTCTTCCATGGCTTCAGTCTTGTGTAGGCATCAAGCATCTTTATCTTTCCCTCATCGCAGAGGTCTATCTCTGCCTTATATAATATAATAGGTGAAAGTGTGCCGTCGACGCTGATGCGCGCGTTGCGCACCTCGAAGCGTCCGGCGTTGTCCTGCGTCTGGTATTCGTACTTGGAGCGTATCGTGCCGTGGATGTTCACGGGCGACGCCTTTTTTTCTTCCTTTGTCTTGCTGTCGGCGTCCTGTGCTGTCATGGAGGAGGCGCAGGCGAGGCACGCAAGTGTGAGCGTGAGGGTCTTGATGTTCATTATACCTTGAGTTTTGTTTTGTTGTTTTGTTTTGTTGGCAAAGTTATACATTAGGATTTTCCTCTCGGTGTCAATAGTGTTACATTTCTGTTGCGTAATGGCATATTTCTTCCTTATGGAAGCTGTAACATTATTGTAATCCAATCGTAACTTGAGTGTCGCGTACTTGTCGCGCTTATGTCTTAATTTTGCAGCCAGATAATTCAAGTTTGCATGTCTTCGACATGTTGTCAGTAAACTCCTTGTTTACTCGTATCTTTAATATCAAGAGAAGTATGAAAGAAAAGAAGAAGGTAATTCTTAGTGTGTTGAAAAAGAAGCTTGCACAAGGCGACGAAATGGAAAGTCAGGTGATAGACTTGGCAATGAAGAAGCTCGACGGCGCGCGCGACGACGGATGGGGCGTCTATTATTCGAAGGGCGGCAAGCGTTTGCTGGGCGCCAAGAAGTCGATAGAGGGCGCCTATGCCGTGCGTGAGGACACGCGAGAGATATGCGACAAAGCTTTCTGGGGCTGCGCCTTTCTCCGCAACGTGGCTGTGCCGGCTTCCGTGACGCGCATAGGTGACGAGGCCTTCGCACGCTGCATATCCCTTGAGTCGGTGTGCATACCTGCCTATTTGGAGGAGATGGGCAAGAATCCGTTTGTGGGACTTGACGCCAAGGTACTCAACAATGCGTCTGACTCGTTTGTCATCGACTCCAAAATTCTTTATGACAAAGACCGCACGCGCCTTATCTCCTGTCTCACCGACGCCTCGATGGTGATTGTGCCGAAGACAGTGCTCACTATCGGTTCGCTCGCTTTCACGCGCCGCCAGCGCCTGAAGAAGGTGCAGTTGCCAGAGGGACTCGACCGCATTGGCCGCGACGCTTTCTCCGACTGCGATGTCCTCGAGGAGGTTGTCATTCCAGCTTCCGTGACTACTATTGACGACTATGCCTTTGCCAGTTGCGACAGCCTGCGGAAGGTGACGTTCATGGGATGTGTGAAGCATCTCGCCCGCACAACTTTCTCCGATTGCGACAATCTCATGTCAATCATCGTGCCGGAGGCGACGGAGCCCAAGTACCGCAAGAAACTCCATATCACATCGGAAAGCGACACTCTCGTGCTGTCTGCCACCGACATTTCGCAGAAATAATCCATAATATATAATCCCATAAGACTCTCTCCATCATGGCTAAACCTACCAAACAGGTGACCTACGTCGAGCGCGACATCAGCTGGATGTACTTCAACCACCGCATACTGCAGGAGGCAGAGAAGCCTCAAGTGCCGCTACTTGAGCGTCTTTCTTTCCTCGGCATATACAGCAACAACCTCGATGAGTTCTTCCGTGTGCGCGTTGCATCGCTCAATCGCCTTGTCGACAACGACTCTCTGCCCGACAAACACCGCAAGAAGTTCAAGCAGACGCTCAAAACCATCAATCGTCTCAACGAGGAATATTCCGCCGAGTACACCAAGGCGATACGCTCCGTCTTCTCCCAGCTCGAGCAGCATCACATACGCCTACTACGCGAAACGCAGCTCGGCGACGAGCAGAAGCAATATCTCAAACGCTTTTATTACGACCGTCTCAACGGCTCCACCAACCCTATATGGCTCTCCGCCATCGACGATCTCAACACGCTTGAGGACAACCGCATCTATCTGGTAGTGAAGAAGACCCACGTTAGCGACGACCGCAAGGTGAAGTACGCCATCATCAAGGTGCCCGACCGCGTCTTCGGACGCTTTCTCAGACTGCCGCCAAGCGACGGCTACGAAAACATTATCTATCTCGACGATGTGGTGCGCTTCTGCCTGCCGCTCATATTCATCGGCACGAAGCCTTCCGTCTATGAGGCTTACTCCTTCAAGTTCACGAAGGACGCGGAAATGGAGATGGACAACGAGGCCGACTACGGCGCAATGGAGAAAATTGCCATCGGCGTCAACTCGCGCAAGCGCGGCGAGCCAATACGTGTCATCTACGACAAGGACATGCCGCGCGATATGCAGAAGCGCGTGTTCGACCGCCTTAACGTGCGCGAACTTGACACGTCGCTCGCCGGCGGACGCTATCAGAACCATCGCGACCTCATGTCCTTCCCCGACTGTGGTCATTCTGAACTGAAGTACGAGAGCTGGCAGCACGTAATGAAGCCGGAGTTCCTTGCAGAGGAGTCTATCCTCGACCAGATACGCCGCAAAGACCGCTTCATACACGTGCCCTACCATTCCTTTGACGCCTACATCCGCTTGCTCCGCGAGGCGGCGCTGCGCCCGAGCGTCAAGGAGATAAAAACCACGCTCTATCGCCTTGCGAAGGACTCCAAGGTCGTGAAGGCTCTCATCTGTGCCGCACGCAACGGCAAGAAGGTGACGGCTGTCGTGGAACTCATGGCACGCTTCGACGAGGAGAGCAACATCAAGTGGAGCAAGCGTATGCAGGAAGAGGGCGTCAATGTCATCTTCGGTGTGGAGGGACTGAAGATTCATTCCAAGCTGCTTTACGTGAAGACGACAAAGGGCGACATCGCATGTGTCGGAACCGGCAACTTCCATGAGGGCAACGCTCGCGTCTACACCGACTATCTCATGATGACCGCACGCCAAGGCATCGTGGCAGAGGTGGCGAAGGTGTTCGACTTTATTGACCGTCCCTTCTCACCAATGCGCTTCAAGGAACTGCTCGTCTCGCCCAACTCTATGAAGACGCGCGTCATGAGGCTCTTCGACACGGAGATAAAAAATGCGCAAGAGGGAAAGCCTGCTTGGGTGAAAATAAAGATCAATCATATCACCGATCCCGACATCGTCAACAAAATGTACGCTGCCTCACGAGCAGGTGTGCGCATCGAGGCCCTCGTCAGAGGCAACTGTTCTCTTGTGCCTGGCATTCCCGGCTTGAGCGACAACATACGCATTGTGGGCATCATCGACCGCTACCTTGAGCACTCGCGCATACTCATCTTCTGCAACAACGACCGGCCGCGCTATTTCCTCGGTTCTGCCGACTGGATGCCGCGCAATCTCGTCGGCCGCATTGAGGTGATGGCGCCTGCTTACGACGACGACCTCAAGCGCGATCTTCTCCGCACCGTTGACTACGGACTGCGCGACAACGCCAACGGACGCATCGTTGACGGACACGGCACCAATGAAATCCAGCCCGTGAAGGAGGGCGAGAAACCGTTCCGTTCGCAGGAGGAACTGCATAAAGCATATAGTTAAAAGATACATTTCCATAAAAAAGCTATTCGCTTGATAATTTTCATGTAAAACCTCACCCCTCTCAATTAAAAAATGAACATAGCAGCTATTGACATTGGCTCCAACGGAGCCCGACTTCTTATAAAGAGTTTTCAGGAGAAAGAAACTGAAGAGGCGGCAGCCGACCAGCGCAAGGCTTCCGTCAGCGTTCGCAAACTGCTCTTCGTGCGCATTCCTCTTCGCCTTGGCAAGGATGTCTTTACGTTGGGCAAAATCTCAAAGGAGCGCCAGCGCATGATGATGCACATGATGAAAGGCTTCAGGCAGTTTATGCTGCTCTACGGAGTCGACCGCTTCCGTGCCTGCGCCACGTCGGCCATGCGCGATGCAAAGAACGGCAAGAAGGTTATGAAAGAGATAGAGAAGGCTACGGGCATACATCTTGAAATCATCCCCGGCGCTGAGGAGGCGCAGCTCCTGTGCAACAATCTCGTGGAGAACACGGACAGCAGCGTTGGCAATTTTGCCTATGTGGACGTAGGCGGTGGCTCCACGGAAATCTCGCTCCTCCACGACGGCGTGCTCGCCGAGAGCCACTCCTTCAACGTCGGCACACTGCGCCTGATTGCCGGGGCTGTCAGTCAGGAGGAACGCGACGCCATGTGCCGCGTGCTCGGCGACTACGCCAGGGAATATCCCGACACGAAGATAATAGGGTCGGGAGGAAACATCAACCGACTCTTCAAGATCGCCCGCGTCAAGGGTGACTCGCGTGAACTGTCGGTCGCCACTCTGCGCAAGCTCTATGCCTCGCTTGCCCCGCTCACGCTTGAGGAGCGTATGCGTGAGTACAAGCTAAAGGACGACCGGGCTGATGTCATCGTACCCGCGGCGGAGATATTTCTAATGGTGGCGCGCTCGCTTAACTGCCATTCCATCCTTGTGCCCAACATCTCCCTTGCCGATTCCATCGTCGACGGAGTGTTCCGTGACAGCAGCAAGCGGTAGGAGGATTCTGCTTTAATCTTTCCCTCTTCCCCTTTTCCCTCTTCCCCTTTTCCCTCTTCCCCTTTTCCCTTTTTACTTTTTTACTCTTTTACTTTTTTACTCTTCTACTGTCCGTGCAAAACTTGAGTTTATAATATTTTTATATAACTTTACAACATTAGGGAAAAGTGCAAACACTGTTTGCACTTTTCCTTTTTTTGTTGTATTTTTGCAAACATCAGGATAATGAGACAATAAAGCAATAGCAACATTATGATAATAACATTCAATAAAAAGCGTATGAAAAGAAATATACCACTGGCAATTCTTGCCTCCATGCCGCTGACAACCCTGCGTGCGCAGGATGTCTATAAGACGGATGTGCAGACTGTGACTACCGACAGCGTGCAGACCATCAACGGACAGCACATCGACGACATTGTGGTGACAAAGAAACGCAAGGGCATAAGCCGCGTGGGAGGAGCCGTCAACGGACAGCTGATAAACAAGGACGAGCTTTTCAAGGCTGCGTGCTGCAACCTCGGCGAGAGTTTCGTCACCAATCCTTCCGTCGACGTCAACTACAGCGACGCCGCTACTGGCGCCGACCAGATACGCCTGCTCGGACTGAGCGGCAAGTACGTGCAGATGCTCAGCGAGAACCTGCCCGACTTCCGTGGCGCCTCGATGCCCTATTCGCTCAGCTTCGTGCCGGGACCGTGGATGCAGAGCATTCAGGTGTCGAAGGGCAACTCGTCTGTGCGCAACGGCTATGAGGCAATGACCGGACAGATCAACATCGAGTATCTGAAGCCGGAGGCGGAAGAGGGCATGACCGTCAATCTCTACACTGAGGACGACTGGACCATAGAGGCCAACATCGACGGCAATGTGCATCTTAACAAACGTCTAAGCACGCAGTTCTTCGCTCATTTCAACCACGACAACTGCTCCGACGACAATGGCGACGGCTTTCAGCAGATGCCGTCGATGCGCCAGTACAACTTCATGAACCGCTGGGCATATCTCGGCAGCCGCTACATCTTCCACGGCGGACTGTCCTACATCAACGAGCATCGCTGGAGCGGACAGATGTCGCACACCGATGCGCAGCACGATGCTGCCCAGGAGCCGCTCTTCCGTGTCGGCATTAGCACGCAGCGCTATCAAGGCTACATGAAGCACGCCTACGTCATCAACCGCGAGCACAACACGAGCCTCGCATTTATGGGCTCTGCCACGCGCCACAACATGGACTCTTACTTCGGCAGGAAGACCTATGACGTCGGCGAGACAAATGCCTATGCCCAACTGCTCTTCGAAACCGATTTCAACAAGATGCACAACCTCGCGCTCGGAACAAGCCTCAACTACGACTGGCTCAACCAGCACGTGCGCTACGTGCACGACGCAAGCGTGGCTCCGACGCGAGTGCTTGAGAAGGAGACGACGCCCGGCGCCTACGCGCAGTACACCTTCAACTACAACGGCATCTTCACGGCAATGGCTGGCGTGCGCGTCGACCACAGCTCTCTCTACGGCACGTTCGTCACGCCGCGCCTCCATCTCAAGTGGCAGCCGTGCAATCTCATCGGCATCCGCGCTTCTGTCGGAAAAGGCTACCGCACGGTGCATGCCCTCGCTGAATACAGCAACCTGCTCGCATCAGGCAGGCAGCTTGTCGTAGCCGCTGACCTGCAGCAGGAGAAGGCGTGGAACTACGGTGTCAACGCCTCGCTCAACATCCCTCTCTTCGGACGCACGCTCAATGTCAACGCCGAGTACTACTACACGCACTTCCTCTCGCAGGTGGATGCCGACTACGATGCCGACCCCACGAAACTTTTCATCGACAACATCCACGGCAAGAGTTTCTCCCACACGCTGCAGGTGGACGCTTCCTACGACATCGTGAAGGGTCTGAGCCTCACAGCCGCCTATCGCCGCAACATCGTGAAAGGCGTCTATGGCGGCGTGCTCTCGGAGCGTGCCCTGCAAGGCAAGTGGAAGGGTCTCCTTACGGCTTCCTACAAGACGCCGCTCGGTCTCTGGCAGATTGACGCCACTCTCCAGCTCAACGGCGGCGGACGCCTGCCGCGCCCCTACACGCTGGCAGACGGCACGGAGTCGTGGCAGCGCACCTTCAAGAGCTTCGAGCAAGTCTCTGCGCAAGTGACGCGTTGGTTCCGACATTTCTCCATATATGTCGGTTCCGACAACATCACCAACTTCACACAGAAAACCCCCATCTACCATGCCGACCATCCTTGGAGTTCGCAGTTCGACCCGACGATGGTGTGGGGGCCGACGGACAACCGCAAGTTCTATGCCGGCATCAGAGTAAATCTCTGGGGAAGACAATAAATTCAAGTAATTAAACAATTAAATACAAAACATCTGCAATGAAAAAGACAATTCTTTTTTTCGCCATGCTGCTTTCAGCGATTGTGGCATCGGCTAAGGACATCAAGACCGTAGTGTTCACGACTAACCCCATCATGCACTGCGAGAGTTGCGAGAACAAGATTAAAGGCAATCTCCGCTTCGAGAAGGGCGTGAAGTCTATAGAGACGAATGTTGCAGAGCAGCGCGTCATGGTGAGCTACGACGCCGCCAAGACCGACGCCGCCAAGCTCCAGAAGGCATTCTCCAAGTTTGGCTATGAGGCAACGGTGGTGGGATGCGACGGCAAGGAAGAGCCTACTCCCTCTTGCTGTGGCGAGAAGAAAGCATCCTGCTGCGGCGAGAAGAAAGCCTCTTGCTGTGGTAAGAAATAAGCGGCAATGGTTTATGAGAGCAGTAAAAAAAAGCTGCTCTCAACATTTTTCACATCTGCAATCGGTTTCTTAGCAATATTTTTCTTATCTTTGCATTATAATACAACAGTAATGGCTTTCTCAAAGGTGTAGCAATATGGGAAATAATTTGCTCAATAGAAGCTCGATTGCATTTTTTTGCATACGACGGAAAGACATAAAAGGCATTGATGGTTAGTGGAAGTCAGTCTATTGATTGTCAGCGCCGTGACAATAGTTACAACTCTCATAGCCCGGGAATACGTTTCTTCTCAGGGGAAACCGGGTTGTATTCTTCAGCCAACCACTTTTAGCAATTCTTCACATTCTCCTTTATTATGTGGCTTATAGTCAACGCTCCGCAGTTTAAGGAGCAGCAGACAAAGGAGTTCTTCCTTAGGCACTATCCCGATGTAGTAAGGCAGGTCTATCTGCCCCTGCGGAGAATGTCGCGTGCCGTTGCCGACGGCAATGAGAGCGTGAGCTTCCGCCCGTTGATTCACGGAATGTTCTTTGTGAAGGTTGACGACGTGTACGCATTAAGGAGCATCATCACTAATTGGGGCTATTTCAAGTACGAGGATAGCGTGAGGAATCTGGAGACGGGCACGATGGAGACGGAAACGTTCGTTGCCGATGCCCACCTGCTCTGCAAGAACGTGAAAGCCATGAGCCAATCCTCCATCATCAGCAGCGCCACCATCCCCGACGGCGACATGGAGCGCTTCATTTTCTACAACGAGCGTGTCGCCTCCGACATCGATGGGCTTTCCATCGTCGACAGAAACTACGGCGACCTCGTGGCTGTCAACGACACCATACGCCTGCTCAGCGGTCCGATGGCTGGATGGGAGGGCGTCGTGAAGCAGGTGAAGCACAAGGGAAAGAAAGACCGCCACTTGCTTGTGCGCTTCGGCAACAACCATTGCCTGAACATCTCCAACATACGGAAGTTTGACATGCAGGTAGTGCATGAGGCGACGTCAGGCGCTAAGGCTGAGGCTGTCGGCTGTTGGCGTGCCATCGACCAAATCATAGGTTATCTTCAGGCAAACAACCCCTTGGAGGACGCTCCCGCCATGCTGCGCCAGATGCTGAAGGACTTTCTGCGGAAGCCGGCGGTCTGTCGCGACCGTAGCCTCTCCGCCATATCCTATTGCAAGAAGAAGGCAGCAAAGGAAGAGCAGTGGCAGGAAGGCGTGCTCTGCAACATTGGCGAGTCAATGCGAAGCAATTTTCGCGTACTTGCCAAGTATTTCCATTCCAACAACGCCACGCTCGACGCCGTGCTGCGGGAGTATGTGCCCGACGCTGTGCTGCGGCCCTTCCTCACGCCGACCTCAGGCGTTGACATCCCCGAAAGCAAGGACTATGCCGTCTTCCATCACAACGGACTCTTCGAACTCGTGCTCCGCTGCAATCTCCGTGGTTTCTTCCGTGGCAAGGACTACGATGCCGACAGGTACGCTCCCGTCTTCGACGAGGACTATGACTATTACGCCCATGTTGCACTCTTCAAGGATGATGAGGGCAAGGTGGAGGCCGTCGTCTCATGGGGCGACTTCTACGACAGTTACGAGTCGCAGGGCGTGGAGGAAAGGCGCCGCTTCGTCCACGACCTCGCCACGAAACACTATCCCCGGCTTCATTCTCTGCTGATCGTTGCCGACCCTTCACTCTCCGTAGCCTCCGCCACGCTCCTTTCCTCTGGCAAGGAGCCTGCGTCATCCGCAAGCAATGATGGCAACCGTCAGGCAGACGGCGGCAACCCTTTGGAAGTGCGCTTTGAAAGGGTAGGCGGTATAGGCGGTTTTTCCATGAAGCTTGACGTGGATTACGATGCCATGGACGTGGAGCGAATGGCACGCGCCGTGGCTTCGCAGCTCCGCCAGACGGGTTCGGCGTTCCAAGCCGTGACAGCAGCGGCAGTAGAGATGTGGCAGGGAACGCGCCTGCTTGTGTGGCGTCAGCTGCTCCAGCGTCACGTGCTGCTCCATAAAGTGCCCGTGGCAGACCTGCCGTCCGTCATCACTCATGACGCCGCCCTCGACGCCGCGTTCCATGACGCCGACGGCAAACTCAATATTCCCGGTGTTTCCGCCGCTCTCGACGGCAAGTGCCAAATCATCGACCTCCATCTGCGCCAAGGTCAACTGCCGCAAGCTGTCTTCACATTCCTCTCCGTCGCACAAGTTCTCTCCTTCCATTTCCCCAAGGACGAGCTCTACAACTATCTTTCCGCCACCTTCAACCCCGACACAACCCTCTCCTCTCTCTTTTCTTCCATCACGGCAGCCATGACAGAAGCGGTCAATAAAGGAAAGAAGGCAGAAGCAGTCAATAAAGGAAAGAAGGCAGAAGCGTTCAATAAAGGAAAGAAGGCAGAAGCAGTCAAGGAAAATTCCCCCATTCAGCATCTCGCTGCCCATCTCCATCGTGGCATGGTTGAGCTTCGAGAGCAAGACTCATGGAAGTACTTCAAGTTCCCTTCTTTTCTTAAGCATACAGACTTCAAAACCAAAGCGCCGCTTTAAGCTGTCTAAAGCGCCGCTTTACGATGCCTAAAGCGCCGCTTTACGTTGGCTAAAGCGCCGCTTTACAAAAAACAAACTAACCAATAAAAAAAACACCGACGCTCTCAGCATCTTCCAAACCTCTTTAGACAATGAGTACAGCCTTTTGGCTCTTTCTGCCATGAAGGCGAAAGACGCTGACGGCAACTTGAAATACAGCAAAATGGAAGTGGTCAGGTGGATGGAGCGTATAAGGGAGAATGGAATGAAATACGCATTTGGGAATAAGTGCGTAAATTAGGTAAAACCATGAAATTTTAACAACTCAAAATGTAGGCATTCGTAAAAGTACCTATACAAAGGGGAATGCCATAAATTGAGTGCTAACAATTATAAAAATAAAATGAAAGATAGTAAATTAGCAATTGTTGTACCTTGTTATAAGGAAGAAGCCGTTATAGAGGAAACAACAAAACGTTTAACGGAACTTTTGGAATCAATGATTGCCGAAGGTTTGATTTCAGGGGAAAGTATCATTCTATATGTTAACGATGGAAGTAAAGACAGAACATGGCCATTAATAGTTCATTATAATAAGATAAATAAGTTCGTTAAGGGGGTTAATCTTGCTTGCAATGTTGGTCATCAAAATGCTTTATGGGCAGGATTGTCTGTTGCTGTTGAGAAAACAGACATGATTGTTTCTATAGATGCAGATTTACAAGATGATTTAAATGCAATACCTCAAATGGTAAAAAAATATTATGATGGATGTGATGTCGTCTATGGTGTTAGAAACGAAAGAAAAACAGACACGTTTTTTAAACGAAGTACAGCCTTGGCTTTTTATAAACTTATGCATGTTATGGGGGCTAAGACTGTTTATAATCATGCTGATTTCAGATTGTTAAGTAAAAGGGCTTTGAAATTTTTATTACAATTCAAAGAGCGCAATCTCTTTATAAGGGGATTAATACCATTACTTGGCTATAAAACAGATAAAGTCTTTTATAATCGTGCAGAACGTTTTGCTGGAGAATCTAAATATCCGTTGTCCAAGATGCTAAATTTTGCAATTGATGGGATTACTTCTTTTTCAGTCAAGCCAATTCGTTTGATTATTGTACTTGGAGCATTTTTCATCTTTGTTGCATTTTGTGTATTAATTTGGATTTTGTATTCGTATTTTACGGGGGTGACGGTGAAGGGTTGGTCTTCTTTAATGCTGTCAATATGGTTCTGTTCTGGGTGTGTTTTAGTTGGACTTGGTATTATAGGAGAATACATAGGAAAAATATACATTGAAAGCAAACAACGTCCAAGATATAATATTGATACAGTCCTTATATAGTGATTATATGGCTATTAACAGACTTGATTATATAAGTGTACTAAGGGTATCGGCAATGATACTTGTTGTCTTTTATCATTGCTTGTGTGGATATAGTGATATTTGGTCGGGGGGGGGGGTAAAATGGCAGACAGTTCCTATATTGAATGAGATAGCTTGTTTCATACGTTATTTTCACATGCCATTATTTATTATTATATCAGGTTTCCTATATTCATATTGGTATGAGAAAGGGCGATATGCAAATTCATATCAGTTTATATTAAAGAAAACAAGGCGTGTAATAATGCCTTATCTGTTTTGGGCATTATTTGTGACGTTATTCCAAAATTATTGCTTCTCAGATATCCTCAATGGAGTTGCGCATCTTTGGTTCCTTCTTTTTATATTTGAGGCATATATTACTATGTATATATTCGATAAATGTGTTAAATCGAGATATGTATATGGGATGTTGTACGGAATCTCTTTTTTATGTATTGTTCTTTCTGATTATATCATAGGCTTTATAGGTATGAAGTTTACGCTGGGATTGTTTTTTTATGTACGGTTTATGCCATACTATATTATAGGGATAGCTTTACATAGAATTTTTTCAAAATCAGGAATAAGTTCTAATTTAATCTATGGAAGTTGCTTTGTTGCAATCTTGTTGTTTATATCATCGTATATTAATTTAAAT
>DLKG01000022.1 GCA_002490315.1 Prevotella sp. UBA7594 | reverse complement strand
TATCATTTATCTGACGATTGAGTTCTATTTTGCGGTCTATCACAGTAAGAACATCTACAACTTTTCTTTGGTCGTTTATATCCTTATGGAATGGAACGACCAAAGAATGCACCAATTTTCTATCCAGTGATGGTATTACACTACTTCCTTTTTCAAATATTTTGTCCAAATGCAAGTTTTTAAGGAGATAGTATAAATACCTCGGATTATTTCCCTTGAAATCTTTTACAAATAATGCCGTATTATGTGTCCATGTTGGTTGCTCGTAATAATGGACTTTTCCAACACTTCCACTTCGTCCAACAGTTATGCACGGAGAATTGCCACGTGCAGAATTATGGTAGCCTATAATTCCATTAGATCCAACAACTGCAACTTCACCATCTTGCATTTGGGAAGAAGTAAGGTCGTACCCCCTTTGTAATTCAAGGCATTCGCCTAACTTGTATTTTTTCAGTTCCATTTTTATCTCTATCTTGAAATAGTGTAAGTAAAACTTGCCCTATTGTTAAAAACAATTTTGCAAGTCAGACTTGCAAAATTGTATTACTCCTTATCCAACAACCCTCTCACTTCCTTATCAAAGTCAGAGTCAATGCGTTGCGTCTTGTTAAAAATATCATATTCTTCTTCCGCTTTCTTCTTGGCTTGTGCCGCCGATATTTTGCCTTTGTCGGGCAGAATCTGGTAGCGACGGAATGCGAGAAACTCGTTAACACTTGCCGAGAACTGCGCCATGTTGAATGTGTTTTCACGCTCTATGAGGTCTTCGATATAATCAAAGAAGCCTGTAACGGCACGTTCCAGTTGGCGGATTTCTTTCTCTTGGAGATAGTTTTTGGCAATGCTGACATCCGATTTTAGAATTCGTCCGTCGGGCGCATACTTCCATGTCGTCAGTCCCATGTTCTCCTTTGTGTGGTCAGCCTTCGAGTAGATAATCTCAGCCGCCGTATGGCCCATGATGGCATAGTGAAAGCGGTTTTGAATCATAGCGTAGAAGTCGCGTGTCGTAGGCGAGTTTTTGTCATAGTCCGTGCTACATTCAGCGTAGATGTCCGTAATCTGTTGCCAAATACGGCGCTCACTTGCTCGGATAGACCGAACGCGCTCCAGCAACTCGCGGAAATAGTCCTTACCGAAAACAGCGTTGCCCTGCTTCAGACGCTCATCGTCCATAGCAAAACCCTTCTTGATATACTCGTTGAGAATCTTTGTTGCCCACTGACGGAAGCGAGTGGCTTTCAGCGAACTGACACGATAGCCAACGGCAATAATAGCATCCAAGGAATAGTATGTCGTGGTGTAGTTTTTGCCGTCAGCGGCAGTTGTTTCCATTTTGGAAATAACTGAATCCGCTACAAGCTCCCCCTCTTCAAAAATATTCTTCAGATGCTTGCTGATAGCCGGAACACCAACACCAAAGAGTTGTGCCATAGCCTTTTGCGTACACCAAAGCGTCTCGTTCTTGATAACCACCTGCACCTTGCCGTCAGCATCAGGCATATTGTACAGAAGAAATTGAATCTCATTACTCATGTTCGGTACCCTTTCCAACATTAGTATCAAACGAAATGCAGTCCAGCTGCTTCAGAATCTCCGTTTCAAGACGATGGCTCTCCTCAAACTGCGCTTTCAGAGTAGACTTGTAGTTGTCCATGCGGCGATTGAACTCCTCCTCTGTGATGTCAACATAGTCAATCTTGATGTCGAAATACTGCCCAGCCGACAGACTGTAACCTTTTTCCTTAATCTCGTCGTAAGTCACGGCAACCGAGAAGTCGTCCACCGCCTCCTTGTTCTGGAATGTATTGACAATCTTGTCAATCTCAAAATCGCGGAGCCTGCGCTTCTGGTTGTTGCCCTCCTTGTATTCCTCACCGAGTTTGCTTGCATCAATTAGAATCACCTTATCGCTCTTTGCGCTCTTGTCGAAGAAAAGCACCGACACATTAGTACCCGTAGTAGCAAACACGTTAGACGGCATGGAAACGCAGCCGTACACCCATTTCTCGTCCACGATGCGCTGCAAGATACGCTTCTCCACACCGCTCTTGGAAGTGATAAATCCGGTAGGGATGACGATGGCACCCTTACCCGTAGGTTTCAGCGAGTTAAGCAGATGTTGGATAAAGCAAGTGTATATAGCCATCTTCGGCTTGTTGGGATCAACCTTTTTCACAGCGTTAGGAACGCCAGCCCAGAAGCGGATGGTGTCAGCAGCAAGCGTGTCACGGTATTCAGGGAAGTCGAGCTTGAACGGAGGGTTGCTGACGATGAAGTCAAACTTCTTCAGCACCCCGTTGCTCTCCTTGTGCGAAGGCTCAGTGAGCGTGTTTCCCTGCACCACGTTAGGCAGCGAAGCAGCAAAATTGTTGAGAATAAGATTAAGACGAAGCATCTCCGACGATTTCTCCGAAATATCCTGCGAATAGATGGAGCAGCGATCCTCGCCAATCTGATGGGCGAGCGCCATGAGCAGCGTGCCAGTACCAGCCGACGGGTCATAGCAAGTGATGCCACGAAGGTCTGCATTATCGCCAACCAGCAGCCGAGCCATCACCTGCGCAATGGCACGAGGCGTGTAATATTCTGCATACTTGCCACCACCGGCATTGTTAAAGCCCTTCAGAAGATACTCGAAGATATGAGAGAAGAAATCGTATTTCTCATCAAACACATCCTCAAAGTTGAATGAAGCCACATTACGCATAAGAGCCTTGGCAAACTCGTCACGCTTCTGCGTGTCAGTAACATAAGTGGTAAGCGGAAAGAAAATGTTCACCTTACTCTTGCCCGAAGTAGAGACAGAGAATGTGTCGGCATTGAGGGATGCGATGTCAACGAGTGTAGCGTCGAGCAGCGTAGAGAAGTCGCCCTTAGTGGCAGAGTTGTAAAGATGCGAAAGCGTATGCTCAGGCTTCATGCGCGGCACCGAGTGCGGCAGATAACTGAACAAGTCCTCCACCTCGTCCTCTGTGAAAGAGTCATACTCAGCATCCCATTTCTCGGCGTTTCTCAACCGCTCGCCATACACCTCGTCGCGTTTGGCCTCATAGCCGAACTTGTCGTTGAAAAACTTGTAAAGGAACATCTCCGTTACAATCTTGTATTCGCTGCCCGTACCAGCCAAGCCGAAAGCCCCGGTAGTACTCTTCAAAGAATCAATGAGGGCGATAGTAGCCTCCGATATATTGATATTGCTCATTATTTAATATGCGTAGTTGCGTTGTTGTAAATATTCAGTTGTGATAAGATTGTTGATAAACTTGCGATCCTTGATGTCCGCCCGAATATGCATTTTCAGGAGTTCCTTGCCAATGATGGCAAGCACATCCTGCTGGAAAGCCGGCACATTGTCGAGCTTGTTGATGTCAAGGAAAATCATGCGGTCGATGTCCTGCTTCATATTGGCAAGGTTCTCCGCAATCTCGTATTCCTGTTTGGAGATGATAGGCTTTTCGCGCTTTTCGTTTTGCTCCTCAATGCGTTTGTGTATGCGTACAAACCGCTCGTCGCCCTTGTACTTGCTTTTCAAAATACGGTTGCGGCGATTGATTTCGCGTATCTTCTTCATCACCTCATCCATATACTGTATGCTCTCCTTTGCATCAGCCGTATCCTTTGGCACAAAGCCCTTTTTGCGGAAATACTCGCGGAACTCGTCGGCAAGAATAACATATTTGTCCTCCTTTGTGTCGAAGTTCGCCTCAAACTCTGCCTGAACACGCTCACACCGTTCACGGATGTCGTTGACGATGATGCGCATCTCCTCAGGCATACCCTTCTTAAACTCAAACTCCAATTCCGAGAGAGCCACGTTGATAATGCCCGACACGTCAGCCTTATGCTCCGTATTCTCAAGAAGATTGATGCGCTCAATGCGGTGTGTTACCTCAGTGATAAGCGTAGGAATGGTGCCTGTGGGAAGAGAATCAAGTCTCTTTTTCGTCTCCTCGTCGCCGAAAGAACGAACCTGATTGACAATAGCCTTCGCCTCCGAAAGCGTGTTGCGCAGCTCATACAAACTGTCCTTATTGTCAATCTCGTCAATCTGTTTGCGGAACTCCTCCATATTGTCGGTGGTGAAGTTGAATAGCACACCTTTTACCTGCTTAATCTTGGCTTCCACCTCCTCCTTAGTCACCATCACGTCATTGGCGATATTGTTCTGTCCGGCACCAGCATCATCAGTAGTGCGGTTAAGTTCACGCAGGTAGCGGTCGTTAGTGGCATCGAAATTCTCCTTGATGTTCACGAAGTCCACCACATAGCCATATTTGAAATCATGGTAGGGGCGGTTGACACGAGTCAAAGCCTGCAAAAGGTCATGCCCGTCGAGAGATCGTCCAAGATACAACTTCTTCAGACGCGGAGCATCAAAGCCAGTGAGAAGCATCTTGTTGACAATGAGCACATCCACTTCCTGAAGTTTTTTAAAGCCTTCGATATATTCCTTACGCTCCATCTTGTCCCCCTCGTCATGCAGGATAAGCGAAGTCGTCAAAGGTCTATAACCGGAAGGCAAAACCATCGGCTCAGCCGCCATACCGAGTTGTTCCTCCTTATGGTGCCATATTTTCTCAGCATTATGGAACCGCTCCTGCCACAGGCGGAACATCTCCCTTGCCTGAGGATTGGTCTTGCAGACAATCATCGCTCCGACAGAATCGTCATTCTGCTCCCTGCGGAAACGGCGGAAGTCGGATATTATATAGTCAAGCAACGCATTGAGATAGCTGTCATCCTCGATAATCTTGTTGCGGTCGATGTCAGACTTCTTAACCTGCACACTTCCCGCCAGTTTGTCGAGTATATCTTCAATTTTCTCCTTGTATATCGTCTCGACAGGCTCGCGCATCAGTTTGCAAGTATAGCCGTCAGCAATAGACTTGTCATAATAATAAGTATGGATATAGTCGCCGAAGACACGCCACGACTCGCGCTCCTCCTTCAGAAGCGGCGTGCCGGTAAGCGCAATCTTCACGGCGTTATGGTCAGCCTCGAGCAAATTGGCAAGGAAGCTGCCCTTGGGATTATACCCACGGTGAGCCTCGTCGATAAAAAAGATACGCTGCAAGTTGGTGCTGTAACTGTCATCAACCAATACCTTGGCCTTGTCCTCCTTAAACTTCTGTATATTGACCACCATTATCTCCAGCTTGCCTTCGTTGTTCTGCGTGATAGAGCGACTGGCAATGTCATTCATCAGTTCCTCACGACTTTTAGCATTATGCACGATAAGACCGCGAGCGGCAAACTCATCAGTAGCCTGTTCCATAAGGTCGATGCGGTCAACAATGAAATAAAACTTAGCCACAATATTCTTCTTAGCGAAGAAGTCAGTAAGGCTGCGGACACTGTAATAAGCCAAAGCCGTCTTGCCGCTACCCTGTGTGTGCCAAATGATACCACTCTTTACTCCATTATTCAATGTACGGCGGATGGCATAAGAAGCGAACATCTGCTGATAGCGCATAATTTGCTTTTGCAGCGTAGTACCCTGCGTGCCGTCATCCAGTTCCACCTTGCGCTCAACATACGCTATGCCATAGCGAAGCAAGAAAAGGAAACGCTCCTTGCTGAGCATTGAAGTGATGATGCGGTTGGTGGGAGTATTGACATCCTTGTTGGTCTGATATTCCTTAAGATTCTTTATGACCACACAGTTGCGATGCTTCAACACTTTATATTCGTCCTCATCCGTTATCTCCTTGTATGGAAAATTGGGAACAAACGACTTGTTCTCCTCACGGAACACATTGAAGAAAGCCTTTCCCTTAGCAGAGCAGCAATAGAATGCACCCTGGATAGGCACACGGCTCTCATTGTCGTACTCCTGATTGTTGGAGAATATCATCAACTGCGTAATGTTGAAGAAGCGGCGGAAGCACGCCTTGCTCATACGGGTGTTGATGCGTTCACGCTCCGCCAAGATGCCCTCATGATTATTGGGCTTCTTCACCTCGATAAAAGCCAGTGGTAAACCATTGACGAAACAGGTGATGTCGGGACGGAAATTATCTTCGGTATCCACATTTTCACAAGTAAACTCCGTGGTGACATGCCAATCGTTGTTGTCGGGATTGTCAAAATCAATAAGCTTTATTCCGTTATTGGAAGAAAGCATCTGATAGAACTCACGCCCTAAATCATCATTGTTGGCGATATTAACAATCTTTGAGAACAACAGCGATACCTCCTGACTTGTCATGGACGGATTGAGACGTTTCACGGCATTCAGGAAAACGTCAATAAGGATATTCGTCTTGGTGTCATATGCGATGATGTTATCCAAGTAAGTATAGCCCAACTTGCATAGATGAAGTGCAGCCGGAACTTGCACTCTGGTATTCTCATTAAAGTTAGAATTTCCCATGGCCCGACTTTAATCAAAATTTATAATTTCACTCACATTGACATTCAACAACTCTGAAATACGTTTCAGTGTTGCCAAATCTGGCTGACTGGTATTCGTACACCATTTAGAAACAGTTGTCTGATTTACATTCAACTGTTCAGCCAACCATTTGTTGGTCTTCTTTTTTTTAACCAGTACCAACTTAAGTTGATTCAAATCTTCCATATTGCAGTAACTATAATGAATTTAACGCAAAGATAGTGATTTGCATTATAATAATATATTCGTAGAGGAATTTTAACATGAAATAACAGAAATAGGGCTGCGTTGTTTTCTCTTTTATGTGTAAAAATAATATGTTGAAATTGATATTATGACACTTTTGCCGAGGATTATACAGATAAGCTCTTAATAACTCGGTAAGAACTCGGCAATTTCATAAAAGCAAAAATCCTAACCGCTTATATTCAAGCAGTTAGGATTTCTCTGGGTGCGCCTGATAGGACTCGAACCTACACGTCCTAAAACACCAGATCCTAAGTCTGGCGCGTCTACCAATTCCGCCACAAGCGCATTTTGTGGATGCAAAGGTAATGAAAAATAATGGAATGACCAAATGATATGTCGGGCAATTTTGAAGGCAATGCAACTATAACGGGGAGAGGGAAGGCAATGCAACTATAACCGGGAGAGGGGACGCCCTCGTCCCCAAATGTGTTTAAAATAGATAATCTTACTGACAGTGTCGGGGACGAGGGCGTCCCTTCTCCCGGTTATTGTGGGCTACAGGCTTTCGATGAAGGACTTCATCTCGGCCTCGTGCTCGCATACCTTGAGGAAGAGATGCCACTGGTTGCGTGCGCGTGTGAGATTGTGGTCGGCATATTGGCACTTCCAGTAGTGGTCGCCCGAGAGGTAGTCCCAAAGGAAGCGCACACACTGCATGTAGGGGAAGAGCTTGGCAGCGTAGGGCAGGAGCGAGATTTCGAGCGGCGTGAGGAACGTTGCCGACTCCATGTATCCGCGTGTGAAAGCTCGGAAGATGTCCATGCGGAAGTCGATGTCGCCGTACTCGGGCGAGTCCTCCGCCACGGTGTTGGCGGCAGTGCGCAGGAAGTCGCCGTAGTCGCTGACGAAGAGCGAGGGCATCACCGTATCGAGGTCGATGACGCAGAGCACATTGCCCTTGTCGTCGAACATCATGTTGTTCACCTTCGTGTCGCAGTGGCACACGCGCTTCTGCAGCTTGCCCTCGGCAAGCAGGCGCTGGCCGAGACACATCTCGTCCATGCGGCTCTCTATCTCGGCAATGAAGTCGGCTACTCCGGCAGCGCGCCCCGCAGGATTGCTCTTCACCACCTCGCGCAGTTGGTCGCGGCGCAGGCACATGTTGTGGAAGTCGGGTATGGTTTCTCCGAGCTGGTCGGCGATGTCGGCGAGCTGCGCCTCGAAATTGCCGAAGGCGTGGCCAGCGTGATAGGACGAGTTCTCGTCGACGGTCTCCACGGTCACGGCGTGGTCGATGAACACGGAGATGCGCCAGTAGGCGTCGGCCTGTGCGTCGTGATAGAACGTCTTGCCGTCGTCGGTGTCGATGAAGCGGAGCACGCGGCGGTCGATGTCGTCGACACCCTCTGCCTCGAGCTTCTCGCGAATGTGTCGCGTCACGGTCTCGATGTTGTGCTGCAGCAGTTCTACATCGGTGAAGACGTGGTGGTTGATGCGTTGCAGCACATAGTCGGGAGCGGTGGGCTCAACGGTCGTTATCTTGTAGGTGTCGTTGATGAGTCCGTTGCCGAGCGGTTTTATGTCGAGGGGCGTACCCTCTATGTTGAAATGGCTGATGATTTTCGTTAAAATCTCCATATATATTAATGATATCTATAGTCTATATCCTTACAGATTGAAGCCGACAATTTCGTACGCTCCAGGAGTCGTGCATACGCCATAGAACGGTGTGTCGTCAGTCTTCACGTATTTGAGGAGGAAGGTGAGGAGCTTCTGATTGAGCTTCTGCGTGTCGAAGCGCACGATTTCGTTCACGCTGACGCCGCCCTCGTATTCAAATTTCTCTTTCTTCACGTTGCACATCGACTTGTTGCAGTAGATGTAGTATTCATTGTCTGTGCCTTCAATTTTTTTCGAGCGCAGGGCGTAGGTTTCTTCCTCGTTGTAGATGGGCAGCGGCACGTGGCGGTCGAAGACGATGATGTTGCCGGCTTTCTTTCCGATGTACAGGTCGCATATTCCCACCACTTCGTTCTCATAGGGGTAGAAATAGTAGCCGGGGCAGCCGGGTACGGGCGTCACGCTTTCCGGATTCTTCATGTCGGAGTCGACGATGTCGTACGGAGTGATGTCGGAGCAGAACTTTGCCATCGTGTACACCTGCGTGCCACTGAAGTCGAGTTTGTTCCATTCGCCACTTGTGCCGAGTTTCTTCAGCACTTCTCCTTTGTTTGGATGGGCGGTTTCGAGGCGGCGATGGGCGGCAGAGCCGTTGTTCCACACGTAGTCGGGCGGACAGTCGTAGCAACCCTCGTTGTCAGCGATGAGGAGCTTGGCGCCCTGCGGGCTTGGCGTCTTTCGCATATTCACGCCGTCAGTGGTGATGGTGACGAAGGAAAGATTGGCTGGGGCTTGTACGTTGAAGTTGAGCTGTGCCATTCCCGGCAATGCCAGAAGTGAGAATGCAAATGTGGATAATAGTTTCTTCATTTTTGTGAGGTTTTAAGAATTAATGAGGCAAATTTACAAATAAAAGTCTAAACATAAGGCATAAATAAGAAATTTTTGTCTACATTTGTATGAAGAACGCAAGATGAATACTTGCGTGAACTTGAATCAAAAATAAATAATGTAAGGAAATCTATTATGAAGAAAATCATTGCAACCATTGCTTTTGTGCTTGTCAGCATGGCGTCGAGTGCGCAGCTTCTCTATCGCGTGTCGGGCGGACAGTTGGCGAAGCCGTCTTACGTTGTCGGCACGTTCCATCTGGCAAGCGCCTCGTTTGCCGACAAGATAGTGGGCATTAGGGAGGCTCTCGACGCCACCGACCAGGTGTATGGCGAGGTGAAATGGGACGACATGCTCAACGCCGACTCGCTGAAGTTTCTCCAGCGGCAGATGATGCTGCCCGACGGCAAGAGTTTGAAGTCGGTGATGAGTGCCGCCTCTTACGCCAAGCTCAATGCCTATCTCAAGGCGTCGATGGGTGTGGGACTTGAAAACGCCATCGTTGAGCAGCAGATGGGGCACTTGCTGCCCGCCTCGCTCACGTCGCAGCTCGAGATGATGCAGTACATGACGGGACACATGGGCGAGTTCGACCCCACCAACACCATCGACTCCTACTTCCAGACGCAGGCCAAGACCAACAACGAGCCTATCGGCGGACTGGAGACTATCCGTTTCCAAAGCAGCATGCTCTTCGGCTCGACGCCACTCAAGCGACAGCTGGCTCTGCTCGACTGCTTCCTCAACAATCAGGACTACTACGCCAGTCTCAGCGAGCGCATGGCAAAGGCTTACTTCGCTCAGGACATCGACGCCTTGCAGAAGGTAGTGGACGAGAAATTCTCCGCCACGTGCGACGCCACGCCTGAGGAACTGGACCTGCTCATCTACAAGCGCAATGCCGACTGGGCAAAGAAGATGCCTGCCATTATGACTGCCAAGCCGACGCTCTTCGTCGTCGGAGCCGCTCACCTCTCAGGCGAGCGCGGACTGCTGGAGCTTCTGCGCAAGGCAGGATTTAAGGTTGAGGCCGTGAAGTAGAAGCCTCCATAGCCTATACCGGGAATACTACCACAATACATATATATAAAGGAAGAAGACAACCTACAAATGAAGAAGACAACCTACCTGACCCTCCTTCTCGCGCTCTCCGCCACAGGCGCCAATGCGCAGAAAACTCCTCTCAAATATTGGTTTGACACACCTACGACACTTCGCGGACAAGCCGTATGGCTACAGTCGAGCCCCGACCGCAAGCCTTCCGTCAAGCAGCTTGAGCGTGCAGGCGACGCGGTGCAAAACCCCGACCCTGAATGGGAGTCGCAGTCGCTGCCCATCGGCAACGGCAACATCGGCGCCAACATTCTCGGCTCCATAGAGGCGGAGCGCATCACATTCAACGAGAAGACCCTCTGGCGAGGCGGGCCTGCCACGTCGGGCGACGCTTCCCGCTACTGGAACGTCAACAAGCGCTCTGCCGACGTCATCCCCGTTATACGCGACGCCTTCAGCAAGGGCGACTGGGCAAGAGCGGCACAACTGACGAAGAAAAACTTCAACAGCGACGTGCCCTACGAGTCGACTGCAGAGGAGCCGTTCCGCTTCGGAAGCTTCACCTCCGCCGGCGAGTTCTACATCGAGACCGGTCTCAGCTCCGTGGCAATGAGCGACTACAGGCGTGAGCTGTCGCTCGACTCTGCCCTCGCCACCGTGAGCTTCACGAAGGACGCCATACGCTACCGGCGCGAATATTTCGTGTCCTATCCAGCCAACGTTATGGCTGTCAGGTTCACGGCGTCGGCCCCCGGCAAGCAGAACCTCACGTTCAGCTATGCTCCCAACCCCGTTTCTCACGGCCACTTCTCCACCGACGCCGACGGCTCCTTGCTGTGGCTCGCGCGTCTCGACAACAACCAAATGGAATATGCCGTGCGCGTAAAGGCCATTAACAAGGGTGGGGAACTCTTGTGCAAGGACGGGCGCATCATGGTGAAGGGTGCCGACGAGGTGGTGTTCCTCATCACCGCCGACACCGACTACCGCCCCAACTTCTCGCCCGACTTCCACGACCCGAAGGCATACGTGGGCACCGACCCCGCAGCCACCACCTCCGAATGGCTCTCCAAGGCTTCCGCCAAGGGCTACGACGAACTTCTCAATGAGCACTTCGCCGACTATTCAGCACTCTTCAACGGCGTGCGCCTCAATCTCATGAACGCCGCTTGCGACGACCGCCCCGTCAACCGCCGTCTCGCCGACTACCGACAGGGCAAGCCCGACTTCTATCTGGAGGAACTCTACTACCAGTTCGGACGCTACCTGCTCATCTCCTCTTCGCGCCCAGGCAATATGCCAGCCAACCTGCAGGGCATCTGGCACAACAACGTCGACGGCCCGTGGCGCGTCGACTACCACAACAACATCAATCTGCAGATGAACTACTGGCCCGCCTGTCCTACGGGGCTCTCACAGTGTGAGTTGCCGCTCTTCGATTTCATACGTACCTTGCAGAAGCCGGGAGCCGTCACCGCCAAGGCTTATTTCGGCACACGCGGATGGACCACATCCGTCTCTGGCAACATCTTCGGCTTCACGTCGCCGCTCTCAAGCGAGGACATGTCGTGGAATTTCTCGCCCTTCGCAGGACCATGGCTTGCCACGCATCTCTGGGACTACTACGACTACACGCGCGACCGCCACTTCCTCGCCAACTACTACGACGCCCTGAAGGGTGCCGCCGACTTCGCCTCCGACTACCTTTGGCATCGCCCCGACGGCGTCTACACTGCCGCCCCGTCAACGTCGCCCGAGCACGGACCCGTCGACGAGGGTGCCACGTTCGCCCATGCCGTAATACGCGAGGTGCTTCTCGACGCCGTAGAGGCGAGCCGCGTGCTCGGCAAAGACAGCAAGGATCGCCGCCAATGGGAAGACGCGCTGAAGCATATCGCGCCCTATCAGATTGGACGCTACGGCCAGCTCATGGAATGGTCGCGCGACATCGACGACCCTAAGGACGAGCACCGCCACGTCAACCATCTCTTCGGACTCCACCCCGGCCACACCATCTCTCCCGTCACAACGCCCGACCTCGCCCGTGCTGCCCGCGTCGTGCTTGAGCATCGCGGCGACGGCGCTACGGGATGGTCAATGGGCTGGAAGCTCAACCAATGGGCACGCCTCCACGACGGCAACCATGCCTACACGCTCTTCGGCAATCTGCTGAAGAACGGCACGCTCGACAACCTTTGGGACACTCACGCCCCATTCCAAATCGACGGCAACTTTGGCGGCACGGCAGGCGTGACGGAGATGCTCCTGCAAAGTCACGCCGGATTTGTGCATCTCCTGCCGGCTCTGCCCGACGCATGGAAGGAGGGCTCCGTGACGGGCCTACGCGCAAGAGGCAACTTCACGGTGGACCTCTTCTGGCACAACGGCACGCTCTCCAAGGCACGCATCCTCTCAGGTGCGGGGGCAGTGTGCAGCTTGCGTTATGGCACGCATACGCTGAAATTCAACACGCGAAAGGGTGCCACGTATGAAGTGACGCTCAAGGGCGACAAGTTAAAACAAAGATTATTGTAGAGATTACACGAGGGAGGATTGTCAAAAGGAAGTAAGAAAATTATAAGGAACTTCTGTTTTGACATTCCTCTCTCTTTTTATGGCTTCCTATTGGTTTACGTTCCGTAGTAAACCTGCCGTACATTCTTTTTGTACGGATACACGAAAAAAGGGTTAAAATGTCGTTAAACAACACCTTAACCCTTTCTATGTCGGGATGACAAGACTCGAACTTGCGACCTCACGCCCCCCAGACGCGTGCGCTAACCAACTGCGCTACATCCCGAACTTTTGTAAAGCGGTGCAAAGGTACGAGTTTTAGTTGAAACCGCCAAATAAATCACCTACTTTTTTCCGTTTTTTTTATTCCGCGGCTCTTCGGCAGATAAAATTCCCCTTGAAACAGAAGTGTCTTGAGTCATTCGCTTGCCATTTTGACATGCTAAAGAGAGCCGTGTGTGCCACAATGTCATGCACGGAGGGCATGGCATGTTTGTTGCACTTTTGTAAAGTGAGAAGAGTTCGTGAGAACTCATCACAAAATGGTTAGGATTTAATAGATAATAGATTAGTTTGATTGTTGTTGATGAAAAGTGCCGGCTTTGTAGTCGGCACTTTTTTTTCGCTTTCAAAAAAAGCGGCTTTATTCATTCGTGGGGTAAACCATGTTTTCCTCCTTGATTACATCGAGCACCTCTTCGCAGAACTTACGCGACTCCCAACGTGCCATCGGCAGATCATGGAGCAGCCAGTTGCCGCAGTCCTTCGGCGCTGCGCCAGGGATGTCGCCCTCGAAATCGGCAACGAAGCGAAACGTGCGTCGCATGAGGTCGACGATGTCGCGCGGCTCAAGGTCGCCCTTCATCAGCAGGTAGTTGCCCGTTAGGCATCCCATCGGTCCCCAATAGACGATGCGGTCCTTCCATTCGGCATCGTTGCGCAGATATGTGGCGGCAAGATGCTCTATGGTGTGGAGAGCGCCGGCGTGGAGTGCCGGTTCACGGTTGGGTTCCTTCATGCGGATGTCAAACGTCGTGACGGTGTCGCCTCCGACGCTGTCCTTGCGCGAGACGTAGATGCCACGCAGGAGCTTGTTGTGATTGATTGTGAAACTTGGAATTTTGTCCATATTCTATATTTTTGCTTTTACTTTTCTTCGTTAAACTTCTATCCGTTCCCCTTTCTTCGTCTACAATGCGGAAAGGAAAGCCTTCGTCACTTCGAACGAGCCTTCCGCCATGCGGTCCCAGAAGTCGTAGTACATCTGCGCCTTGTGGTCCTTGAGCGGGATGTCGCTGATGATGCGGAAGCTCACGAAAGGCACGGAGTAGACGTGGCATGTCTGCGCTATGGAGCAGCTCTCCATGTCTACAGCCATTGCGTCGGGGAACTTGTCGAGGATGGAGCGCATCTTTTCACGCGTGTTGACAAACCAGTCGCCCGTGACAATAAGTCCGCCGCGCACCTTGGTGTGGCAGTCGAGCGATGTAGCCTTCTCCACGAGCGCCTTCTCTGTGGCAAAGCGTGCGGGCATACCCATTATCTGTCCTGCCGCGCACTCGTCGCCGCAGTAGACGTCATGGTAGCAGCACTCCGTGCTCACCACAACGTCGCACACCTCAAGCGACGTGTCGGCACCGCCAGCCACGCCCGTCGACACTACGAGGTCGGGCCCGTAGGCAGCAATCAGCGCGGCAGCCCCGATGGCGGAGTTCACCTTGCCGATGCCACACTTCTGCATCACCACCTCATTCTCACCCACACGTCCTACGAGAAAGCGCCGGGTGCCATGCGTCTCCTCTTTCAAGTCAGTGGCAATGGTCTGCAATTGAGCAAACTCCTTGTCCATTGCCACAATTATTCCTATTCTCATATTCTTATTGCTATTCTTAATTTAAAGCTACATTTCTTCACACATCTACCGCAAGGCAGCCTCTCCATGCCTCTATGTATCTCTAAGCAGACGTTGAGGCCCATTGTGTGACGTAAATTCTACTTTTGCAAAGTTAATAAAAAAATGCAAGTTTGTTCATATTTGGAGTTGACAAATAGCATACTTGAGTTACTGATTTGCCTAATTTCATCCGGCGTTTTTCTAAAGCGCCGCTTTAGGCTTCTTAAAGCGCCGCTTTAGACACGCTAAAGCGCCACTTTAGACATGCTAAAGCGCCGCTTTACGGAGAACGGTGCGTGTAGAGCACAATAATTGCAACTATTCTTCCGCAAAACGGCTTTATTTCAAGAAAGATGTGTAAATTTGCGTAATGTTTTTGATTTGACAACAATATGAAATAGGATAATAAAGATGAAATACGCCAAGTCAACAAAGCGGCTGCTGAGTGTTCTGCTCAAGCCGATAAGCGACAACAGGAGATTCTTCGCCTTCATGTACGTGCTCGGCTGCGTGTCGGCATGGGCGACGCTGCCCGACGCTCGCGGTGCCAAGCTCTACGACAATCTCTACCTGGAGCTTTTTCTCGATGTCTACTTCCTTTCGGCTGTGCTTGCCGTGCTGCCCCGCAAGGCGATGGTATGGGTGAGGGGATTTTTCTATGTGGCGCTCTATGCCACAACCATTGCCGATGTCTACTGCTTCGTAAAGTTTCAGTCGACGCTCACGCCTACCATGCTGCAGCTCGTCGGCGAAACCGACTCCCGCGAGGCGGGCGAGTTCGTGCGTTCATGCGTGTCGCCCGACATCTTGTGGAGCAAGGTGGGGTGGGTGCTATTGGTGCTCTTCGTCCACATTCTGACGGTGATGCGCCTGCGCTTCCCGCATTTCGTGCCGAAGGAATGGTGCAGGCTGCGCCGCTCCCTCGCCGCGCGTGCCCTCTACATGTTGCGCCGCATGAAACCCGTGACGGCAGTTGCCGTGCTCGTGCTTCTCTTGGCGTCGCTCTGCACGAGCATACACAACAAGCTTGCCATCCACAAGCTCATGAGCGGTAGTACGATAGGCGAAGTGGAGCACACGCTGACGGAGAAGGATCATGCCGTGCTCTATCAGCCGCTCTATCGCCTCGCGTTCAGCATCTACGCCAACACGCTCACCGCAAAGCAGGTGGACCGTCTTGTAGCTACAGCCGACAAGGTGCGTGTTGACTCCTGCTCGTTCCGCTCGCCCAACATCGTGCTCATCATCGGCGAGAGCTACAATCGCCACCACTCGTCGCAGTATGGCTACCCGATGCCAACCACGCCGCGCCAGTCGCGCATGGAGCGTCAGGGACGCCTCGTGAAGTTCACGGATGTCGTGTCACCGTGGAATCTTACGAGCTTCGTCTTCAAGCATATCTTCTCGCTCTACACGGTGGGCGACAAGGGTGAGTGGTGTGACTATCCGCTCTTCCCGGAACTCTTCCGCAAGGCAGGCTATCACGTGACGTTCATCACCAACCAGTTCTTGCCGAAGGCGAAGGAGGCTGTCTACGATTTCAGCGGCGGCTTCTTCCTCAACAATCCCAAGCTCTCGGCGGCGCAGTTCGACACGCGCAACACGCAGCTCCATCAGTACGACGAGGATCTCCTCAAGGACTACGACGAGCTGAAGGGTCAGAACACCGACAACAACCTCATCATCTTCCACCTCCTCGGTCAACACGTGCAGTACAGGCAGCGCTCCCCGAAGGACCGCAAGCACTTCCACGGCGACGACTACAAGGAGCTGAAGCCCAATCTCAATGCCCGCGAACGGCAGACGCTTGCCGACTACGACAACGCTGTTCTCTACAACGACTCCATCGTGACGGAGATCGTGAAGAGATTTGAGAACGACGACGCCATCGTCATCTACGTGCCCGACCACGGCGAGGAATGTTATGAGGGCAACATGCACTTCTTCTGCCGTATGCACTCGGCAAAGATAGATGCGCGGCTTGCACACGCCGAGTTTGACATCCCGATGTGGATATGGTGCTCGCGCAAGTACATACGCCGCCGACCGATGATCTTCCGCGAGGTGGTGGGGGCACGCAACCGCCGCTACATGACCGACGCCTTGCCCCATCTCCTGCTTTATATCGCCGGCATCCACTGCCACGACTATCAGGACCGACTCAATCTCCTCTCGCCCGATTACGATGAGAGCCGCCCGCGTCTGCTGAAGCACACGACGGACTATGATAAATTGAATTAGGAATTTTGAATTTTGAATTTTGAATTGTTCTCGGGCTTCGCCCTGCGATTTTGAATTTTGAATTTTGAATTTTGAATTGTTCTCGGGCTTCGCCCTGCGATTTTGAATTAGGAATTTTGAATTTTGAATTTTGAATTGTTCTCGGGCTTCGCCCTGCGATTTGGAATTAGGAATTTTGAATTGGCAATGGAGTCTGAGATTCGTAACTCAAAACTCAAAAATCGAAACTCGTAATTCCAAATTCGTAACTCGAAACTCGT
>DLKG01000038.1 GCA_002490315.1 Prevotella sp. UBA7594 | reverse complement strand
GCTACGGATAATCCCAATTTGAGAGTTTCAACTCACCAATACTATCAACTCGTCAACTCGTCAACTTGTCAACTTAAATCAACTTGTCAACTCGTCAACTTGTCAACTTAAATCAACTTGTCAACTCGTCAACTTGTCAACTCGTCAACTATTAATAATATGAATATCGCGCTGCGGGAACGGTATTTCGATATGGTTGGCATTGAGCGTGTTGTAGATTGCCTCCTTCACCTGTCCCGTCTTGGCAAACTTCTCGTCGACGAGCACCCAATAGGTGACGAAGAGATTGACGGAGTTGTCGCCGAATTCGTCGAAGACAACACTGATAGGTTTCTTCTCGTCGATGATGTCGCGACCGTCAGCAGTCTTGCCCTTGAGATCAGAGACAGCCTTGACAAGCATCTGCCGCACGTCCTCGATGTTGGCGCCGTAAGCCACGCCCACCGGCACCTTCACAAGCTCATAGGAGTGGTTCTTCGTGATGTTCTTGAAGTTCTTGTTGAAGAGCGACGAGTTGAGGAAGGCAATCACGCAACCGTCGGCAGTGAGAATCTGTGTGCTCTGATAGGTGATGGAGTCCACCTTGCCGCGTATGCCGTCGCACTCGATGTAGTCGCCCACTCTGACACGTCCCGTCATGAGCGAGATGCCGTAGAAGAAGTTCTCGAGCAAGTCCTTCATGGCGAAGCCGACACCTGTTGCCAAGCCTGCGGAGATGACAGACACCGCCGTTGACGGAATCTTCAGCATCTTCACGGAGATGATGGCATACATGCCCCAGCAGCAGATGGCGATGATGTTGTTGGCGAGCGTGAAGTTAGGCTTGCCGTTGACAACGATCTTCGACTTGTGGTACTTGTGATAGAGCGACTTTATGAGATAGTTGAGATAGCGGAAGAGGAAGAACTGCGACGCCACCATCACCAGCTTGCCAATAGAGAGCTGCACCACACCAGGCACATTGAGGAAGTCGAACATGAATATTTTCCAGACGGTCTCGGTGAGGTCGAAGACGTCAGCCGCCCACCAGATAGAGAGCAGCACGGAGTAGACGCTAATCATCGGCACAAGCGCCATGTAGACGAAGTCGTAGAACCACGTAACGTTGATGTGCTTGCCGTGGCTGACATTGATGACGCTGAGCACGGAACCCTTCTTGGCGTGCGCGGCTTCGTGCTCGGAATGAATCTTATGCGAGAGGTAGCGGCGCTCGTAGACGGCGAGCAGGTCGTAGATGCACGTGATAGTCTGTATGCAGCTGAGCTGGAACATCCACCAAATGAGCACCTGCACGGAGAGCAGCACGTAGCCGTACCATGCCGACAGCGTAGAGAACACCATGATGACGAGAGATATCCACGTGTAGAAGATGTCGGAACGCGGAATGTTGTCGTTGTGGCGCGAGATGACACTCCATTGCCACAGCGTGAAGAGCAGCAGGATGGGCGGGAAGATGAGCATCACGAGATTGTTGGGGATGAAGATGATGCGGAAGGTAATGACGATAAACGACATCAGCATCACCGGCGTGTATATGCGGAACCCGCTCTTTATCTGGTCGCCCGGCAGACGCACGAGCAGCGAGAAGAAGATGGCACAGAGCAGCCAGGCGTACTCGATGAGGAGTTTCGACGCCATGAGGAAGAAGTTGTGGTACATGAACGTGCGTGCCACCATCACCGACACGGCGAAGATAAACATCGCGACAAAGAGGATGAGGCACACCTTCTTCTTCATGAAATTCTCCGTGCGGAAGCGCTTGGGCACAAGCCAGCGCACGAGCACGTTGCTCAGGAGGGCAGCCACGATGATGTAGAAGATCACGAAGAAGCTCAGACCCATCACGATGGGGCCGCGCCACTGCGAGTAGATGGTGCGCTCGCCGCCGTTGGCAGACTTCACCTTCTCCACGTCGTACTTCTCGTTGACGTCCGCCTTGGCGTTGTGGTACTGCATAGGCATGGTCTTCAGAATCTCGATGTAGCTCTGGTCGCCATTGACGAAGATGTTGTGCTGTATGTCGTTGTAGCGCGCGATGGCGTAGTCGTTGACCTTCTTGAGCTTGGTGGACATGAACTTATAGTGCTGGGCGTCCTGCTCCACGGAGGTGCGCATGTTCTTGAGGTTGCGCGAGAGCGCCACGCAATAGTCGAGGCACGCCTTGCGGTCGTGCAGGCCCTGACCGTCGAGCATGAAGGGCAGAGCGCGGCGCTTGCCGTCCTTGTCGAGCACGAAGCGCGGCGCCTTGCCACCTTTCTTGCCGCCGGCGGCAACTCCCTTGGGATCGGTCTCCTGATGGAGCGTCGGAGGGATGTGGGAGAGGGTCTCTATGAGGTACTGGTAGCGCTGTATCTCGGCGTCCATGCGCTTGATGATGTTGTCGTAGGGCATACGGCGCTTGTTGAACTCACGGTACATCTCCGTGGCCTCATGGCAGGCGTAGGTCATGTCGAACGTGAAGTCGGCCTTCTGCGAATAGAGCATCAGCGCCACCTGGTCGCTACGCTGCATGAGGCTAATCATCTGCTGATGCTGCAACTTGTTGTACTGGGCGTAGCGCGCCATGTTCTGCTGCTGCTCGCCGAACTTCGTCTCAAGCTCCGCGCGCAACACGGAGAGCGTTGACGCGAGGTTCTTCTCCTTCAGCACGGCACCCGCGTTGAGCGAGAGGCACAATGCGACAAGGAGAAGGGCAAATCGTCTAAAGAATCGATTGTTCATATCCTTTTATTTTTTTACAGTTGTTATTTTGATTTTGCGGATTGTCTCTGTTGGTTTTCTTTCCAAGCCTTCAACGCTCAGAAATTGCTGTCTATAACAGCATTGACGAGGCGCTTGCCGAGCACGTCGTAGGAACCGGAGCGGTCGACGCCGGCGAAGTCCATCATCACCAGTCCGGTATGGACGTGGCGTTGGCGTGTGGGGCGATTATTCTTGTTGCGGCTCTTGACGGTGCTCTCGCGCGCCTCGATAAGATTAGCGAGCCAGCGGTTGGTCTCGGCGGCGTTGGCACGGTAGCCGTCGGAAGTGGAGACGGGTTGGGGAGTGAAGTCGGAGGTGGTGATGGAGTAGCCCGAGGTGTGATTGACAAACCACATGTCGGGGTCGGCGTCAGCCACTTTCTTACTGTTGGCGAGACGCAGGAGCCGCTGTATGGCTGCGAGCTTGGCAGGCGTGCCGCCCTCCCAGGTCATGTCGTAGAAGTCCTGCACGACGAGCCGACCCTCCTGGGCGCAACCCTTGATGACGGCAGGATTGTGCCAGTCGACGTCGGAATCGAAACGCCACCCCTCCACGTAGCCGCCTCGGGGAAGCGAGTTGTAGCGGTCGCGGCTGAGCACGAGAATACGTCCGCGCATCTGTCCCACGGTGAGGTCGGGACGGAAATCGACGAGCAGATCGCTGTTCATGGCGAGCACGTAGTCGGCCATCTGCTCCCATCGGCTGCCGTCGCGCCCGTCATTGCGCTCGTGCTGCATGATGATGACGGCGAACTCCGTGGGATGCTGGCGCAGGGAGTCGCGAAGGACGTCGAAGACGCCGGCGAAGGTCTGTCGCGTGGCGAAGGCGCCGTGGTACACTTGCAGCACGCGCGTCGTGTCGCCCATGTTGCGCACGTCGGGCCGGAGGTCGAAGGCGCGCACGCCTGCAGCCCATTGCTGACTGATGTTGAGTTCCTGCGTGCGGGCAATCTTGTTGCCAAGCAGCGTGTCCTCGGGAAGGAAGCCATAGCCCGTGCAGGCATCATGCGTGCCGGGAATGGACACGCGGCAGACGTGGCGGCTGTCGTCGAGACGCGCCATCCAGTCGGCGGCGCAGCAGGCACAGCAGACGGAGAGCAGGAGAAGAAGTGTTGCGAATCGATTGTTCATACGAATAGATTTTAGGAAAGAGAGGGGGAGAAAGCAAAAAGGAGGTGTAGCTTTGCAGGCCACACCTC
Organism: Prevotella sp. UBA7594; assembly: GCA_002490315.1. Classification (GTDB taxonomy): domain Bacteria; phylum Bacteroidota; class Bacteroidia; order Bacteroidales; family Bacteroidaceae; genus Prevotella. The sequence goes on along the minus strand of DLKG01000038.1, from coordinate 5,044 downwards.
CTTGTCATATTGCATTTTAATGCATGTCTATTTATCCCTTAGGGGCCCTATTGTGCAGAGACGTCTTTACTTCTTTGCCTTCTTGGCAGCCGCCTTCTTGCCCTTCACGAGAGTCTTCACGGCAGCCTTTGTGTCCGACTTCTTGTCGGATGCCGACTCCTCCACCTTCTTGCGGTCGACCTTCACGAGCTCCACCTTGAAGATAAGCGTAGAGTAAGGCTTGATGCTGCCAGCGGCGCGTGAGCCGTAGGCGAGTTCCTGCGGGATGTAGAGTTCCCAAGTGCTGCCAACAGGCATCATCGTCAGAGCCTCTGTCCAGCCCTTTATCACCTGGTCGGGACGGAATGTTGTCGTGTTGGGGTTGCGCTTGTAGCTGCTGTCGAAGACATTGCCGTCGATGGTCTTGCCCTCGTAGCGCACGGTTACGTTGTCGTCCTTGCCTGCCACTTCGCCCGTTCCGGCTGTGAGCACCTTGTACTGCAAGCCTGAAGGCAGAGTCTTCACGCCTTCCTTCGTGGCGTTGGTCTTGAGCCACTCCACGTTCTCAGCCTTGTAAGCCTCTTCCTGACGGCGCTTCTCGTCGGTCATAGTCTTCTCGAAGTACTTGCTGGCGTCGGCGGTCTTCATGACAGTGGTGTCGCCGAGGACGGCAGCGATGAAGGCACGGTTGAACGTGAGGCTGTCGAGAGTCCAGGGAGTGTTCTTCACCTGCGACGCCACGCTCGGATAGATGCGCTTCTCAAGCATCTGCGCAATCTGCAAGCCAGCCACGCGTGCCATAAACTGCTTGTCGTTCTGCTTGGCGATGCCCTCGCGGAGTCCCTCCACGAAAGCCTGCACGCCCGTAGAGTCTACGCCGTACTCTCTGCCTACATATTCCATGAGGCCGTTCGTCGTGTGCATACCTGCAGCATAGCTGAGCGAATCGCTCTTGCTGAGAAGGGAGCACGGAGCCATTTGCTCTGTGCAGCACGACTTCTTGTTCTTCTTGTCTTTCTTTGCCGGGGCTGCAATGGCGAAGGATGCCGTGAGAATGGCAGCCACCGCCAAAGTTAAAATCTTTTTCATTGTTTCTGTTGTTAGTATTTAGGGGTGCGAGATGTTGTGTGATAGTTTCTTTTCTCTGCTATGCCGCGCGATTACTCGCCAACGCTGATAAGCTCTATCTTGAACACGAGCGGAGAGTAAGGCTTGATCTGACCCTGCTCACGGTCGCCATAAGCAAGTTCCTGCGGGATGTACACTTCCCATACAGAACCTGCGGGCATGTGTACGAGAGCCTCTGTCCAGCCCTTTATCACCTGGTTGGCGCGGAGCGTCACGGGCTGTCCTGCCTTGTAGCTGCTGTCGAAGACGGTGCCGTCGATGAGGCGACCCTCATAGTTGACCTTCACCATTGAAGTGTCCTTAGGCATTGCGCCGTTGCCTTCCTTGATGACCTTATACTGCAGACCTGAGGGCAGAGTCTTCACACCCGGCTTCTTGGCGTTGGCTGCCATCCACTGCTCGCCCTTCTTCTTCAGCGGGCCATACTGCTGTTCCATGTGCTTTGACTTGATTGCCATCATCTTTGCCTGTGCAATCTGACCTGCCTGCTCGATGGTCATGAGACCGTTCTTGCCCTTCACGCCCTGCACGAAGCCTGCCATGAAGTTCTTCAGGGAGATGGTCTTTGTGGAGTCGTCGCCGAAGATCTCGTGGTTGATGCCCTTAATCATGCGGTTGCTGATCTGCTGACCAATCTGCACGCCCATATAGTAGGCTGCCTTCTTCTTGTCGTCGCCAGCGTTGGCACCGTCGTTCAGACCCTTCACGAAAGCGTCCATATAGGTTGTGTCGATGTCCATCTGAAGCAGATACTGTTTCAGACCCTGTGTCTGCGCCATACCGATGGCGTAGCTCAATGTGTCGACATCATTCTTGAGGTTTGCCTTGTTGGAGGCGTTGTTGCCGCAGGAAGCGAAGAAGCTTGAGGCTGCGATAGCCAAAATGGCTACAAATGAAAATTTCTTCATTTTTTCTATTGTTGTATATTCTTAATTTTCTTCTGTCTTGAAAGTTCTGAATCTCAAATTAGGAATTTCCTAATTGGGAAATCCAAGAATCCTAAATAACTTTGATAAGCTCCACGTCGAACACGAGTGCTGCGAACGGCGGGATTGCCTGACCTGCGCCGCGCTCTCCATAGGCGAGCTGGTAGGGGATGAAGAAGCGATACTTCGAGCCTTCCGACATGAGCTGCACGCCCTCTGTCCATCCGGGGATGACGCCGTTGAGGGGGAACGTGGCGCTCTCGCCGCGCTTGTAGCTGCTGTCGAAGACGGTGCCGTCGATGAGGCGACCCTCATAGTGGCACTCCACTGTGTCGGAGGCTGTAGGCTTCTTGCCGTTGCCCTCTTTGAGCACCTGATACATCAAGCCGGAAGGAAGCGACACTACGCCCTCCTCCATTGCCTTCTCGGCGAGCCAAGCCTCGCCCTTCTCCTTGTTTTCCTTATACTTCTCTGCGGCGGCAGCACGCTGCTTTGCCTCCTGCTGCTGGAAGAATTCCGTAACGATGGTCTGCGCCTCCTGGTCGGCTATCTTAGGCTCGTTGCCGGCCAGCATGTCCTTGATGGCCTGAGCGAAATCGTCGATGTTGAGGTCTGTGGCTCCCATCTGTGAGAGCTGACGGCCGATGCCGAGACCAAGGGCGTAACTGAGTTTGTCCATAATCTGATGTCTTGTATTTATATAATATTGTTTCCTATATGTATAATGTATGTGCAAATTTACTACTTTTATTCGAGAGCATGGCATTATTAAGGAAAAATAACGTCCTCTTATTGCTGTTACTCATCAGCCTTTTCTTCCGAAGTCGGCAGGCACTTCGCCCCACTTGCGCGTTTCCCACTTTACGATGGGGTTGTTTATGGTGTGCGTGCGGAGCCATGCCTCGGCGCGGGCTATGATTTGGAAGAGCTGTTCGGTCTGCGGCGTGCGCTGGAGCTTCGTCTTGCACTGGCGCTTCTGCACCCACAGAATAGCGTTGCGGGAGTCGGAGTAGATGGTCTTGCCGCTGACGCCCTGACGGTCGAGAAGGGCGAGGGCGTGAACGATGGCGAGAAACTCGCCTATGTTGTTGGTGCCGTGTACCGGACCGAAATGGAACACTTGCGCACCGGTGGCAAGGTCGATGGCCTGATACTCCATCGGACCCGGATTGCCTGAGCACGCCGCATCGACAGCCCATGCGTTGGCTGTCACTTCCATCGGAAGGGGAAGTACGGTGTCGTGACGATAGTCGGGAGGGTTTTGCATTATTGAGTTTTTATACCATGAACATTATTATCACTTGGGCTATGATGACGCGGATGAACATGCCGAGGGGATACACCGACGTGTAGGCGACGGCTGCGCGGTCGCCCTCTATCGTGTCGTTGGCGTAGCTGAGCGCCATGGGGTTTGCCATTGCGCCGCAGAGGAGTCCGCAGATTGTGCCGAAATCAAACTTATGGATTTTCAGGGCGATGGCACCTATGATGAGCAGCGGCACGACGGTGAGGGCGAAGCCAACGCCCACCCACAGCAGTCCTTCTGGACGGATGATAGTGGAGAGAAAATCCTTGCCGGCAGAGAGACCGAGGCAGGCGAGATAGAGCGAGAGGCCCATCTTGCGGAGCATGAGCGACGCGGAGCGCGTCGTGTAGCTTATGAAATGGACGCGTGAGCCGAGGGCTCCAATGATGATGCCCATTATGATAGGACCACCGGCGATGCCGAGCTTGACGGGAGCACTCATGCCGGGGATGCTCACGGGCACCATGCCGACGGCAAGACCAAGGAGGAGTCCGAAGAAAATGGCTCCGAGATTAGGCTCGTTGAGCACCTGCACGGCGTTGCCGAGGAAAGCCTCTGCATGGTCGATGTCCTCGGGGGTGCCGACGACAGTTACGCGGTCGCCATATTGAAGGAGCAGATTGTCGGTGGCGAGGAGCTTAATGTCGCCACGCATGACGCGGGAGACGTTGACACCGTAGGTCTCGCGCATGTGGAGCGAGCCAAGCGTGCGACCGTTGAGCTTAGTGCGGGTCATGACTATGACGCGGCTCTCTACGGTGGAGTCGATGGCGTTCCAGTCGATTTTGTCACGGTTCCAGTCTTTCTTCACGCGCTCACCGAAAAGGATGTCCATTGCCGCCACCTCGTCGCGATTGGTGACGACGAGGACATTGTCGCCAAGAAGCATAACGGTCTGTGCCAAGGGCACTATCACCTCTCCCTTGCGCCATATGCGCGAGATGATGAAATGGCGATGGGTCGACTGCGAGATTTGGGCTATCGTCTTCCCGGCAATGGCGGGGTTGACGACTACGAACTGTCCGACGTAGGTGTGGTCGTCGTCTGCCTCTGCGCTTGGCTGGAGGTCGGCGGGACGCACGAGAAGCTTGCGGAGCAGTATCATTGCGACGATGACACCGACGACACCGAGAGGATAGGTGACGGCGCAGCCGAGGGCAGCGCCACTGCTGGAGAGATGAGCGGAGGCAAGGGCCTGCTGGGCGGCACCGAGAGCGGGCGTGTTGGTGGTGGCGCCACAGAGGATGCCTACCATGTCGGGGAGGCTGATGGGGAGAAAGAGGCATAGACTGAGCGCCATCACCGTGCCGAGCACGATGATGATGAGGCTCCAGAGATTGAGCGACAAGCCTTCATGACGCATCATGCCGATGAAGTTGGGGCCCACGTGGAGACCGAGGGCGTAGACGAAGAGCGACAGACCGAAGGTTTCGGCGAAACTCGTCATCTCCGCGTCGGCGCTGAAGTGGAGACTGCCCGCCACGATGCCGATGAAGAAGACGAACGCCACGCCGAGCGAGATGCCCTTGATGCGGAGTTTGCCGAGGGCAAGTCCGAGGGAAACGATGAGGGCAAGCAGTACGAGAGTCTGCACTGCCGAGTGTATTGTGAAGAGGCTGTCAATCCATTCCATCTGTAGATAGAGTTTGTTGTTGGTTTATCTGTTTTAGTGGTTGTCAAGAAATTCTTATGCAAAGATAATGCA
>DLKG01000071.1:4989-6471 GCA_002490315.1 Prevotella sp. UBA7594 | reverse complement strand
ATATTGGTTTACAAGGATATGGCAAAGGATTTTTGTGATTTTAACACTTATATATATGTAGGCTTGTATAAAATTCGTAATTTTACACATTCAGAGCATTTACTCATGAAACAAACGATAAAAAACATATAACAAAACAATTACAATGAAGAAGCAAACTCTTGCTATCGACACCCCATTTCAGAAAGGCGACGCCTACGGCGCACTGAGTATGCCTGTCTACCACACGCTCGCTTACGAGTTTGACGACGCAGACACCATGGCGGACGCATTCTGCGGACGCATCGAGGAGCCCGACTATTCACGCGTGATGAATCCAACCGTCAATTACCTCGAGTTGAAGATAAAGGCGCTGACTGGTGCCGACCGCGTGACGGCAATGTCGTCGGGCATGGCAGCCATCTCCGGAGCCCTTCTGTCACTCGTGGAGCAGGGAAAGAACGTAGTGTCGTCACGCCACATGTTCGGCAACACCTACTCACTGCTCACCAACACCCTACCCCGTCTCGGCGTTGAGCCTCATCTGTGCGACCTCACCGACCTCTCTCAGGTGGAGCGTGCCGTCGACGACAACACCTGCTGCATCTTCCTTGAGATAATCACGAACCCGCAGCTTGAGGTGGCGGATCTACGCGCGTTGGCAGAGATAGCCCATCGCCACAACATCCCATTGGTTGCCGACACGACGGTGATACCATTCACGGAATTCAACGCCCATGAGCTTGGCGTCGACATCGAGGTTGTGTCAACGACGAAATACATTTCCGGTGGAGCCACGACTCTCGGCGGCATCATCATCGACTACGGTGGTCATCCGGAGTTTGCCCGTCGCCTACATGACGAGATGCTCTTCAACCTCGGTGCCTACATGACCCCCCACGTAGCCTACATGCAAAATCTCGGGTTGGAGAATCTGAAGGCACGCTATGAGTTTGAGGTGCGCAACACAGAGGCTCTCGTTGAGCGTCTGCGCACGCTGAAGCAGATAAAGAGCGTCAACTACGTCGGACTGCCCGACAATCCCTATCACGACCTCGCCGTGAAGCAGTTTGGCAAGACTGCCGGCTGCATGTTCACCATCGACCTTGAGTCGAAGGCAGCTTGCTTCAAGTTCATCAACAGTCTGAAGCTCATCCGCCGCGCCACCAACCTCTTCGACAACCGCACGCTCGCCATACATCCCGCAAGCACCATCTTCGGCCCGTTCAACGACGAGCAGCGTGCAGCCATGGACGTGCTCGACACTACAATACGCATCTCCGTTGGCATGGAGGACGTCGACGACCTGTTCGAGGACTTCAAGCAGGCGCTTGCATGAGAAGAAGAAGTTAAGAAGTTGTAGAAGTTAAGAAGTTAAGAAGTTAAAGAAGAAGTAGAAGTTAAGAAGTTAAAGAAGTTAAGAAGTTAAAGCCATATGCAATGTTGCTTTAGGAAATAGCTATCGATAGGGAACTTAACTATTGGCTTAACTTCTTAACTCCT
>DLKG01000071.1:1922-4865 GCA_002490315.1 Prevotella sp. UBA7594 | reverse complement strand
AACTCCTTAACTTCTTAACTTCACCATTACACAAAAAACATGGAATATAATTTTGACGAAATAATCGACCGCTCCGGTTCGGGCGACCTCAAGCACGAGGTGCTCGCCGAGCGTTACGGCAGGGGCGACCTTCTGCCGCTATGGGTGGCAGACATGGACTTCGCCACACCACAATTTATCACCGACGCCCTCCGCAAGCGTCTCGACCACTCGCTCTTCGGCTACACTATCATCCCGAAGGATTTCTGGCCGACCATCATCGAATGGATCTACCGCCATCACCAATGGCGCGTCGAGGAAGAGTGGATGCGCTTCATCCCCGGCATTGTGAAAGGCATCGGCTTTGTCGTGAACGTCTTCACGAAAGAAGACGAGAAGGTAATCATCCAGCCACCCGTCTACCATCCCTTCCGCCTGACGCCAGAGGGCAACCAGCGCGAGGTGGTGTTCAATCCGCTCATCGAGAACGCCGACGGGTCCTACTCCATGGACTTCGACAACTTGGAGAAGGTGGCAGACGAGAAATGCCGCGTGCTCATCCTCTCCAACCCCCACAATCCGGCAGGTATTGTGTGGGACGTTGACACGCTGCGTCGCCTTGCCGACTTCTGCTACGAACATCACATCATCGTCATCAGCGACGAGATTCACTGCGACATGGCTCTCTACGGCAACAAGCACCACCCGTTCGCCTCTGTGTCGGAGAAGGCAGCGGCGTGCAGCATCACGTTCGGCGCCCCGTCGAAAACATTCAACATCGCGGGCATTGTCAGCTCCTGGTGTGTGGTTCCCAATGAGCAACTGCGCAAGCCGTTTTTCGCATGGCTTGCCGCCAACGAGCTTGACGAGCCTCATCTCTTCGCTCCCATCGCCACCATCGCCGCCTTCAAGAACGGCGAGGAATGGCGCCAACAGATGCTGCGCTACGTAGAAGGCAACATCGACTTCGTTATCTCGTGGCTCAAGGAGAACCTGCCAGAGGTGAAGGCACTTCGCCCGCAGGCGTCATTCCTCGTATGGCTCGACTGCCGTGCCCTTAACCTCAACCACGAGCAGCTCGTCGATCTCTTCGTCAATGGTGCGCGTCTCGCCCTCAACGACGGCGAGATGTTCGGCATCGGCGGCAAGGGATTCATGCGAATGAATGTGGCGACGCCGCGCAGCGTCCTGCGCGAGGCGCTTGAAAGACTTGCCCGCGCCGTAAAAGACATAAGCAAGCAGTAGCTTTACAACAGGAAAAAAGGACCGCTGGGCATCCCTGCCTTGCGGTCCTTTACTCTTTTCATGATTTATAAAACAATTACAAACTGCATTTATAGAATTAGAGCTTCTGCCAGTTAGTTAAAAGTATATTTTGTGTTTTTGTATTGTTGACACAAAATTAGTAATTTTCTTCCTAATGCAGCAATCAACAAATAAAAACAAAGTGTCAATCGGTAAAAGAGTTGTCCGATTGGCGTGTCAATCTGTCCATTTCCCCGATGTTTGTCGTTTTGACAAACGAAGAAAGTTCTTTATTTGTCGTCGCAGGCGTTGCGAAATTCCATGGCGCTGCATCCCACCTTCTGCCGGAACGAGCGTCGAAAGGTGGAAATGGAGTTGAATCCCGACGCCGAAGCGATGTTGTCGAGTGTATCATCCGTGGATCGCAAGAGGCGCTTGGCATGTTCTATGCGATAAGAGTTCACGTAGTCGTAGAAGGTCTGCTCCAGGCTCTTGTTGAAATATTGCGAGAGATAGGTGCGGTTGGTGCCGAGGCGCTGTGCCAGTTCGGAGAGTCGCAGATGTGGGTCGAGATACACGTGCTCTGTCTCGAACAGACTGTTGATGCGCTGTTCAAACACGTCGAACCGGAGGTCGGGCTGCGAGGAGTCTGCATCCGCCTCCATCTGTTCGTCCACGTCTTCAATGGTCGGCGCAACGGCAAAGGTTTGCGACGATCTCACCTCTTGCAGCACGAGGTGCTGACGATAGAAAAAGAAGCACGTCACTGCCCACCCCACCACAGATGCCATCATATACACAACGTCGGTATGTGGCGAGGGATGACTGCTCGTGTACACCCACACGAGGAGGATAACGAAGAAGAGAACCATCACTCCACGCAGCCAATGGAGGTTGATGTCCTCTTCGAAGGAATACTCCTCACGCAGTCGGCGATGGTAGATGGGCAGTTCATGGAGCGTCCATGCAGCGCAGCCCACTCCATAGACGAGCGAAAGAAGGAGTATGGCATGATAGACGATGGAGATTTGCGACACGATGTATAGCCCGGTAAGCACAAGGAAAGGTGCGACAATGCAGCTTCCACGCCGCCATGTGAGCCATCCCGGTCGACACGCCTCTATGAGGATGAGGACATAGAATGGGACGGTAACGATGTCGATGCTGCTGGCGATGTTGCTAATGAGCCTATTGTCGTAATACTGTTCGCCGAGCATCACGAGGTCTTTGCCGTACTGCGCGGCGACGAGGAGCATCAGCACACCGACAAGACGCTTCACGAGGAGGGTCTGGCGATAGAGAAAGATACACGCCATCATCAGATGAAACATTATGCAGATGCCGTAAGTGAAGTATAGCAGATTGTATTGATTCATAGCAGTTGAAGGATTGATAAAACACGAAGTTGTGGGTGGGGGTGTACTGAAAATCAATACAAAATTAGCAAAAAAAATCGGGTAAAGGGATAAACGACAATGCTAATTTATTGTTTGGCGAGGGGGCAACAATAACTGGGAGAGGGGGCGCCCTCGCCCCCGACCTAAATAGTTAGGTCCTCATGTTTCGGATTTAAGGCAAGCGGCAGGGCCGAGCGCAGCCAATTATTTTAAATCCGGAACTTGAGAAAAAAATGGTCGGGGGCGAGGGCGCCCCCCTCTCCCAGTTATGATGAGGACAAAATGGTCGGGGGCGAGGGCGCCCCTCTCCCAGTTATGATGA
>DLKG01000071.1:0-1863 GCA_002490315.1 Prevotella sp. UBA7594 | reverse complement strand
GCGAGGGCGCCCCCTCTCCCAGTTATGAAAAAAGCGCCACGGCATGAGCCGTGACGCTTTTCTTATTGCGTATTAAACGAAATTACTTCATAACCTTGATGGTCTTGCCGTCGGCAGTGCGAACGATGTTGATGCCCTTCTGGAGGGTATTCACGCGCATACCGTTGACGGTGAAGATCTGTGCAGGAGCAGCAACTGTTGTGTTGACAGTGCTGATGCCGTCAGTTGTAGGCCATTCCCAATCGAGAGGAACGATCTTGATGAAGTTGTAGAAGGCATTGCTCTGCTTGCCGCTCTCGCCAGAACCAAGGACAACCTTGTTGCTCTCGAAGAGCAGAGAGAGAGTCTCGGCAGTGTGGTTGACAACAGTCTCACCGTTGATGAGCAATCCGTTGGCTTTCGACCATTCGAACTTCATCACCTTGTCGGAAGAGAGAGCCACGTCACCGCTGTTGTTGTTCTCTGAACCGTTAGCCCAATAGCCCTGAACGCAGCTGCGTGAGGTGCTGTAGTACCAGTGCATGTTAGGATTGGCAGCCGTTCCGTGGAATGAAGAGAAGTCGCCACCCTCAGTTGTCATAGCGAAGAAGTCCTTGTCGTCAGAGCAGTTGGTGAGGTCGATGGAAGCAACCAACTTCTGTGTATCCCAGTTGATAGGCTCTGTGAAGGAGAAGCCAGTGCCGTCTGCCTGGTAGTCGGTTACGACGTCTACTTCCTCCGGCTCGTCAGGATCAACGGCAGTTGGGTCAGTACCATAAGTAAGGTCAACTGTCACGTCATGGCTCTGCAGCGACGGATTGTTCATGGAAAGCAATGCGTAAGCACATTCCTTAACATCGCCTCCGTCCTCGTTCTCCTCTGTATAGCGGAGGATGTCGAGCTTATTTACTGTGAACTCCTCGTTGTAGAGTGCAGAGTAGTCGGCAGCGCTGGAGAGAGTGATGGTGGCAGGAGTCTTGAGAGTTACGATCTCGTTGCCATCCTCGTCTACGTCCTCCACAAGACCCTTCACGACGATATCGCCACACTCCTCGCCACCTCCGAGGAGGTGGCCGGCTGTGACGTCAGTGAAAGTAGCGGTGAAGGTGCCGTCGCTGAGTTCTTCCAACTTCAGCTTAGCGTCAGTGTACTTGCCTTCGTTGTCCTCGCCGTCAATGTTGAGGTTGGTAGTGAGCGCGTCAGAGTAGTCGGTTGTGGCCACCACTGTCGGCTGGTCGGGCTCCACAGTGCCGCCGCCGAAGTCGTCGGTGCCGTAGGTGAACTCTGCATCATAATTCATGAATGACATATAAGAGATGGAGCCAGTGTAGTGGAGATAGGCTTTCTCTTCCGTGAACTTCACCTCAAGGTTGCCGTCTTCATTAAAAGCAAGACCTGTCATTGCATCTGTCATAGACGCAGTAGGTTTCTCGACATTGATGGTTGTCACGCCGTCGGTTGTTGTGCCCGTAACACCGGTGAAGGTAATGGTACCGAGTTCCATGTAGAGCGCATCGTAAGTGTTGAGCGTCGGGAGAGTAACGGTGTACTCATTCTCAGCGGTGGCCTCGATAGTCATCGTCTGATTGTTGTTGGTGAACGTAGTGCTCTGCACCTTGCCTACCAGGTCGGCAGTGTAGGTCGTTGCCATGGCGGCAACGGTGGACACCAACATAGCGATTAGAGTAAAAAATTTCTTCATACTTAATCCTTTCTTTTAACTGTTTGAAACTTATATTTTTTTATAACTACGTGCAAAATTAGTAAAATTATTGTAAACGTGATAAAAAAGGATAAAAAAAATGGGGCGCGCGAACGAATAGGAAGAGGGAGTTAGGGCTTCGCCCAAAGTTAAGCGATGATGGTGGTCGGGGGCGAGGGCGC
>DLKG01000001.1:30380-53062 GCA_002490315.1 Prevotella sp. UBA7594 | reverse complement strand
GCAGCCTGCGCCGCAGCAAGGCGTGCGATAGGCACACGGAACGGAGAACAGCTGACGTAGTTGAGGCCCACGCGATGGCAGAACTTAACTGAAGAAGGCTCGCCGCCATGCTCGCCACAGATGCCACACTTGAGATCAGGACGTGTAGAGCGACCCTTCTCAACTGCCATCTTAACAAGCTGTCCGACGCCATTCTGGTCGAGCACCTGGAACGGATCGACATTCAGAATCTTCTTCTCCAGATAGACTGGGAGGAAGCTTGCGATGTCGTCGCGGCTGTAACCGAACGTCATCTGCGTAAGGTCGTTGGTGCCGAAGCTGAAGTACTCAGCCTTCTTTGCAATGTAATCGGCTGTCAGGGCAGCACGCGGAATCTCAATCATCGTGCCGACCTTGAACGGTATCTCCACGCCTTCCTGGGCGAAGAGCTCTTTGGCAGTCTCGCGGATAACCTTCTCCTGGAGGTCGAACTCATTCACAATACCGATAAGCGGAACCATGATTTCGGGATGCGGGTCAAAGCCTTCCTTCTTCAACTGGATGGCAGCGCCGAGGATGGCACGTGTCTGCATTTCCGTGATTTCAGGATAGGTATTGCCAAGACGGCAACCACGGTGACCGAGCATCGGGTTTGCCTCAGAAAGGCTGTTCACACGCTGCTGAATCTTCTGTACCGAAACGCCCATTTCCTCAGCCATGGCCTGCTGTCCTGCAAGGTCGTGGGGAACGAACTCATGCAACGGCGGGTCGAGCAAGCGGATGTTGACTGGATAGCCGTCCATTGCCTTGAGGATGCCGTAGAAGTCTTTCTGCTGGAAAGGAAGCAGCTTGGCAAGTGCTTTCTTGCGTCCCTCCTGTGTCTCGGAGAGAATCATCTCGCGCATAGCCTTAATCTTGTCTGCCTCGAAGAACATGTGCTCCGTGCGGCAGAGTCCGATGCCAACAGCACCGAAGTTGCGTGCCACCTCTGCATCGTGCGGAGTGTCGGCATTGGTGCGTACGACAAGCTTCGTGTATTTATTGCAAAGATCCATGAGTTTGGCGAAGTCGCCAGACACCTCAGCAGGCTTTGTCTTCACCTCACCGAAGTAGACCTCTCCCGTAGAGCCGTTAATGGAAATGTAGTCGCCCTCCTTGAGCACAACGCCGTCGATTTCAACGGTGCGCGTCTTGTAGTCGACATTGATAGCGCCTGCGCCAGAAACGCAACACTTGCCCATACCACGAGCCACAACGGCTGCGTGCGACGTCATTCCGCCACGTGCCGTGAGGATGCCTTCTGCCGCTGACATTCCAGCGAGATCCTCAGGAGACGTCTCTATACGTACCATCACTACCTGATGGCCAGCGTCATGCCAATCCTTAGCGTCGTCGGCAAAGAACACAATCTGACCGCAAGCTGCACCCGGAGAAGCAGGCAGGCCACGCGTCAGCACCTTTGCCTGTACCAAAGCCTGCTTGTCGAACACGGGATGGAGAAGTTCGTCGAGCTTGTTGGGCTCACAACGCTCAAGAGCTGTCTTCTCGTCGATCTCGCCCTCAGCCAGCAAATCCATGGCAATCTTCACCATCGCTGTACCCGTGCGCTTTCCGTTGCGCGTCTGGAGGAACCAAAGTTTGCCTTCCTGCACGGTGAACTCCATGTCCTGCATATCATGATAGTGCTTCTCAAGCTTGTCCTGGAGAGCGTTGAGCTGAGCGTAGATCTCAGGCATAGCCTCCTCCATGGAAGGATATTTTGAGGCGCGTACAGACTCCTCGATACACTGCTGCTTTGCCCAGCGCTGTGAGCCTTCCTTTGTAATCTGCTGCGGAGTACGTATACCTGCCACAACATCCTCGCCCTGTGCGTTCACAAGGTACTCGCCGTTGAAAACATTCTCGCCCGTAGCAGCGTCACGGCTGAAGCAAACGCCCGTAGCTGAGGTGTCACCCATATTGCCGAACACCATTGCCATTACGGTTACAGCTGTGCCCCACTCTGCCGGTATGCCCTCCATCTTGCGATAGAGAATGGCACGCTCGTTCATCCAGCTGTCGAACACGGCGCAGATTGCACCCCAAAGTTGTTCCATCGGGTCGGTCGGGAAGTCCTTGCCTGTCTGCTTCTTGATAGCCTCCTTGAAGAGAACGACAAGCTGCTTGAGCTCGTCAACGGAAAGTTCATTGTCGAGAGTGATGCCTCGCTGTGCCTTCACCTTCTGAATGATTGCCTCAAACGGGTCGATGTCTTCCTTGTTGACTGGCTTCATGCCCAACACTACGTCGCCGTACATCTGCACAAAGCGACGATAGCTATCGTAGGCGAAACGCTCGTTGCCCGTCTTCTTGGAAAGTCCGGCAACAACGTCGTCATTCAAGCCGAGGTTGAGAATTGTGTCCATCATGCCCGGCATTGAGGCACGTGCGCCCGAGCGAACGGAGACGAGAAGCGGGTTCTCGGCGTCGCCAAACTTGCTGTTCATGAGGGTCTCGATATGATGAACGGATTTCTTCACGTCCTCCTGAAGCAGTGCTACCACTTCATCCTTTCCTTTCTGGAAATACTCATTACATGTATCTGTTGTGATTGTAAATCCCGGAGGAACGGGAACACCGATAAGATTCATCTCTGCAAGGTTTGCTCCCTTGCCTCCAAGCAGATTTCTCATGTCTGCCTTGCCTTCGGCCTTACCATTACCGAAGGTGTAAACTCTTTTTTCGTTCATAGCTGATTAGGTCTATTGTTATATATATATATTATTTTCTTGATATTGATTTTTACCTTTCACTATTGCAAAGATAGTCTCTATTTCGCAAAACGCCAAAGATTTTCCTTAAAATTTGCTACTTCTACTTTGCATTTTACGTTGTTCTCGCAAACATTATGTTTCAAAATGGTAGCTAAGCAGTCCTTCCATCGGACTTTTCAGGATGTGCCCCACTTCGTACCCTTTGTTTAGCGCCGCCTTCCGCAATTGCTCTTTGTAGAAGAAAGCCACGCTACCCACTGCATTGATGACATTATCGGGCGCCTTGTAATTGGATAGGTTGCGCGAGATAAACGTCTCGAAATTCTCAACCACAAGGCGTTCAAGCGCCACGTCGTCAAGATGCCGTGAGATATATTTGGAGAGCGAGGCAAGGAAACGGTTGGGCGACGGTTGGCGATACACGTTATTAATAATGTCTGTCTGGGTAAGCCCCGTCTCCTCAAGAAAATCCTTGCTGATTTCTTCACTCATAGCTCCTTTCAGCACAGCGTTGAGGAACATTCTTCCAAGAACAGCTCCGCTTCCTTCGTCGCCAAGGATATAGCCAAGGGCGGGTGTGTGGGCGACTATGGCATGTCCGTCGTAGAGACAGGAGTTGGAGCCGGTACCAAGGATGCAAGCTATGCCTGGGGCTGTGCCACACAAGGCGCGAGCCGCTGCAAGAAGATCGCTGTGGACGCTTATTGTCGCGGTGATGAAGTGTGAGCGCAACGCTGCCTCCACTATAGGGGCGAAAGCCTCCGTGCATCCTGCCCCGTAGAAACTTACCTTAGCCACGCTGCCGCAGCTGATCGACTCGCGGCTTGCCTGCGACAGCATGTCTGCCACGGTTGACTCTATTTCCTCCTTTGCCTGCACGGCAGGATTGATACCGCCCGTATGAACGACTTTAAACGCTGTGGCGGAGGTAGCGAAGCACCAGTCGGTCTTCGTGCTTCCGCTGTCTACTATTAATATCATACGCCTAAGAATGATTTAAATCCGTCAGGCGATGAACTTGAAATAGACGATGGCGATGAAAGCCAGCAGCACCAAGCCAACCACTACTTTTATCATGCAGCTCGTCACCTTCTTCAGAATAAGGAAACCGATTATCGCTGCCACAAGGCATACTATGTAATAAGAAAATGATGTATCCATTCGTTAATATCGGATTAAGTTGTTTTTTTAGAAACCACAAAATTACAATAAAAATCTGAGAAAGGCGGTAAAACTTTTTGGAAAAGGTTGGCTTTGCTTGTGCGAACAGATGTCATCAGAGATGTAAAACATTGTATTTTTTCACTCTTGCCGTTCGAGAAGAATGAGAATAGTGACACTTCACGCCTATTTTTTTGCGCATTGCATGGAGTTTTGCTGTTGGCGGTTTTGTAATATTGAATATTTTCCCTATTTTTGCATAACTACTGAATATTAGAACACACCCCATTGAAAGAAAATGGCCAACAACTCACTCAACAACAAGCCCGTGCTTGACGTACAGAACGTATCAAAAGCGTTCGGCGCACACGTACTCTTCAACAACATATCCTTCTCCATCGGTGAAGGACAGCACGTCGGACTGATTGCAAAAAACGGTACCGGCAAGTCGACGCTCCTATCTCTCCTCTCGGGCAAGGACTCCGTAGACTCTGGCAACATCATCTTCCGCCGCGACATACGTGTGGGATTTCTGGAGCAGCAACCGAAGTTCGACCCCAACGAAACCGTGCTCGACGCCTGCTTCAACCACAACGGCGACCCTGACAAAATACTGAAGGCGAAGCAGATTCTGACACAGCTCCACATCACCGACCTTCAGCAGCCGATGGGCCAGCTGAGCGGCGGACAGCAGAAACGTGCCGCGCTTGCCAACGTGCTCATCACGGAGCCCGACTTCCTCATCCTTGACGAGCCTACCAACCATCTCGACCTCGAAATGATAGAGTGGCTTGAGGGCTTTTTGCAACGGGGCAACAAGACGCTACTCATGGTGACGCACGACCGCTATTTTCTCGACCGCGTGTGCAATATTATCCTTGAACTCGACGACCGTTCCGTCTACACCTACCGAGGCAATTTCCGCTACTACATGGAAAAACGGCAGGAGCGCATCGACGCCACACGTGCCGAGATTGAGCGCGCCAACAATCTCTATCGCCGCGAGCTGGAATGGATGCGTCGCCAGCCGCAGGCGCGTGGCCACAAGGCACGCTACCGCGAAGAGGCTTTCTACGACCTTGAGGCAAAGGCAAAGCAGCGCATGGAGGAAAGGCAGATGCGATTGAAGTCGAAGAACGTGTACATCGGATCGAAGATTTTCGAGTGTCAGTATGTCTCGAAGGCGTTCGGCGATAAGATTATCCTGAAGGACTTCTACTACAATTTCCAGCGCTTCGAGAAGATGGGCATCGTCGGCAACAACGGAACGGGCAAGTCGACGTTCATAAAGATGCTTCTCGGCGAGGTACAACCCGACGCCGGACGCTTCGACATCGGAGACACCGTGCGCTTCGGCTACTTCTCGCAGGAAGGCATGAAGTTTGACGAGCAGCAGCGCGTCATCGACGTGATTGCCGACATCGCCGACTACATCGACTACGGAGGGGGCAAGCATATCACAGCCGGACAACTGCTGCAACACTTCCTCTTCACGCCCGAGCAGCAGTATGACTATGTCTATAAGCTCTCCGGGGGCGAGAGGCGCAAACTCTACCTCTGCACAGTGCTTATGCGCAACCCCAACTTCCTCGTGCTCGACGAGCCTACCAACGACCTCGACATACAAACGCTCGAGGTGCTTGAGGAATACTTGCAGGACTTCCCGGGCTGCGTCATCATTGTCTCACACGACCGCTTCTTCATGGACAAGATTGTCGACCACTTGCTCGTCTTCCGTGGAGGCGGCGAGATTAAGGACTTCCCGGGCAACTACACGCAGTTCCGCGAATGGGAGTCGCTGAAGCCGAAGGACGAGGGGGCGACTAAGGACGCCGCCGAGAGCGAGAAGAAAGAGAAGCGCGAGTTTGTTGGCGAACAGCGGCGAAAGAAGACCTACAAGGAGAAATGCGAGTTTGAGAGTCTGGGCAAGGAGATTGCCGCACTTGAAGCTGAGCAGAAAGCCATTGAGGATGCCCTTTGCAGCGGCACGCTCTCCATCAAAGAGCTTACGGAAAAAAGCAAGCGACTGCCGCAGCTGAAGGATGAGCTTGAGGAGAAGGAGATGAGATGGCTCGAGTTGTCGGAAATCGACGGATAAGAAAAGGTGCTCATCCGGAATTTGGAGTGATGGAATGACTCTAAGCGGATTTAACATAATTGGCTGCGCTCGGCTTGCCGCTTGCCTTCGCAAGAAAGGGCAAAAGTATAGAGAGAATTGGGAATATGCTTTTGCCCTTTCAGGGCGTTGGCTTGCTATGTTTTCATTCCCAGGGCGATGCCCTGGGCTATGAGCGATTTGCCCCTTCGGGGCGCATTACATATTGTTTTGACACACCCTCCTATGAGCTGAGCTTATTGGGCTTTCTTGCTAAGGCAAGCGGCAGGGCCGAGCGCAGCCCATTTTTTATTCTAAACTTCAATATATTACATACGGCTTTAACTTCTATAACTTCTTTATTTACTTTAAATTCCTCAAATCCGAAACTTCAGATATTGATTTTATCATTTGTCGCTTCATCACTCGGAATGTAGGACAAAGCATGTATGTGCGCACACAGAAAGAAATCTGACCGGTATGAAAAATAAAAGTCGGAGAAATGTGTGCGCATATTGTTTTTTTTGTGTAAGTTTGCAAATGTAACCATAAACCTAAAAGAAACTATTGCCTATATGATACATGTCGCACTACCAACCGACAGCAACGCTCACCTACTCACCTTCTATCTCGCCATGGAGGAATACGTAGCCCGCCATCTCGACGAAACAGAAGACTACTTCTTCATGTGGCAGGTGGAACCGACCGTCATCTTCGGACGCAACCAGCTCATACAGAGCGAAGTGAATCTTGACTACTGCCGTAAACATTCCATAAAGACCTTCCGTCGCAAAAGTGGCGGAGGATGTGTCTACGCTGACCGGAACAACATCATGTTCTCCTACATCACGCACGACGACAACGTAAGCCTCACTTTCACGAAATACATTGGCATGGTGGTTGACATGTTGCGCAAGCTGGGCGTAGACGCCACGGCAAGCGGACGCAACGACATCATGATTGGCGACCGCAAAGTGTCGGGCAACGCCTTCTACCACATCCCTGGACACAGCATCGTGCACGGCACAATGCTCTACGACACGGACATGCAGAACATGGTGGGCGCTATCACGCCGTCGGACGAGAAACTCGTCTCGAAGGGCATAAGCAGCGTCAGACAGCACATCACGCTGCTGAAAGACCACATATCCCTCGGCATCGAGGATTTCAAGACGTTTGTCGTCAAGGAACTATGCGACAAAGAGGTGACGTTGGACGGAGGCGCCATCGAGGAGATCGGCAAGATTGAGGAGGAATACCTCTCGCCCCACTTCATCTACGGCAACAATCCACGCTACAACATCACGCGGCAAGGACGCATCGAGGGCGTGGGCGACTTCGTTGTGAGCATGGAGATGAAGAACGAGACGATCAGGGACATCGACATAAAGGGCGATTTCTTCCTTGTCGGTGACATAGGCAAGGCGCTGATAACCCCACTGAAGGGCACGCGCCTCAACGCCGACTGCCTGCAGCGCGCCCTCCCGCAAAGACTCGACGACATCATCATGGGGCTGAACAAGGAGGACTTCATCGCCCTTCTCATTAAAGAGCAACACTACTAAAAACAATAAAAAACACTACTAATTATGGAGAAAAAAACATGTCTCTACGACAAGCACGTGGCTCTCGGAGCCTTGATGCAGCCTTTTGGCGGATTCATAATGCCAATACAATATTCCGACATTAAAGACGAACACAACGCCGTGCGTCTGCATTGCGGCGTGTTCGACGTTTCACACATGGGCGAGGTGACGGTGAAAGGACCCGACGCCGAACGCTACGTCAACCACATCTTCACCAACGACGTGACGGACGCTCCCGTTGGAAAAATATTCTACGGTATGATGTGCTATGAGGACGGCGGCACCGTCGACGACCTTCTGGTGTACAAAATGGGAAAGGACGACTTCTTCCTCGTCATCAACGCTGCCAACATCGACAAGGACGTGGAATGGATGGAGGCACATCTGGAGGGCTACGACGTGGAATTCTGCAACCGCTCCGA
Source organism: Prevotella sp. UBA7594 (assembly GCA_002490315.1). Taxonomy (GTDB): domain Bacteria; phylum Bacteroidota; class Bacteroidia; order Bacteroidales; family Bacteroidaceae; genus Prevotella. The sequence continues at coordinate 45,066 of DLKG01000001.1, read as the reverse complement.
CTTCTACGGACAGCTTGCCGTGCAGGGTCCGGAGGCGGAGAAGGTGATGGAGGAAGTGCTCGCACTGGAATGTAAGGATCTCGTGTTCTACACGTCGAAGACTCTTGAACGCGAGGGAGAAACGATTATCATCAGCCGCACGGGCTACACCGGAGAGGACGGATTCGAGATTTACGCCTCACACAAGTTTATCAATGAGCAATGGGACAAGCTGTTGGCGTCGGGACGCTGCAAGCCGTGCGGTCTTGGCTGCCGCGACACGCTGCGCTTCGAGGTGGGCTTGCCGCTCTATGGCGACGAACTGTCAAAGGACATCTCGCCAGTCATGGCTGGATTGAGCATGTTTTGCAAGCTCGACAAGCCGGAGTTCATCGGCAAGGAGGCTCTCGCTAAGCAGAAGGCTGACGGCGTGGAGCGCAAGATCGTTGGCATCGAACTGCACGACCGCGCCATCCCGCGCCATGGCTACAAGGTGCTGTACGGCGGTGAGACGATAGGCGAGGTAACGACTGGCTACCACAAAATTTCTACCGACAAGTCGGTGTGCATGGCGCTCGTCGACGCCAGATACGCTAAACTCGGCACCGAGCTTGAGGTGCAAATACGCAAGAAGACTTTCCCCGGAACGGTGGTGAAGAAGCGCTTTTATGACAAACACTACAAGAAATAAACATACTAACAACTAAAAACACATCTATTATGGCAAAAGTAATTGAAGGACTCTACTATTCTGAGTCACACGAATATGTAAAGGTTGAGGGCAACTTCGCCTATGTGGGAATCACCGACTACGCTCAGCACGCTCTCGGCAATGTCGTTTACGTGGACATGCCCGACGTTGACGACGAGGTGGAGGCTGGCGAGGACTTCGGAGCCGTAGAGAGCGTGAAGGCGGCAAGCGACCTCATCTCTCCCGTCTCAGGCACCGTCGTCGAAGTAAACGAAGCGCTTGAGGACAAGCCGGAGCTTATCAACGAGGATGCCTTCACCAACTGGATTATAAAGGTGGAAATGTCTGACAAGACTGAGCTCGACTCGCTCATGGATGCCGCTGCCTACAAAGAGTGCTGCGAAAAGGAATAAAGTAAAACCCAACACTGTCTTACTATGAGCTTCAAATTCTTTCCCCACACAGCGGAAGACATAAGGTTGATGCTCGAACGCGCCGGAATGAAATCGCTCGACGACCTCTATTCCGACGTGCCGGAGCAGATTCGCTTCCGCGGTGAATATGAATTGCCTGAGGCGATGAGCGAGGCGGAGGTGCGCTCGCTCTTCGAACGTCTTGGTGAAAAGAACCGCCGGTTGACCGTGTTTGCCGGAGCTGGCTCCTACGACCATTACACACCTGCCGTTGTACCCAATATTCTCGCACGCTCTGAGTTTCTCACGAGCTACACGCCCTATCAGGCTGAGATTTCACAAGGCACACTACATTATATCTTTGAGTATCAAAGCATGATGGCAGAGCTGACCGGCATGGAGGTGGCTAACGCCTCCATGTACGACGGATCTACTGCCACTGCCGAGGCGGCTCTCATGGCCCTCGCGTCAACGAAGAAGACCGACACGGTGCTCATCTCTGCCACCATCGACCCGAAAGTGCAGGATGTGGTGAGGACATACGCACACTTCCATGGACTCAACATTGAGACTATCGCTGAGAAGGAGGGCGTTACCGACAAGGCAAGCATGGACAAACGCCTGGAAAAGGGCGGCGTGGCTGGCGTCATCGTGCAGCAGCCCAACTATTACGGCATCGTTGAGGACTTCACGGGCTTTGCCGATGCGTGTCACGCAAAGAAGGCTCTCTTCATAGTCAACAGCGTGGCGGCTGACCTCGCCTTACTCCGCACGCCTGGCGAATGGGGTGCAGACATTGCCGTCGGCGACGGCCAGTCGCTCGGCATCCCGATGTCGTTTGGTGGGCCGTCGGTGGGCTACATGTGCTGCACGGAGAAGCTGATGCGCAAAATGCCTGGACGCATCGTCGGCAAGACGGTGGACAGCCGCGGACAGCGCGTCTTCGTGCTCACACTTCAAGCGCGCGAACAACACATACGCCGCCAAAAGGCCACATCGAACATCTGCTCCAACGAGTCGCTGATGGCTCTCTTCGTCACTATCTACATGGCTGTTATGGGCAAGGAGGGCGTGAAGGAGGCGGCACAGATGTCATACGACGGTGCCCACTACCTGCACGACCAACTGCTTGCCACCGGAGTTTTCAAGGAGAAGTTTCAGCAGCCGTTCTTCAATGAGTTCTGCCTTGTGTATAAAGGTAGTGTGGAGGCTCTGCAACAACGCTTCATAGAGAACGGCATACTTGGCGGCGTGAAGACTGACGACGACACTCTAATGTTCGCTGTCACGGAGAAACGCACCAAGGAGGAGATAGACAAACTCGTCAACATCGCAAAGGAGGAAAAACTATGAACAACCGTCTTTATGGAAATCTGATTTTTGAGTTGTCGCATCCTGACAGACGCGGCTACTCACTGCCCAAGAATGAGTTTGGCCATCATGAGCTGCCTGAAGCAATGCGACGCAAGAATGACGCAAACTTGCCTGAATGTGACGAGCTGACGATAGTGCGCCACTACACTAATCTCAGTACAGACAACTTCGGCGTGAACAACGGCTTCTATCCGCTCGGCTCATGCACTATGAAGTACAACCCCGTCATCAACGAAGAAATTGCTGCGCTGCCACAGTTTGCACAGCTCCATCCACTCCAACCTGAGGAAACATGCCAGGGCGCTCTTGAGCTTTACTATAACATGCAGAAATCGCTCGCCGCAATAACCGGACTGTCGGAGTTCACACTCAATCCTTTTGCCGGGGCTCATGGCGAGTTGACCGGACTGATGATTATCCGTGCCTACCATCAAAGCCGAGGCGACTTAAAACGCACGAAGGTCATCGTACCCGACTCGGCACACGGCACCAATCCCGCGTCGGCTGCCGTCTGCGGCTTGGAGATTGTAGAGGTGAAGTCAACGCCTGACGGCGTGGTGGATGTCGACGACCTTCGCGGCTTGCTCGACGACAGCATAGCTGCGATGATGATGACCAATCCCAACACGCTCGGACTCTTCGAACGGGAGATTCCCGAAATACAGAAACTCGTACACGACTGCGGCGGACTGATGTACTACGACGGAGCTAATCTCAACCCGATGCTCGGCGCCTGCCGACCAGGCGACATGGGCTTCGACGTCATGCACATCAATCTGCACAAGACGTTCTCAACGCCGCACGGCGGAGGCGGACCTGGCTCCGGACCCGTAGGCGTGAGAAAGGGTCTGGAAGAGTTTCTGCCCGTTCCGAAGGTGGAGAAGCGGGGCGATGAGTATCATGTCGTGACGAACGACGAGGGCAACATACATGTAGGTGAGTTCTTTGGCAACTTTGCTGTGATGATGCGAGCCTACGCTTACATTCTAACGCTTGGACGCGAACACATACGCATGGTGGGGCCGCTCGCAACACTCAACGCCAACTACATAAAGGAGGCGCTGAAGGACGTCTATGAATTGCCTATAGCACGAGTTTGCAAGCACGAGTTTGTGTTCGACGGCTTGAAGGACAAGTCGACGGGGGTGACCACAATGGACGTGGCGAAGCGCCTTCTCGACTATGGCTATCATGCCCCGACCATCTACTTCCCGCTGCTCTTCCATGAGTCGCTGATGATTGAGCCGACGGAGAATGAGAGCAAGGAGACGCTCGACGCCTTCATCGACGTGATGAGAAAGATTGCCGAAGAGGCTATTTCTGATCCGGAAGCTGTGAAAACGGCTCCCCACAACACGCCGACGGGTCGTGCCGACGATGTACTGGCTGCCAAGCAGCCCGTGCTTACGTGGAGACAGATGTGTGAAGAGAAAACCAACTGAAGTATTTCTGCAATGGAAAAATCCAACTTAATCATAATCGGCTCGGGGCCTGGCGGCTACCGAGCCGCACAATATGCTGCAAGCAATGGTCTGAGTGTTGTCATCATCGAGGAGGCTGACGCTGGAGGCACGTGCCTCAACCGCGGTTGTATCCCGACAAAAACACTTTGCCGAAACGCGGAGGTGGTAGACTTGCTAAAGGAAGCGGAGACTTTCGGCATTAAGCGTGGCATTGAAGGCATCGACTTTACAAGGATAATGGAGCGTAAGGAGCAGGTAGTGGGCCAGCTTCGCGCCGGCGTTGAGACGCTTATGCAACAGCCCGGCATAACCTTCGTGCATGGACACGCCTGCTTCAAGGACGCCAAGACTGTGGCTGTAGGCGAAGAGGAATACTCTGCTGACAACATCATCATCGCTACTGGCAGCGACGCCAAGCTACCGCCCATTGAGGGTATCACCCTACCGGGAGTGGTCACGTCTACCGAACTGCTCAGCATCGACCATGTACCCGAATGTCTTTGCATCATCGGAGCGGGCGTGATAGGCATGGAATTTGCCTCCGTATTCAGCAGCTTTGGCAGCAAAGTGACAGTGATAGAATTTCTGAAGGAATGTCTTCCTGCACTCGACGCTGACATTGCAAAGCGGCTCAGGCAGACTATTGGCAAGCGTGGCGTGGAGTTCTCCATGCAGTCGGCGGTGAAAGCCATAAGGGAGAACATAACGGAAGACGGCAAGCGACAACTCTCCGTCTTCTATGAGAAGAAAGGCAAGCCGCTGCAGACCGACGCCGACATGGTGCTTGTCGCCACGGGGCGAAAGCCTAACACGGAGGGTCTCGGACTCGAGTGTGCCGGCATAGACTATACGCCAAAGGGCATCTGCACGGACGATGATTTCCAAACCAACGTCAGCGGCGTGTATGCCATCGGTGATGTCAACGGAAAGTGTATGCTCGCACACGCTGCCACGTTCCAAGGACTGCATGCCGTCAACCGCATAATAGGAAAGAAGGACGACATCAGGTTCGGAATTATGCCTTCAGCCATCTTCACACGCCCCGAGGCGGCAAGCGTAGGACTGACGGAAGAACAACTGAAGGCTGAAGGCAGGCAGGTAGAATGTCGCAAGGGATTCTATCGTTCCAACGGCAAGGCTCTCGCCATGGGGGAGACGGATGGTATGATAAAGCTGCTCCTCGACACTGCCGACGACAACCGCATCATAGCTGCACACGCCTTCGGGGCGCACGCTTCCGACATCATTCAAGAGGTGGCAGCACTGATGAACACTGGAGCGACGGCACAGACTCTTGCCGACTGTATCCACATCCACCCCACTCTTTCTGAAATACTTCACGACATAGTTTGCTGATGTCAGGATTATTTTGTACTTTTGACTCTCAAAGCGCAAGAGCGCAGGAGTAAAAAAATGACTGACAACCGCAAGATTATACACATCGACATGGACTGCTTCTTTGCAGCCGTAGAGGAACTTGACAATCCGTCGCTCAAAGGAAAACCGGTCGCCGTAGGTCACGACGCAGAGCGCGGTGTGGTGGCGACAGCGAGCTATGAGGCACGCCGGTTCGGGGTACATTCCGCTCTGTCTATTGTAATAGCCAAGCGCATGTGCCCCGAACTGCTTATCGTTCCCCCACGGTTTGAGCGCTATAAGGAAGTTTCAAAGCGCATCCATGACATTTTCCACCGCTACACCGACATCATAGAGCCTATTTCGCTCGACGAAGCATTCCTTGACGTGACACAATGCAAACGTGGCATAGAATCGGCGGAGGACATCGCACGTGAGATAAAGTCGGCCATTGCCGACGAAATGCATCTCACGGCGTCGGCTGGTGTGTCCTATTGCAAGATGCTCGCCAAGATAGCGTCCGACTACAACAAGCCCGACGGACTTTGCGTCATTAGCCGCGACGAAGCTCAAGACTTCCTCGACAAACTCAAGATAGAGCGGCTGTGGCTCGTGGGCAGCAAGACGGCACGAGAGATGCACTCGCTGGGCATCTTCACTGTGAAACAACTGCGCAGTCAGTCGCTCACCACGCTGACTCGACTCTTCGGCAAACGTGGCGCCCTGTTTTACGACTATGCGCGCGGCATAGACAATTCGCCAGTGGAAATAAAGCAGGAACGTAAGTCTGTTAGCTGTGAGACGACGTTTGAGCAGGATCTTTCCCTGCGCTCTGCCGTCATCATCGAACTTTACCACATCACACTCGAACTTATGGAGCGACTCAAGAACAGTGGCTTCGTGGGGCATACGCTCACGCTGAAAGTGAAGTATGCTGATTTTCGCCAAATCACGCGTAGCATTACTTCCACTACTCCACTTCTCAAAAAAGAAGACATCTTGCCACTTGCCAAGAAACTTCTTACAAAAGTAGACTTCAATTCACAACGCCCCATAAGGCTTATGGGACTCGGAGTAGGCAACAACATTGAAGAAACTCCCGGCAAACCGCGACAACGCTGGAAAGAAATTGAGCTACAATTTGAATGAATATGTATCACTCATTATACTTGTCAATAAAACAACAACATGAATTCTATTTTCATAAAATCCACCGACTCACTACTCTATTCTGACTTCTCCGCCACCTACTGCAAAAGTTTTCCTATCTTTGAGCAACGCACTCGGACACAGCAGCAAGTTGCTTTTGCCGACAACCGCTATCGTCTGCGTGCATTCACCGACGATTCCGGACAGTTTGTCGGATTCATAGCCTATTGGCTATTCGACTCTTATGTATATGTAGAGCACTTTGCTATCGCCCCTAACAGACGCGGCAAGGGAGAAGGCTCCTCTATTCTTACAGATTTTCTCAGAGAGGCAGACAATGCCAACCTGACAACCATTCTCGAAATCGACCCTCCCAAAGACTCCGTGTCCGTATTACGACAGCAATTCTATGAGCGTGCCGGCATGAGCATCAATCCTTTCAGACACCAACACCCGCCCTATCGCGCTGGTTTCAAAGCACATGAACTACGCATAATGTCGGCTCCGACAATGCTGACGGAAGAAGATTTTTACAGATTTCAGAATGACTTGAAAGAGATTGTAATGAGAAAAACTACGGATTGTTAACGGATGAGCAGTCTAAAACGTTATCTTTTTGGCACGCTATTTGCAAGTTGTTGATTGTACGAAAGTACATTAACAAAAGCGTAAATTAAAAATAAAAACACATTATAATATTATGGCACAGAAAGGTAATATTGGAGTAACGACAGAGAACATCTTCCCTGTCATCAAGAAATTTCTTTATTCAGACCATGACATATTCCTCCGCGAGATGGTTTCAAACGCTGTCGACGCCACACAAAAGCTAAAGACGCTTGCCGAGCGCGGTGACTTCAAGGGAGAACTTGGCGACCTCACGGTGCGTGTAAGCCTCGACAAGGACAAGGGGACGCTGACAATCAGCGACCGTGGCATCGGCATGACCGAGGAGGAAATCAACAAATACATCAACCAGATTGCATTCTCTGGCGTAACCGACTTCCTCGACAAGTACAAGGACAACGCAAATGCCATCATCGGACACTTCGGATTGGGCTTCTACTCTTCTTTCATGGTGAGCAAAAAGGTGGAAATCATCACACGTAGCTATCAGGAAGATGCAAAGGCTATCAAATGGAGCTGCGACGGAAGTCCAGAGTTTGAAATCAGCGACGCTGAGAAGACAGACCGCGGATCTGACATCGTACTCCATATCGACGACGACTGCAAAGAATTCCTTGAGAAATCGAAGATAGAGGAACTGCTCAACAAATACTGCAAGTTTATGGCAGTGCCCGTAGCTTTCGGCAAGAAAACCGAATGGAAGGACGGCAAGCAGGTTGAAACGGAAGAGGATAACATCATCAACAACGTCGAGCCTCTTTGGACAAAGACTCCGAGCACTCTGAAGGATGAGGACTACAAGGAATTCTACCGCACGCTCTATCCGATGCAGGACGAGCCGCTGTTTTGGATACATCTTAATGTTGACTATCCGTTTAACCTCACAGGTATTCTCTACTTCCCGCGCATCAAATCGAACATCGAACTGCAGCGCAACAAGATTCAACTCTATTGCAATCAGGTGTTCGTGACCGACCAGGTGGAAGGTATCGTTCCGGAATTCCTCACACTGCTCCACGGTGTCATCGACTCTCCTGACATTCCTCTGAACGTCAGCCGTTCTTATCTCCAAAGTGACTCCAACGTGAAGAAAATCTCCAAGTACATCACGAAGAAAGTGGCTGACCGCCTCGCCTCAATCTTCAAGGAGAATCGCAAGGAGTATGAGCAGAAATGGGACGATCTGAAGATATTCATCAACTATGGTATGCTCTCACAGGAGGACTTCTACGACCGCGCCAAGGACTTCGCTCTGTTGAAGGACGTGGACGGCAAGTACTTCACTTACGAGGAGTACAAGACGCTCATCAAGGACAACCAGACCGACAAAGACGGCAACATCGTATATCTCTATGCCAACGACAAGGAAGGCGAATACAGCTACATCGAGGCTGCAAAGTCGAAGGGCTACAGCGTGCTGCTTCTTGACGGACAACTTGACACTCCGATGGTTTCGATGCTTGAGCAGAAGTTAGAGAAAACGCGCTTCGCACGTGTGGACGCCGACATCGTCGACCGCCTCATCGTGAAGGAGGAGAAGAAGGAAAGCGAACTTGCAAAGGACGACAAAGACGGACTGACAGAAGCTTTCCGCTCACAGCTTCCGAAGATTGAGAAGACGGAGTTCTACGTTGACGTGCAGGCTCTTGGCGAGCAGACATTGCCAGTACTCATCACGCAGAGTGAATATATGCGCCGTATGAAGGAGGCAAGCAAGTATCAGGCTGGCATGTCTTTCTATGCACAGATGCCTGACGCCTTCAACCTCGTGCTCAATAGCGACCATCCTCTCATCAAGAACGTGCTCGATGGCGAGAAATCGGCTTGTGCAGACGAGTTGAAGCCCGTCGAGAGCGAACTGAAGGGTCTTGAGGCTCGTCTCGCCGTGCTGCATCAAGAGCAGAGCAAGAAGAAGCCTGGGGAAGTGACGCAGGAGGAGAAGGACGATCTCAAGAACACTGAACACTCCATCGAGGAACAGCGTACAAAGAAGAACTCTATCATTGCCTCTTATGCAAAGGACAACAAGATTGTGCATCAGCTCATCGACCTCGCCCTTTTGCAGAATGGTATGTTGAAGGGTGCTGCTCTCGACTCGTTCTTGAAGCGTTCTGTTGACCTAATTAAGTAAAATTGTATACAAACTAACGTCCATGAGAAGGACAAAAGCCTTTATTTTTAGAGGCTTTTGCCCTTCTTTTTCGTTATTGTCATTCCATACCTAAGCAAAGAAAGGGAAGGAATGTTTACAGTGCTAACAGGCTGCACTAACAGGCCACGCTAACAGACTGCACTAACAGACTACGTAACAGACTATGCTTCCCCCAATGATATTTTAGATATTTTTCTTTGGAATACGAGCTTTTAACTGTATATTTGCAGAAACAACTAAAAACCTTTGTCTATGTTCTTGAAAGAATTTTTCTATATGCCGAAATCCGACAGACGCACTATACTTTTTATCTGCACCTCGTCACTTGTACTTGTCGTTCTGTTTGGAGCGGCTGCCCTCGTAAGCGACAAAAGCAACGATGTTAATGAAACCAACCAAACGAAAAAGCACAAAATGTGGTACAACGATAGAAGAAATCGGAACGACGGCTACAAAAACGACAGCTACGAGGAAAGCGATGAGTACATGGCGAAGAACAGACGACTTTTCTACTTCGACCCCAACACCGCTGACAGTACACAACTGCGACAACTCGGACTGCGGGAATGGCAGATACGAAACATCTACAAGTATCGCAAACGGGGCGGCGTCTATAGATGCAAGGAGGATTTTGCCTACGTCTACGGACTAACTGCAGGCGACTATCGCCGGCTGGCACCTTACATACGCATAGCTGAAGACTTTCGCCCTGCTTCCTCACTTGCTGAAGTAAAAAACCGCAAATATGAATACGGGAAAGACAGATATAACAATGGCACTGCCAACGGAAACGAAGCGGATGGGAAACAAATAAAGGCTTATTCACCTAAAATACACATCGGAGAATACATTGAAATAAATTCTGCCGACACCACAGAACTTATGAAAATCCCTGGTATCGGCAGCTATTTTTCACGCCGCATAACGCGCTACCGCGATATGTTGGGCGGTTTTGCATCAAGAGAACAACTTCTTGAGATAGACAATTTCCCTGAAGAAGCCATAAAATATGTAGCAATCAACCAACAGGGCATACACAAGTTGCGTGTCAACCAACTGTCGCTGACGCAACTCAAACGACATCCTTACCTCAACTACTACCAAGCACGAGCATTAACAGACTTTAGACGTCTGCACGGAAAGATAAAAAGCCTTTCTGAACTAAAGCTGTTGAAAGAATTTTCCGAGCATGACATCAAAAGGCTTGAGCCTTATGTAGAATTCTAAGAAGACAGCCTAAGGGTTTTCATCGCGCAGCAAAGGCAGTGAGATATGATATTTCACAGCAAGGATACGAATGAGGCATATCAACAGAAAGGCAATGATGACGGAGAGCGTCATGTCAAGCCCTGCCTCTATCATACCCCAATAAGCAAAGCCGCCAATGATGCTCGCCATGGCGTAGATTTCCTTTTGGAATATTACGGGAACATTGTTGAGCAACACATCACGCACAACACCACCTGCAGCCCCCGTCATGCAACCCATTATTATAGCTACCCAAAATGGATGGCCACAATCGAGCGTCTTCTGAAGTCCGGCAATGGTGAAGAGAGCGAGACCAAGCGTATCGAAAAGAAACCATGTATTGTCGAGCCGCTTCAGGGAACGGGCAAAGACAATGACAAAGATCTGGGCGATGAACGTACACACAAGGTAGATGGATGAAGTCATCCAAAACGGAGTGACGCCAAGCATTACATCACGCAACGTTCCGCCACCTATCGCCACAGCCACGCCACACACAAAGCCACCAAACCAGTCGAAATGCTTTGCGGCAGCGTGACGTATGCCTGAGATAGCGAAGGCGAACGTGCCAAGAAACTCTATGACATTAAGCAAAGGGGTGTAAAGTTCTTCACTCGGCATCATACTCAGTTGACAACATTAACCGGACTACCATTCAAGAAAGACTCTATGTTGCCAGTAGCGATGGCCATAAGACGTGTGCGTGCCTCACGCGTTGCCCAAGCCACATGCGGCGTAATGAAGGCATTAGGCTGACGCAGCAGAGGATTATCAGCCAATGGCGGCTCATTGCACATCACGTCGGCGCAATAGGCTCTGAGTTTGCCTTGCTCAAGGGCGGCTGCCACGTCTGCCTCGTTGACAAGAGGACCGCGTCCTGTGTTGACGAGAATGGCATGTTCGTGCATCTTGGCGATAGAATCCTTGTTGATCATCTCGCGTGTGGAAGGCGTAAGCGGGCAATGGAGAGTTATTATGTCACTCACACCAAGAAGGCCTTCCATCGTAGTCTTCTGCACACCCTCTGGCAAGTCAGCTGCGTTCTTGCTTGTAAAGGCGAAGACATCCATGCCGAATTCCAACGCCAGACGCGCCACCTTCATTCCGATGTGGCCCAATCCGACAATACCTATCGTCTTGCCTGCAAGCTCGAAAAGAGGCGTGTCCCAATAGCAGAAATCCTTACAGCGGCTCCATTTGCCGTCGCGTGTCTCGTGGGCGTAATGGTCGACACGGTTGGCTACGTTGAGAATATGCGCAAAAACCATCTGCGCCACACTGTCCGTACTGTATGCCGGGATATTCGTAACAACAATGCCACGCTTGCGCGCCGCCTCTGTATCAACGACGTTATAACCTGTCGCAAGAACACCTATATACTTGGTGTTGGGCAATTTCTCTATTGTCGCAGCGTCAAAAGCCGTTTTGTTGGTAAGCACAATCTCCGCATCGCCGACATGCTCCAGCACATCGGACGGAGAAGTACGAGGATAGACTTTAAGTTCTCCAAACTTCTCTATTTCTTTCCACGACATATCGCCAGGATTAACACCCTGACCATCCAATACTACTATTTTCATAATCTTCTTTCTTACATTATTCAGCCACAATACAAATGGCTTAAAATTCTATATACCGTTTTTATTCTTATTGAAGTTTCACGTGTCTTCTACATGCTGTCAGTAAACAAGTAGACAAGTAAACAATGATATTGACCATACTGGTTTAAGCCTCGCAAACAACGATTTTTGTAGAAAGCCATATTTCTTTGTTTACTCGTATCTTGTCAACATTTGAGAAAGTTGCAAACTTATGAAACTTGATTTCTTATCAAATGAAATACATTAAGTTTCAAATGAGTTGCACAATATACTCTATTTATATCTGTCACCCCAACAGCGCAGCATCTGCTGATAGGCTTTCTCCTCCATCGGCGAGTGTTGGGCGTACCAAATGCGCGTGTTCCCGTTAAGAGCGTCTGGCAGGTATTGCTGACTTACAAAGTTGCCAGGATAATCGTGCGAATAGAGATAACCATCATGATAGCCGAGATCCTTCATCAGTTTTGTAGGCGCATTGCGAAGATGGAGCGGCACGGGCAAATTGCCAGTCTGTCGCACGATGGCAAGCGCATTGTCAATAGCGCAATATGCAGAGTTACTCTTAGGGCTCGTGGCGAGATAGACCGTAGCCTCCGCCAGCGGGATGCGTCCCTCCGGCCACCCGATCTTCATCACGGCGTCGAAGGCGGCGTTGGCAAGAAGGAGGGCATTGGGATTGGCAAGACCGATGTCCTCCGCTGCACTGATAACCAAGCGTCGGGCAATGAACTGCGGGTCTTCGCCTCCCTCTATCATACGCGCCATCCAATAGAGTGCTGCGTCAGGATCACTTCCACGTATACTCTTGATGAAAGCAGAGATAATGTCGTAATGCATGTCGCCACCTTTATCATAGGCAAGAGGATTCTGCTGCAGCTTCTCCTCCACGAGTTTGTCGTCAATAACGACATCACCATCACCTGCCGACTCCACGACAAGCTCAAGAATATTGAGCAGTTTGCGAGCGTCACCTCCGCTGTAGCGCAGCATGGCATCAGTCTGCCGCAATTCTATCTTACGTTTAGAAAGCTCCACGTCGGTCGTTACTGCTCTATGGAGCAGTTCCAACAAGTCATCCTTGTCGAGAGACTTGAGCACATAAAGCTGACAACGCGACAACAATGGGCGTATCACCTCAAAGGAAGGGTTCTCCGTTGTGGCACCAATCAGCGTTACAACGCCCTTCTCCACAGCCCCCAACAGAGAGTCCTGCTGCGACTTGCTGAAACGATGTATCTCGTCGATAAAGAGTATGGGCGAAGCAGAGTTGAAAAATCGCCCGCCCTTGGCGCGCTCTATCACGTCGCGCACGTCCTTGACACCACTCGTAACCGCACTAAGAGTATAGAAAGGCGTCTCAAGTTTGTTGGCTATAATCTGCGCCAATGTCGTCTTGCCCACTCCCGGAGGGCCCCAAAGTATGAAGGAGGAGATGCGTCCAGCGTCAATCATCTTGCGCAAGACAGCCCCCTCTCCCACCAAATGCTTCTGCCCAACGTAGTCGTCGAGCGTGCGTGGTCTCATTCTTTCTGCTAATGGTTCACTCATAACTACAAAATTATACAATATATGCGAAACGGCAAAATTTAGATGTCAAAAAAAGAGCGTCATTTTTTTCATGCTCAACAGCTAATAATTTTTTTGAAAAAACTTGTAGAATAGAACTAAAGTATTTACTTTTGCAGCATCTAAGCCAGACGCCTTGGCAAAAGCTATTTGCACATGTCAAGGCAAAGGATTTAACAACGGTACAAGTAACGCAAAATAATAAAAAGTTAAACGCATATATGAAACAACAAAAAGCTCTGACACTCAAGACACTGACAAAAAGCAACGTATGGGAGGTGCAGGAAAACGACATCTTCAGAATGTGGGAAGCCGCAGAAAAGGACACTGATTTCAAGGACAACCGCAACCATTACATCGACGTCATTCGCAGTGCGTTTGAGATTGAGGAAATCAAGATAGACAAACCTGAGGTGATAAAGAAGTACGAAGCACGAGACTTCGTAGTCGGCAACATCCACTTCGACGATGATGACAGCAAGAAATGGGGCATCAAGAAGCGCCCCATCAACCGCATAACAGACCTCACATACGAGAACATACGCCACATCACAGCGACAAAGCTCCTTGAGGTAATCGACCGCAACTTCGGCGGCGGATGGGACTCTCTCTCGCAAAGCGTGCAGGACATCATCGAGTCAGGTTTCGACATCAGCACCACAACGTTGCCTAAAGACCGTCTGCACAAGCCGGGCGGCATGTACGAGAAGAAGGTGAACGACGGCTTTGAGGTACTCGAAATCACAAAGGGTCTGTGGGTAGAGGCCATCTTCGCCAAGGAGAAACCGGAAATGGAGAAGCCGACACACTCTTCTGACTCTAACGACAAGCCTAAGGATGACTACAACGAAGATGATGAGGACGAATACGACGACCCGAAGGACGACAGTTACGACGACGATGATGACGACACGTTCGACGACGACAAACTGACAGAGGAAAGCTATCGCACAACGTTCGATGAAGACCCTGAGAGTCTCAACCTTGAGGCAGAAGACGTCAGCGACGATGACGACGCCTACTAAACAGAATACATACAAAAGCTAACGCCCTGTAAAGGCAAAAGC
>DLKG01000001.1:0-30331 GCA_002490315.1 Prevotella sp. UBA7594 | reverse complement strand
GCTTTTGCCTTTACAGGGCGTGTTGTATTTAGCCATGGGATAACCATTGTCTTTCATTATCCATAACAATCATTTGCGCAATTCATATCTATCTTTTACGCAATCCCTAACAATCTTTCTCGCAATCCCCAACAAAATCTACTTTTTGGTATTTGCCATCGATTTTACAATGGAGTCCATTTCTCCGAACTCCTTACCCATATTGAGATTGAGATAAATCGTGTAAAGCGGCATAGCCCAAAGATCGTTGCGTTTAGGTTCGAGCTGGCGATAGCGTTGCATGTAAGGCATCGACTCCGTGTAGAGTTTTTTCATCGTGGCACGTTCCTCGCGGCTGTGCTTTGTTTTTTTGTCGAGCTTCACAGCCTGGTTGAAATAAGCAAGACCTGCATTGAGATAGGCATCGGCAATTTTGTCGTCGGCTGCAATCAGGCGATTGCATATAGCAATGCACTCATCATAGCGCTCAAGCGACAGCAACACTGTACTCTTGGCAAGCAACGCCACGGCGTCTGTTGAATCGGCATGCAGAGAAACGTCCACCAAGTCCATAGAACCCTTCATATCACCATTCCGGAAAAAGTAGTCGAAGAGATGAGGGAAGAAATATTTCGACGAAGGCGATAGTTCGAAGCCATTCTTCAAAGTGCTTACATAGCTGGCAGTGTCGGCAAGGGCGAGGTGGGTATCGGCTACATATTGCAGCGTAAGCAAGATGTGGGCAGAGTCTTTGCGGGCGAGTTGCTCATGTCGCAAGGTAGCCTGGTAGTCCTTTGCCATATAGCCTGTGTAGACAGAGTAGAACGCTGCCTTAGGCAAGAGGCGGTCGTTGGCGGCATAGTCGTAAGCAGAGAACAAAGGCTGGCGTGCACAATCAATGTAGGCATCGAAGAAGCTGAACGACCTGCGATAGTCCTGCTTGCCCATGAAGAATACTCCTCCATTGAAGAGATTCTTACGGTAGGCATTGAGATACTCCGAATGTTTGCGGCGATACTTCAGCTTGTTTTTTCCCTCTTTTGCCTGAGCGGCATCAACAGAGTCGAGGCCTTCGAGCACACCGAACATACGACTTGCTGCATCGAAGAGCTGAGACGTGTCGGTAGACTGCTTCAGATACATCTGTTCGTTAACATTTTCATACTGCTTTTTTACGGCGTCGAACAACACAAGCCATATCTTGTCGTTCTGTCTATTGGACGAGTCGGCAAGCAGCTTGCGCATGGAAGCCTCAGCCTCAGCCAAAGACTTGCCTGCCTTGATGTTTGACTTTGCCTGTGCTATCTCCTTCTTTTGCGCGGAGACAGTAGCAAGCGACATGAGCATAAAAATAGCAACAAAAAACAGTTTCTTGAACATAATACCCGGTTATTACAGCCAACGGCATGTCCCATCAAAGACAGGACATGCCGTGATTTTTATACATTATTATAATTACGTATCACCTTACTGAGCGTACTCCTTTGTGCGGGCGTCGTTCTCGCCATAGAGGTTGTAGTAGGTGTTGTAAAGCAAATAACGCCAGTTGGCGCGCTCCTGATTGGGATCAAGGTCACGAGCTTTTTCGAGAAGGTTTTGGCTCTCGGTATAGAGCGTCTTCTTGTCGGCAGGATTCTGCGTAGCTTCAGCCTTGTTGTTGTTGCAGAAAGCATACCAAGTCAAGATGAGAGCATCTTCTTTAACGGCATTAGCCTTCTTGAAGTCGGCGATAGCCTCGTCCCACTTGCTCTCGTTCATCTCCGACTGTCCCTTCACGGCGAGAGCCATGAAGTCGTTAGGATTGGTAGCGAGTCGTTGCTCAACAACAGCGTTCTGCTTGTCCTTCATGCCAAGGCTGCCATAGAGAGAGGCAAGGTTAGAGAAAATCATCTCGTTGTTGCTGTCGTTGGCATAAAGCTGCTCGAAGGTGTTGAGGCACTTCACGGAGTCCTCTTTCGTCTTCATTGACTGCTGCATGAGTGCCATCTTCACATTGAGAGCATCCTTGTAGGAAGCCGTGTCCTTGAGAGCCACGTCGATGTACTTGTTGGCAAGGTCAATGTTTTTATTCTGATAGGCAAGCACACCTGCCACACGAGCGACGTCGCCGAGATACTGATCGTGTGCCTGCTCCTTGCTGAGGTCAGCAAAGAGAGGAGACGTGCCGCTCTCTACGTAGCTTGAGAAGAACTTGAAAGCATTGGCATTGTCCTCAGCCTGCAAAGCGTCCTGTCCGGCATTTACGAGATGAAGACGGAGCGACCAAAGTTTGCTCTGGTTTTTCTTGTGGAACTTCGGAGCCACTTTACCCTTTACATTAGGCATATTGTCGTACTTATCGCACTCGTTGGCGTCATTAAGAGCCTGATAGAGAGCATTGTACATACCAGCCTTGTCAACTGGCTTGTCAGCCTTCTGTCCCATCTGTTCCATAGCCTGATTCTCAATCATGACATTGTTCTCCTTATCGAACTTAGCCATAGAGAGCTCCACGAGCTTGTTGTAAGCCTTAGCCTTTTCCTCATTGGTGAGGGTGGACAGACATGAGTTGAGACCGCTTTGAGCCTCAGCATAGTCTTTAGCTTTAAGGACAGACTTGATGTCCTGTGCGAATGCAGACGTGGTAGCTGCTACCATCAGTGCTGCGATAAACAATTTTTTCATACTCTTTGATTTATGAATTGTAGATGTTTTTATTATTCATTAGTTGTAGGCTCTGCCGTTTCGCTTGCAGCGTCGTTCTCCTCTGTCACGTCGGCCTCTGCCTCCGAACTCATCACCTTGCATACGCTTGCGATGACATCGTTTTTCTTCGAGAGGTTTATGAGGCGCACACCCTGCGTTGCGCGTCCCATGACACGACAGTCGCTGACGGCAAGACGAATGGCAATGCCACTCTTGTTGATAATCATGAGGTCGTTGTCGTCAGTGACATTCTTTATGGCAACGAGTCGACCGGTTTTTTCCGTAATGGCGAAGGTCTTCACGCCCTTTCCGCCACGGTTGGTCTTGCGGTATTCCTCCACCTGAGAACGCTTTCCGTAGCCGTTCTCCGAAACAACCATCACGGTTTCCGTCTCGGCGTTGTTGACAACAATCATACCCACCACCTGGTCGTCATCATCATCGAGTCTCATGCCACGCACACCGGTTGAAACGCGTCCCATGGTGCGCACGGTGTCCTCGTCAAAGCGCACTGCCCTACCATTGCGGTTGGCAAGAATCAGCTCGTTGTGGCCGTTGGTGAGGCGCACGTCAACCACCTCGTCGCCCTCGACGATGTTGATAGCGTTGACGCCGTTTGTGCGCGGACGTGAGTAAGCCTCAAGACTCGTCTTCTTCACTGTACCGTTCTTCGTGGCGAACACTACATAGTGGGACTTGACGAACTCCTCGTCATTGAGTCCGCTCAGACGAAGCAAGGCGTTGACGGAGTCGTCCGGCTCAATGTTGAGCATATTCTGTATGGCGCGACCCTTGAAATTCTTGTCGCCTTCCGGAATCTCGTAGCACTTGAGCCAGTAGCAGCGGCCCTTGCGCGTGAAGAAGAGCATCGTCTGGTGCATAGTGGCAGGATAGATATACTCTGTAAAGTCCTGCTCACGGGTGCGTGCGCCCTTGGAGCCAACACCTCCGCGTGCCTGCTCACGGAACTCGCTGAGCGGCGTGCGCTTGATGTAGCCAAGATGCGAAACGGTGATTACTACCGGGTCATTCGGATAGAAGTCCTCGGCATTGAACTCATGCTCGTAGGGCTTTATCTCCGTACGGCGCTCGTCGCCATACTTTTCCTTCACCTCCTGGAGGTCTTCCTTCATCACCTTCTTGCAAAGTTCCGGGTCGTCGAGAATCGACTGGAGATAATCAATCTGGCGCTCAAGCTCCTCATACTCGGCGTGCAACTGGTCGATACGCAGACCGGTGAGCTGCGAGAGGCGCATGTCGACGATGGCCTTCGACTGAAGTTCGTCGATTTCGAAGCGCTTCTCCAAGTTGCGCTGAGCGTCGGAAGGAGTTTTCGAGGCGCGTATGATGTGTACAACCTCGTCGATATTGTCGCAAGCGATTATCAAGCCCTCAAGGATGTGGGCACGCTCCTGTGCTTTCTTGAGATCGAACTTCGTGCGGCGTATGGTGACGTCGTGGCGGTGCTCTATGAAGTACTTAACGCAGTCCTTCAGCGTGAGCAGGCGAGGGCGTCCATTAACGAGGGCGATGCAGTTGACGGAGAACGACGACTGCATGGCTGTCATCTTGTAGAGCTTGTTAAGGATGACGTTGGCGTTGGCGTCGCGCTTCACGTCGACAACGATGCGCATACCCTGACGTCCCGACTCATCGTTGACGTTAGAGATGCCAGTCACCTTTCCTTCCTTCACGAGGTCGGCGATTGACGACACGAGGTCAGCCTTGTTCACTCCGTAAGGAATCTCCGTGACTACAATCTTGTCGTGTGTGTCGCCACTCTCAATCTCCGATTTGGCGCGCATGACGATGCGTCCGCGACCCGTCTCGTAAGCTTGCTTTACGCCCTGAAGTCCATATATGTAAGCACCGGTAGGGAAATCTGGAGCCTTGATATACTCCATAAGTCCGTCGATGTCAATGTCTGGATTATCGATGTAGGCGCAGCATCCGTCGATTACCTCACAGAGGTTGTGGGTCGGGATATTGGTGGCCATGCCGACAGCGATGCCGTTTCCTCCGTTGACAAGGAGGTTAGGTATCTTCGTAGGCATTACG
This sequence comes from Prevotella sp. UBA7594, assembly GCA_002490315.1. Taxonomy (GTDB): domain Bacteria; phylum Bacteroidota; class Bacteroidia; order Bacteroidales; family Bacteroidaceae; genus Prevotella. The sequence goes on along the minus strand of DLKG01000001.1, from coordinate 25,609 downwards.
GAAGGCTCGAAGAGCGTGTCGTCGAAGTTTGGATCCATGTCGACCGTGTCCTTGTCGAGGTCGTCCATGATGTGCTCTCCCATCTTCGAGAGGCGGCACTCCGTGTAACGCATGGCGGCCGGCGAGTCGCCATCGACAGAGCCAAAGTTACCTTGTCCGTCGACGAGCATATAGCGCATGTTCCAATTCTGCCCCATACGCACAAGAGCTCCGTACACGGAAGAGTCACCATGGGGGTGGTACTTACCGAGCACCTCACCTACAACACGCGCACATTTCTTATAAGGGTTGGCACTTGTGTTGCCAATGCCAAGCATACCATAAAGAATGCGGCGATGGACAGGCTTGAAACCATCTCTCACATCAGGAAGCGCACGAGCCACGATCACCGACATACTATAGTCGATGTATGACTTTTTCATTTCTTCCTCAATGTTGATTTTCTGAACCCTGTCCAGATCAATTGTTTGATTTTCGTCCATTGTTTATATAAATGATTTTATTCGTTGCTTGTTGGTTACGGCGCAGCCATTTTCATTAAAAAAGGCCGTAGACGCCGTTTAATTTCGCTCTAAGCGATTTGGGGCATTCATTTCAAGGTGTAAAATTACTAAAAAATAATGAGTCGGCAATGCTTAGAGTGGCTAAAAAACGCTTTTTAAGAGGCTTAATATCTTTTTACTTCGCCAAAGTTGCTATTTTTGCCTATAAAAGTGGTTGTTTCAAGACATGTGGAGCTCCTGTACCTTACTACAAAGTGGCATTTGGAGGGAAATGTTTTTCGCCCTACTCTTCTCTAAGAAAATAAAAAGCCGTAATTTTGCAGGCAAAATAAAAAAAACGAAGCAAATGGAATACATGTCACAGGAAGGCTACGACAAGCTCGTGGCCGAACTACACCAATTGGAGTCTGTAGAACTTCCACAAGTAAAAGACGCCATCGCGGAGGCACGCGACAAGGGCGACCTCAGCGAGAATTTCGAATACCATGCAGCAAAGCGCGAGCAGAGGCGTCTGTTGGGCAAAATAAGCTTTATGCAGAAAGTGCTGGAGAATGCCCGCGTGATAGACAAGAGCCGACTGAACAGCGAGTGTATAGGCTTGCTCAGCCAGGTGGAAATCACTAACGTCGCCAACAATCGGCGCATGACCTACATGGTGGTCAATCCACATGAGGCCAACCTCGCAGAAGGAAAGATTTCCATCAAGTCGCCGATTGCACAAGCCCTGCTCGGGAAGAAAGCCGGAGACACGGTTGAAGTGCGTGTGCCGGCGGGCATCATCAACCTACGCATAGAGAGCGTGACTCTTTAAAAGAGGCATTCTTGCGTTTGCAGAAACGCTCACACTGCGCGCAGATGTCATAGCCAAGCATAGCCCCGAGGATAAAGTCTTCCTCGGGGGTAAGCTTGCACAAAGGCTTGTCAACTATCAGCCTTATAGCGTCAAGACACTCCTGCTTGCCGAAAAACAAATTCATGCTGTCGCCCGAGAGAGGCTGCACGATGTAGGGAATGTTCTGATGCTGCAACCGGGTTAGGGCGAACGACTCGTAGCGCTTGCTGAACGTAAACAGCACCATGCGGCGCACACCTTTCTGATACTCATAAATATGATTCATCAATACTTTCATATCCTCAGGCAAAACTCTTTCCTGCTGCATAACATTATATATAATTAGGGTTGATGGTTGACTTCTAAATACAATTACAATGCGGGCTTTATAGCTTCAAGCCATGCATCGATGCGTTCCTCTGTCTTGTCGTCCTCGTTTACATCGTCGAGCGCCAAGCCTACGAAGCGACCGTCTACTACTGCCTCGCTCTCATCGAACGTGTAGCCGTCGGTGGACACGCCTTCCAGAACATTTGCACCAGCTTCCTTCGCAGCGTCATAGAGTTCTTTCATGCCGCCACAGAATGTGTCGGGATATGACTCGCTGTCACCACATCCAAACAAAGCGACTGTTTTCCCACTTAGTCCGGCTGACTTCAATGTCTTTATGCCATCATACCAGTCGTCCTGCAACTCACCTGCGCCCCATGTGGACGTACCGAGAAGAAGGTTGTCATGGCTTGCGATGACGTCTGCTGCAAGGCTTCCAGCCTCGATGGCTTCCACACCGAGCTTGGAGGCGATGGTCTCAGCAATCGACTGGCACGTGCCTGTCGACGATCCATAGATAACAATTGTTGGTTTCATAGTTTTTTCTCCTTTTCTTTGGTCTTTGAATTAATATTCCATTTTCTATTTACCGTTTGCAAAGTTAATGTCTCAGCGCGATTTCGGCAATACCTAAAAATAAGGTTTTGCGTAATACCTAAAAATAGTGGTTGCGCATGAAGCGCATGAACCATCCGTCACAGTTGATGCTTTTCCTATTTCTTTTCTTTGCAGATTTGATTTATAGACACATAAATCTTCGACAAATCCATATATAATGAGTAACTTTGCACTAACAAATAATTATCATATATAAACAGTAATGAACATACAACTCGACGTACACACACATACCGTGGCTTCGGGCCACGCTTACAGTACTATTCAGGAAATGGCACACGCTGCCGCAGACAAAGGCTTGAAAATCCTCGGTATCACTGAGCACGGACCAAGCATCCCCGGGACGTGCAATCCTCTTTATTTCCGCAACCTCCACAGCGTGCCGCGCCAGCTCTATGGTCTACGCCTTATGCTCGGCGCAGAGCTGAACATCCTCAACACTCACGGAGACATCGACCTCGACGAGGAGCACTGGCGGATGCTCGACATACGTATTGCCGGCATACACAGCCTTTGCTGGCAGGGCGGCACAAAGGAGGAGAACACGGAAGGCGTGGTGCGCGCTATGCGCAACCCATATATACAGATTATCAGCCACCCTGGCGACGGCACCGCCGAACTCGACTTCGAACGACTCGTGAAGGTTGCTAAGGAGACCCACACCCTCCTCGAAATCAACAACCACTCCATGGCTCCCGCTCGCCACAAGACCATTGCCCGGCCAAACAACCTCACCCTTCTGCGTCTTGCCAAGCAATATGACGTGCCGGTTATTTTTGGCAGTGATGCCCATTTCTCCACCTTGATTGCCGACTACGACCGCATCCTGCCGATGCTCAAAGAGGTTGACTTCCCTGAGAAACTGATAATGAACTACGACGTAGACAGATTCTTGGAGTATCTGAAACCGATGCCGTAGAATTAAGCCGTGAATGTACATCTCTATGGAAGCTTATCTCAAGTTTCGGATAAGCCGGAATTAATGCTCCAACAGAGGCCACGGACATAAGGGCAAATATTGTGATTAGAGTAAAAAAGTGTGACAAATGATTTTTGTGTTTTAGAGTGTCGGACAGCAGAAAAAACGGTGTTTGTTGCTCTAAACGACATTGGTTTTACGTGTGAATGTGGCAAAAACAACCTTTTTTTCACGTTTTTCTCCTTCTAAAACACTTCCTCACACCCCGCAAAGTTACGCTTTCTTATTACAAAAGTGGCGCTTTAGATTCTCTAAAGCGCCACTTTAATATTTTCCGACGTTGCACATTTTAAGCGTCAACTTCGTCAAGCAGTTGACACACAGCATCTTTCGTCTGCACACTCAAAACTGTAAAAATCCGACAAGAGACTCTCATAGTCCATTCCAAAGGCAGTTTTGAGCTACAAAAAAGCAAATATCCGACAACTAAAATTTCACTTCTTTCTGTCCATCACACGCCACACATAAGCTATGTACGCGAAGACGAATGGCACGAGCAGCGAGACGTAGAACATCGTGCGAAGCGTAAACTCGCTGCTGCAGCTGTTGGCTATTGTCAATGAGCTTTGCAGATCGGCGTTTGAGGGATAATAGGCTGTGCCGCCCCACCCTGCTACAAGCAGCAGCGACATCACTACCAAAACCACTCCGATGCCTGCAGGCCAGATGCCACGCACATAAGAAGAGCTCAGCACCGTGCGCACAATGCCATAGAGCAACATAACTACTCCCACTAATGTCACGACGGCGAGCGGCCACATGGCAAGATAGTTGTGGAGATATTTCATTGGTTCCAGGACAATGGCGGATGTGGCTGCGTCGACTGCATATCCGTCCTTTATCAGAAGACGGATGAAGAAGGCGAGGAAAAGCACCAGGAACGGCACCGTTGCCCCAACAAGGCGCACACTGGCGCGCGAGCGAATGTCATCATCGTCTACATTGTTGATGATGTAAAGCGTGCCGAGCACGCGGGCAAGGAACATCACTGCCAAGCCGAGAACGAGATTCCATGGATCGAGCAGTGTGTCGAGACCTGCCGAGGCGTTTGCCCAACGGCTTATAACCGGTGCACCGACATCTGTCAGCGAAGCCTTCTCGACAATGAAATTAGATCCGTCGAAGAATGTGGCAACAGCTCCGCCGAGCAACAGAGGACCGAGGATGCCGTTGAGAATAAGGAAAAAACGATAGGTGCGCGTGCCAAGCAGATTGCCCTTGCGGTGTTGGAATTCATAGCTTACAGCCTGCAGCACAAACGAGAAGAGTATTATCATCCACAGCCAGTAGGCTCCTCCGAAACTCGTACTGTAGAACAACGGGAACGAAGCGAAGAACGCTCCACCGAAGGTGACGAGCGTCGTGAACGTAATCTCCCACTTGCGCCCCGTAGACTCGAGCACCTTCTGCCGACCTTCTTCTGTGCCTCCTATGCTGTAGACCATTGAGTTGGCACCTTGCACAAAAAGCAGAAACACGAGCAGTGCACCAAGCAGCGAAACGATAAACCACCAGTAGTGTTGAAGAAATGTATATGTCATAGCGATTGTTGTTTTTAAAAGTTAGTTGGATTGATGTTTGCTGATTACCCTGCACATGATGCGCACTTCTGCACAGAGCAGCACCGTGAAGAGTACAAGGAAGATAAAGAACGTCAGCGCAACGCTGCCTGACTTAATGTCGGAGACGGCAGCAAGAGTTGGCATCATGTCCTGAATTGCCCACGGCTGTCTGCCAAGTTCAGCCACAATCCAGCCTGCTTCGCTCGCAATGTATGCAAGCGGCAGCATGACGATGGCAGCCATGTACAGCCAGCGGCGCTGCTGCGCGATGTCCTTGCGCCATGCCACATGACCGATGATGAGGAAGAATAGCAGCAAGAGTGTGCCCACGCCCACCATCACGCGGAAGGCATAGAAGTTTACCGGAATATACGGTACGAGCTCCGAGCGGTCCTTGATGTAGCCATAGCCGAAGTAAGGCATGTCCTTCTTCAGCTGCGCGGCAAGTTGCGGGAGTCGCTGGTTGTCGGGGTCGGCAGCCTTCAGTTTGCGGTATTCGGCGAGTGTGGCTATAGCCTGTCTGCCGCGCTGCATTTTCTCCTCTGCCGACAGCTCGCGCTTGCCGTCGGGACGCGTGTAGCCGTTGAGCAAGTCGTTCACGCCGGGCACGTAGCCGTCGAGCGTGTGCGTGGCAAGCATAGACAATCCCTTTGGTATGGCTATGCGCAGGGGGGCTTCTCCGCCCTTAGCATAGTCGGGCTGCTCAAACGGATTCACAGCAGCCACAGCCGTCAACCCCACGCCGTTGCCTCCGTCGTACAATGCTTCCATGGCAGCAAGCTTCATCGGCTGCACCTCTGCCACCTTCACTGCCGACGAATCGCCCGTGGCCATAGTCAGCGCTGAGGCTACTATACCAACAATGGTGGCTATCTTTATGCTCTCGCGTGCAAGCTGAACATTACGCTGCTTAAGCAGATACCAGCAGCTCACAGCGCATACAAACACGGCACCAATTATCCATGATGAAGTGACTGTATGGAAGAACTTGTCTATGGCAAATGGCGAGAGAGCCACGTCGGCGAAACTCGTCATCTCGTTGCGTACGGTGTCGGGATTAAACTCGCAACCAACGGGATACTGCATCCACGAGTTGGCGACAAGTATCCACCATGCCGAGATGGTCGCACCAAGACCAGTGAGCCAAGTGGAAGCCAAGTGGAAGCCGCGCGAAACCTTCTCCCAGCCGAAGAACATCACCGCTACGAAAGTGCTCTCCATGAAGAATGCCACGATGCCCTCCACGGCAAGCGGCGCTCCAAAGATGTCGCCGACAAACCAGGAATAGTTGCTCCAGTTTGTGCCGAACTCAAACTCAAGAATGATGCCAGTGGCAACGCCCATGGCAAAATTGACACCGAAGAGACGCTGCCAGTAGACAGCAGCTTCGCGCCAGAATTGCTTCCCTGTACGGTAATAGCACGTCTCCATGATACCCATGATTACGGCAAGACCGAGCGTTAGGGGTACAAAAAGCCAATGGTAGATGGCTGTCAGCGCAAATTGCGCCCTTGACCAGTCGATTAGCGAAGGGTCGATTGTTAATAGATGGTTCATAGTATTACTTATAATGTTATTGAATTGAATTATCTCTTGATGAGTTCGCCTGCAACGTAAGTAGCACGGTCAGAGCCATTGGATTTCTGCTTCAGCACGTCGGGGAAGAAGAACAACTTGAGTATAAAGAATATGACGAACAACTTTATGATGATTATGGTCCACAGCACACGTCCAATGCTCATCTGCTTGAAGCCGTCAACGTAGAATCGATAAATACTATATAATATGTTGCGTTGCATAGGCGAAGATTGTTTGCATGGTTTAAGTAAATATTCGAATGTTGAAATTATTTCATTTTAACAATGATTTTGCAAACTTACATAAAAAATACGATATACGCAATTTATTTCAGAAAAACTTTCACATCAAAAAGTTTCATCAAAAACATTTGGCTATTAGAGACAATCTGAGTAATTTTACACAACAATAACAACAATATTTTTTTCAGACACTATGATTATAGAAGATATTATAAAGTACAACGAGCAGTTCGTGGCCAATAAGGGCTACGAGCAGTACCTTACGAGCAAGTATCCCGACAAGAAACTTGCCATCCTGTCATGTATGGACACGCGGCTTACGGAACTTCTGCCTGCAGCCCTTGGACTGAAAAACGGTGACGCGAAGATTATAAAGAACGCAGGTGGACTCGTCATCAGCCCGTTCGACTCCGCCATGCGAAGTCTGCTTGTGGCGATCTACGAGCTGGGCGTGGAGGAGATTATGGTCATCGCCCACTCCAACTGTGGCGCCTGCCACATGAACGGCGCTGAGATGAAGAAGCTGATGCTTGAGCGCGGCATCCATCAGGATGTTATTGACACCATTGGCCTATGCGGTATCGACCTCGACCATTGGCTTGAGGGCTTCCACGACACGGAGGACTCGGTGAGGAATACTGTGCGCACCATCCGCAATCACCCTCTTGTGCCCAAAGACGTGAACCTTCATGGCTACATCATCGATTCCAAGACCGGACTGCTCTCGGAGGTGAAGTGAAGATTGATGTTTCGGATTTAAGAAAAATGGGCATCACAACATAGATACTATGAAACAAATTCGACCCCGTTACGTTCTCCTCCTCACAATTTTTATTATCGTAACACTCTTCAAGATAGTCCCCGGGCTTGGCTCCGTCTACACATTCCGTATCTATCCAACGATAGCCTGGCTGCTATCTCCCATTCCGAATCTACTACCCTTTGCCGTCGGCGATCTTTTCATAACGATAAGCATAGTCTGGGTTATCGTCTACCCTATCTATGCCATTTGGTACAAAAAGAAGAAAAAACTGCCAACTGTTCTCCGCATAGCGGAATATTTAGGGTGGGTGTACGTGTGGTTCTACGCCGCATGGGGTCTTAACTATTCGCAGCCAAACATCTATAGCCGTCTACGTATGCGCCCAGTGGAAGTGGAGGACAGTGCTTTCCGTGCCTTCGCCTATAGCTACGCCGACAGCCTCAACGCTACCTATCTTCAAGCGAGCAAGCTCTCAAACATAACGAAGGGCTCTGCCGCCGTTAAGCGCAATCTGCACTATGCCACAAGCTCTACAATAAAGCTTCTCACGCAGCATGCCATACTCCTCGGCTACACCAATTTAAGGAATATGGGCATCAACCGTCCGTTCAACCGCCAAGCCCACGCCAAGCCAATGCTCTTCTCTCGCCTCGCCAGCATGGCAGGCATCACGGGCAGCATGGCGCCATTCTTCTGCGAGTTCACACTAAACTCCGATATTCTGCCCCATGAATATCCCGCTATCTACGCCCACGAGTATGCCCACTTCCTGGGCATCGCCAACGAGGGCGAGGCCAACTTCTACAGTTACGTCATCTGCACCTCATCTTCCGACTGCACAATCCGCTTCAGTGGCTACTACCAGATTTTCTTCCACGTCCTTCGCAACGTCTACGACCTTCTCGGCGAGACGGAACGCAAGACCTTCATCAGCCACATCCGGCCCGAAATCATACGCCTCGCCAAAAGCGACCGCCAATACTGGCTCTCGCGCCACAGCCCCATCGTCGACTCCACGCAGAACTTCTTCTACAATCTCTATCTCAAAGGCAATCGCGTAGAGGGCGGCATAAAGAGTTATTCTGGAGTGATAGGTATCATAATGTCGTGGAACTACTCCCTCAAGCGTCGCTTCACAACAGCCGGATTGCCGGCAGCAAGGGAATCGGCAGGGATGTCGCGCACGACTACGCTCCCTGCGGCAATGATGGAACGCGCACCGATGCTCACTCCTGGACACACCGTCACGCCTCCTCCCAACCAGCAGTCGTCGCCGATAGTTATCGGAAAACACGTCTCTACGGGGCGGCGGCGCTCCTCATAGTCCTTAGGGTGCTGAGGGGTAAGCAGCTGGCATCGCGGTCCTATCTTACAGTGGCTACCAATAGTGACAAAGCCTCCGTCGAGAATGATACAGTCATAGTTGATGAACGTGTGCTCGCCGATGATAATGCCGTTGCCATGATCGCAATGGAAAGGAGGGTTGACCGCCGACGACTGCGGCACACCGGGGATGAGCGACTCAAGCGTACGGCGATAGTCGGGCGACGAGAGTGTCATGCCCGACAGACGAGCACACAATTCGTTGGCATGGCGGCAACTATCCAAGACGTCGGCGTCCTCAAAGGAGTAGAGGCGGGAGCTGCGCATTTTCTGAAATTCCTCACTGTTGTATTCTCTTGCCATAAATGACCTTTTTGGGGGAATAATAAAAAAAAGGAGTATGCTACACTTTTCTGACTTCAAGCGTTCATACCCCTTACATTGTGCGGAAGGTGAGGGATTCAAACCCCCGATACCCGAAAGGGGTATACCGGATTTCGAGTCCAGCGCGATCGTTCACTCTGCCAACCTTCCTTTATTTTGCAATGCAAAAGTAGCATATTTTTTCTTTTCCACAAAATTTTCACCTGGCTTTTTTCTTTCATTTATATTTCCAGTAATGTTTTTGTATTTGTCAGATATTTTTACTACCTTTGTTTTTAATAATTCTTAAAACTTTGTATGAAAGGCAAAGAAAACTACACTCACATGCTGAAATACATCGGTGTGTTTGGTGGCGTACAAGGGATTAACATTGGAATAACATTAATACGCAATAAGTTTGTAGCCCTTATCCTGGGTCCAGCAGGCATGGGCTTGGTGTCGCTCTTCAACAGCGTCATCAACTTCTTCTCTCAAGCCACAAATCTCGGCATCTCGTTCAGTGCCGTAAGAAACATTTCCGAGATATTCGACAAGCAAGACACGACGCGCATCAACCATTTCATAAAGGTTGTTCGCGGATGGAGCATACTCACAGCTTTGGTGGGTATGTTCGCCTTTGCCATATTCGGTCCTCTCTTCAGCAAACATGTGTTCGCCTCCGACGACCACACGCTCCATTTCATTCTGCTTTCACCCGTCGTGGCGATGCTCGCCATCATTGGCGGCGAGAACGCCATCCTCAAAGGTGCACGTATGCTAAAACCGCTTGCAGGCATACAACTAATGACGATGGTAGCCACGCTTCTTATCACGGTGCCCGTCTACTATTTCTTCAGAATGAACGGTATCGTACCCGTCATAATCTTCACCACCCTTGCAACGATGGTCTTCACACTGAGCTATTCAGTAAAGGCCTTCCCCTACTCGCTGCGCGGCGCAAAGAAAGTGCTCGGCGAAGGCACGGGAATGGTGCGCCTCGGTGTAGCGTTCGTGCTTGCCGGTGTCTTCGGCAGTGGCTCCGAACTTGCCATACGCTCCTTCCTCAACGTCGAGGGAGACCTCGACGTCGTTGGACTCTACAACGCCGGTTACCTGCTGACCATCACCTACGCCGGCATGGTGTTCTCAGCCATGGACACCGACTACTTCCCGCGGCTCTCCGCCATCGCCTCCGACAACCACGCCATTGCGGACATGTCAAACTGCCAGATTGAAATCTCGCTCCTGCTCGTGTCGCCGATGCTCGCCGCACTGATTGTATTCCTTCCGATAATCCTCCCTATCCTCTACAGCCACTGCTTCATCGACATCGTGGCAATGGGGCAAATTGCGGTGTTCTCAATGTACTTCAAGGCCATTACGCTCCCTTTAGAATACATCAACCTCGCCAAAGGCAACTCCAAGTCCTACCTCGGAATAGAAATATTCTACGATGTCATCATCGTTTTCTTCATCGTTTGGGGCTACCGCACGTTCGGCTTGTGGGGCACGGGGCTCGCCCTGTCATTCTGTCATCTGCTCAATCTCGTGCTCGTTATTGTCTATTCCAAGATGCGCTACGGCGTCAGCCTCTCGGCAGATGTCTTGAAGTATGTCGCCATGCAACTACCTTTAGGTATGCTTGCCTACGCCACCACATTCATCCACAATCCCTGGATACACTGGACGACGAGTGTGGCTGTGGTGACAATCAGCCTCTGGATTTCACTCTACATCATTATATATAAAAAGACTTCCATCTGGAACAAAATAAAAAAACGCTTCGTTCGACATGGCTAAAATTTCCATCCTTGTCGCTGTCTACAATGACGAGAAACACCTTAGGGATTGTCTCAACTCCCTCACTGGACAGACTCTCAAAGACATTCAGATCGTATGCATCGACGACTGCTCCACTGACGGCTCGCCTACTATTCTGCACGAATACGCCAAGCGCGACAACCGCATCCAGCTCCTCCGGCTCGACCACAACCAGGGGCAGGCTCGGGCACGCAATTATGGACTTTCATCTGTAGAAAGCGAATACGTGACATTTCTCGACAGCGACGACTGGCTTTCGCCCGACGCTATGGAGAAGGTGGTGGAAACCTTTGATGAGCATCCTTCCACAGACTCCGTCGTCCTCCGCCTCGTACAATGTACGGGTGGGCCAAGCGATTACAAGGTGGCGAACACATCTGCGTGCGACTTCTCTTGTCTAAGCGGCAAGGAGGCTTTCTGGAGAAGCCTCGACTGGAGCCTGCACGGCGTCTATGCGACGCGCAAGCAGCTCTTCGACCGCTTCCCCTACGACGAGACGTGCCGCGCCTACAGCGACGACAACACCACCCGGCTCCACTATCTCTTCTCGCGCGAGGTACGCCCAGCTGACGCCACCTACTTCTACCGCGAGAATCCTGCGTCCACCACCAATGCCATCAGCCGCCGGCGCTTCCTCTTCCTCCGCGCCAATGAGAGCATGAGGGACACGATGGCCGACCTCGACATAGAGCCCGACATTCGCCTTCAATACGAGCAAATCAGATGGCTCAACCTCATTGACACCTACATGTTCTACTTCGTCCACGGCAAGCAGCTCACACCTGACGACCGCGCCTGGGGACTTAGCGAAATGAAGCGCGTTTGGCACACGTTCAACCATGCCAACATCAGCAAGCGCAACCGCAAACTGGGATATATGCCCATGCCCAACTGGACTCTCTTCCGACTGGAGGAATGGACCTATTTCTCACTTCGCCAAATCGCGGGCAAGAACAAATAGCCGCGGTCTTTCTTTATTCCCACCTCAATAAAATACAACTATGCACGACACACCATTAGTGAGTTTCATCCTCTACACCCGCAACACTGAGCCAAGCCGCCTACGCGAATGTATCGAGAGCATCACATCGCTGTCACTCAGCTGGCGCGAACGTGAGATTATCGTCATGGACGACGCTTCCGACTCCACTCCGCTAAACGGACTCTCCGACTGCCGCGACCAAATACTATATATCCGCCTGCCTTACAGCGGCTTGGCTGTCGCACGCAATATGGGACTGAAGATGGCGTCGGGACGCTTCGTACAGTTTCTTGAAGCCGACGGTCGCCTCATACGCGCTCCCTACGAGCATTGCCTCGACATCGCACGCTACCACAACCCTGACATCGTTCTCTTCAAGACCACTACACGAGAGAACAATGCCGACGTACCCTTCACATACGACGGACCCGAAAACGGCAGCAAATACATGTGCACACACAGCCTCGACACGAACAACCGCTATCTCTTCAAGCAGACCATGCTCGGACGACTGCGCTTCACAGAAGGTTCCACAAGCGAGGAAGACGACTTCATGCCGCAATTGCTTCTGCGCTCTGAGCAACTTTTCACTACCGATTCCAAAGCCTACCTTAAGACGCCCACAGAAAGGACAATAACGGAAGACGAACAGGAGCGCTTCTTCAACGATACGGAACGTGCCCTCGCACACCTGCAGGCGCTCGTCGTGCCTGAGACCGACCGCGCCGCTCTCCAACGACAGATTGCACAACTTACGATGGGCTATCTGCAGAGCATCATCAAGCGCACACGCAGCCGCCGCCAATTGGAGGACGCTGCCAAACGCTTGCAGGCGAAAGGACTCTATCCACTGCCCGACCGCAACTACGGCAAGCAGTACACGATGTTTCGCAAAATGATGGCGAACGGATTAACACGACGTCTGTTGTTCCTCTTCAACTAATTACTCATAAGACGCTGAAGAATAAAAATTCTCCGAATATTACAGCAGATTCAACTTTTTTGTCGTAACTTTGTAGACATAGCTACTAAAAAAACATCATTAAGAAATATGAAACTTAGAACATACATGCTCCTCGCGCTTGCATTGCCCACAACAATGCTCTCCGCGCAGCAAAAGAAGAAGCCTGCCGCCACAAAACGCCAGCCAAAGACGACGGCTGCAATCCAGATGACGGCGAAACAAAAGGAACTCTTCGAAACTATGCTGCCCAACACGCAGAAGATATTCTTTATCGACAGCGTCGTTGTCGACAAGGACAAGGTAGCTGACGCCATTCCCCTGCCTGCCGACTACGGAAAAATAATGTCATGCTCCGACTTCTTCGGCAAGCCGGCAAAAGGCGAGCAATATGTCTTTCTCAACGGTTTCGGCAACAAATGCTTCTATACGGAGCTCGACGGCGACAGCATACAGCGACTCTACTCGCGCGACAAGCTTGGCGAAGGATGGAGCGAGGCTAAAGAAATAAGAGAAATTGACAGTAAGTACGGTGATGTAAGCAGCCCGTTCATGTCGTCGGACGGACAGACGCTCTACTTCGCCGCAACATCCAGTGAGAGTCTTGGCAAACGCGACATCTACATGGCTAAATACGACGCCGAGGAAGGCAAGTTTCTTGAGCCGGAGAACATCGGTTTGCCGTTCAACTCTACCGATGATGACTATTTCTACGTAGAGGCTGACGCCGACGGATTCGCATGGTTTGCCACGACGCGCCGACAACCTGCCGGAAAGGCGTGCGTCTACACGTTCGTGCTACCCAAACAGCGACAGAACTACAGCAGCGATGACCTCAGCGAAACGAAGCTCAAGAGCCTGGCGTCGGTGATGCGTATACGCGAAACGTGGCCCACACCAGAGATACGCGACAAACAGATAGCAAAACTTGAGAAACTGAAAAGCCGAGCCAAGGCGCACGGCGCTGACGGCAACGACAACGTTGAGTTTGTTGTCAACGACAACACCGTCTACCATAGCATCAACGACTTCCGCAGTGACGCCACGCGCAAACTCTTCTATGAGGTCATAAGGCTCTCCAACGACTTGCGCAGCAAGCAGTCTGCGCTCAATAAGCTGCGTAGCCAATACCATGCGGCAGCCGAAAGCGAACGCTCACAACTCGGCAACACGATTCTGCAGCTTGAGCAACAAATGGAGCAAAGCCGTGATGAACTTAAAAGTACTTCGGCAAGTCTGCGTGCGGCAGAAAACAAATTGCTTAAGGAATAAGCCATACTGGCATATTCCTTAATACACACAAACAGAACGCTAACGTAAAAAAAACTACTCTATCATAAAAAGAATCTACAAATCAAAAAAAAAGGACGAATAATGGGAAAGAAATATTTCGCTGAGTCAGAACTCATCATCAACAAGGACGGAAGCATCTTCCACCTTCACGTGAAGCCAGAACAACTCGCTGACAAAGTGATTCTTGTCGGCGATCCGGGGCGCGTAGCACTCGTGGCATCGCATTTCGAGACAAAGGAATGTGACGTGGAAAGCCGTGAATTCCACACCATCACGGGCTCCTACAAGGGCAAGCGCATAACGGTAATCTCCACCGGTATCGGCTGTGACAACATCGACATCGTAATGAACGAGGTAGACGCGCTCGCCAACATCGACTTCAACACGCGCGAAGAACGCGACAGCCTGCGCCATCTCGAAATAGTACGCATCGGCACGTGTGGCGGACTACAGCTCAACACTCCCGAAGGCACGTTCGTATGCTCGGAATATTCCGTGGGCTTCGACGGACTGCTCAACTTCTACGAGGGACGCAACGCCGTGTGCGATCTTCCGATGGAACGCGCTCTAATCGAGCATCTTGGATGGACGGGCAATATGTGCCAGCCCTATCCATACGTGATAAAAGCCAATGAGGAACTCGTGGATCGCATCGCACAGAAGGACATGGTGCGCGGAATTACTGTAGCGTGTGGCGGATTCTTCGGTCCGCAAGGCAGACAACTGCGCATCCCGCTCGTCGATCCGCATCAGAACGAGAAAATCGAATCGTTCGAGTACAACAATATGCACATCACCAATTTTGAGATGGAGAGCTCGGCTTTGGCTGGCCTGTCGAAGTTGATGGGACATAAGGCCACCACCGTCTGCATGGTCATTGCCAACAGACGTGCAGGAAAAGCCGATACTGGCTACAAAAACCATATTGACGACCTAATCGTCAAGGTGCTCAACAGATTGTAATTGTTGATGAGTTGACAAGGAGATTATTAGACGAGTTGACAAGGAAAAAGTAGACGAGTTGACAAGGAAAAAGTAGACGAGTTGACAAGGAGTCGTCTACTCATTAACTATCAACTCGTCTACTTGTTTACTATCAACTCGTCTACTTGTTTACTATCAACTCGTCTACTTCCCCTTCAACTTTATTTCCAGTTTCTCCAGCATATCCTTCGTCATGGCGTCGAGATCATAGTCGGGTTTCCACCCCCACTCCTCACGGGCGCACGTGTCATCCATGCGGTCGGGCCAGCTCTCGGCGATACGCTGCTTAAGAGGGTCTACATCGTAAGCCATCTCGAAGTCGGGACGGTATTTCTTTATGGCTTGGTACACGGTCTCTGGACCGAAGCTAAGCGAGGCAATGTTAAAGGCGTTGCGGTGGACAAGTCGTGACGGGTCTGCCTTCATAATCTCTACCGCAGCTTTCAATGCGTCGGGCATATAAATCATGTCCATAAGCGTGCCTTCCTTTATCGGGCACACAAACTTTTCGCCACGCACGGCAGAATAATAGATGTCAACAGCATAGTCGGTAGTGCCGCCACCGGGAGGCGTCACGTAGGAAATCACGCCGGGAAATCTCACGGCACGCGTGTCAACACCATATTTATTGAAATAGTAGTCACTTAGTAGTTCGGTAGTTACCTTTGATACGCCATATATCGTACGCGGACGCTGTATGGTGTCTTGCGGAGTCATCGCCTTCGGAGTGTTCGGACCGAAAGAGCCGATGGAACTTGGAGTGAAGACGGCGCAACCATGCTCGCGCGCCACCTCAAGAATGTTCCACAGCCCATCAATGCCAATCTTCCACGCAAGCCGCGGTTTCGACTCTGCAACGACAGAAAGAAGCGCAGCAAGATTGTAGATTGTGTCTATATCGTAACGGGCTACAACGTCAGCTATCATCTGCGCGTCCGTGACATCACACTCAGCCGACGGACCGCCTTCTGCAAGTTCGCCCTTCGGTTCTGCCCCTTTGATGTAGCCAGCGACAACATTTGCCCCACCATAGACATTTCTCAATTCACGCGTAAGCTCCGAGCCAATTTGACCCGTAGAACCTATAACAAGGATATTTTTCATGTTTTTTCATTTAAGCATTAATACGAATACAAAGTAAAGCATTTTTTTTCATACGGCAATGCAATTCATTTCGTTTTTTTTACGCCACTTTTGAAAAAAATAAAGGCAAACCTTTCCGAGTATGAAAAATATTGATTTAATTTGCAATAGCAAACAACAATAACTTAAAAATCTTACAAACATGTACGGAAAAATCAAACAGCATCTTGCCGCCTCTCTCGAAAACCTTAAGCAGGCAGGCCTCTACAAAGAAGAACGCATCATCGAAAGCCCGCAACAAGCAGCCATCATTGTGAAAGGCAAGGAAGTACTCAACTTCTGCGCCAACAACTATCTCGGACTCTCCAATAATCCCCGGATTATTGAAGGCGCCAAGAAGATGATGGACCGCCGCGGCTTCGGCATGTCGTCCGTTCGCTTTATCTGCGGCACGCAGGACATCCACAAGGAACTGGAGGCTGCCATCTCCAACTACTTCAAGACCGAGGACACCATATTGTACGCCGCGTGCTTCGACGCCAATGGCGGACTCTTCGGTTCGTTTCTCACGGACGAGGACGCCATCATCAGCGACGCCCTAAACCACGCCTCCATCATCGACGGCGTGCGCCTCTGCAAGGCAAAGCGCTACCGCTACGCCAACGCCGACATGGAAGAATTGGAAAAGTGTCTTCAGGAAGCGCAAGCGCAACGCTTCCGCATCATCTGCACCGACGGCGTATTCTCTATGGACGGCAATGTGGCGCCGATAGACAAGATTTGCGACCTTGCCGAGAAATACGATGCCCTCGTCATGGTGGACGAGAGCCACTCGGCAGGCGTCGTAGGAGCTACGGGCCATGGCGTCAGCGAGCTTTGCGGCACTTACGGACGCGTCGACATCTACACGGGCACGCTCGGCAAGGCGTTTGGCGGCGCACTCGGCGGATTCACAACCGGACGCAAGGAAATCATTGATATGCTCAGACAGAGCAGCCGTCCTTATCTCTTCTCCAACTCCCTTGCACCGTCCATCATCGGCGCGAGCCTCGAAGTGTTCAAGATGCTCGAAGAGGACAATTCCATCCACGACCGCCTCGTGGAGAATGTCAACTACTTCCGCGACAAGATGATGGCTGCCGGCTTCGACATCAAACCCACACAGAGCGCCATCTGCGCCGTGATGCTCTACGATGCTCCTCTATCGCAGCGCTATGCCAACCGTCTTCTGGAGGAAGGCATCTACGTCACGGGCTTCTACTATCCCGTTGTGCCGAAAGGCGAAGCACGCATACGCGTGCAGCTCTCTGCCGGCCATACACGCGAGCAGCTCGACAAAGCCATCGCTGCCTTCATAAAGGTAGGAAAGGAACTTGGCGTGCTGAAATAGAAGCGTAGGGAAAGATTTTGGCCTCAGAAAGGAACTCCAATAAGGGGGTGTGTCAAAATAGGAGTTAAAGGAAGTTAGGGCTTCGCCTGAAGATAACCGAATTTAGCGTTGCTTATTATTTTGACACACCCTGGATATTATATTATATGACACAACAGTAAAAGTAATTCAATTATGAAAACACTCAAATTCTCATGCATTATCAGCTTGCTATGCGCCACCTTTCTTCCGCTCCACATACTCGCTCAAACCGTCAAGCCGTCACCCGTAGGCGAGATTCCTTTCACGCTCGACAGCGACAACCGTATCTACGTAACGGCATTTGCCAATGGGTCAGACTCACTGCGCTTTGTCGTCGACACGGGTGCTTCGACCATAGTGCTCAACACACGCTCTCCCAAACTGCACGGACTGATACACGAGCAAGAGAAGGCAGAGAACATCGGCACAACGGGCAGCAGTCAGATAACCATCAGCCACGACAACCACATAAAGGTGGGAACAGTGGAATATGCACGCGCCACCTGCGCCAACATCCCCTTCGGGCCTGCCGACAAATGGGATGGTGTGCTGGGACTGAACGCCTTGCGTGCCTTCAACGTTGAGATAAACTATGATGACCGCACAATATACGTCTACTCGAAAAAGGACAGTATGGAAGCCGACAGCAGCTACGTGGTTCTGCCATTTAAATACAAACACGACGTACCTTTCATCACGCTTCCAGTAAAAATACAAGGCAAAGTGTATTGGCTTAGTCTGGAGGTTGACACTGGCTCCGACCGCGTGATAGACCTTGCCACGCGCTTCGTCGCCAACAACAATCTTCTCGCAACGGCAAAGCCGTTCGCCACGTCGCACATAACAAGCTCCGACGGAGGAAGCGGCGAACTGAAAAACGTGTTCTTCGATGAGGTGACCATCGGCAAGTACATCCTTCCTCGGGTGGCTGGCGCACTCTCAACAATCAACAGCACGGACAACACTGGCGGCATGAGCACAATGGATGACATTGACGGCATCATGGGCAACAACTTCCTCAAACGCTTCAACATGCTCATCGATTTCAAACGCAACATCATCTACCTAAAGCCCAACGAACTGCTCTACACGCCGTTTTATGAATTTTTGGGAAGATAATCAAAATGAATTTTGAATAAAAGTCTATTCCATATTGGATAAACAGGCCGTCAGTGGTTTCTTTTCTTTGTAACAATGTCGGTTATGGCTTGTTTAGCGAAATCACCCAACGGCAACTCAACAATTATTTTCTTTGATATTTTGAACCCTGGCGTAACAATAGGCACAGTCTCCATCTTGCCGCTAAACGTATTGTAGCGTCGCTCGGCACCGAGGTCAAGATAAAACCTGTCGCTATGGTAGGTCACGTAGCCTCCGTAGCGGGTAGTGGGGATATATGGAAAGGCCGCCATACTTACAAAAGGATTGTTATTGTAATAGTCGGCAAATAGCGTCATCGAAAGATGTGGATTGATGTAATATGAGAACTGACCCGACATTCCGTACTGCGTGAACACACGGCCGTTGTAGTTGAAGCGGTTGGCAGACAGTCCGCCACTCAACGACATCCGCCCAAGTTGATAACGCAAGTTCCCGTTTGCCGACTGCACGTCCATCAGACCTGTGTAGCTGCTATAGACGCTTGTGACTGAAAGGCTGAGATTGCGTGACAATTGCCAGGAGAATGCCGACAGATGTCTCATGTTGTCGCCATAGGCATTAGTATTGGCGACAACCATTGACATGGCGTAATCGATGGAGTCACGAAAGATATCGCCCCTAACGCCAAAATACAAACCTTCATTATACGGATGTACCAAAGGAGCAAAATAAGATCCTTGCGGCATGAAGTTGTTCGTCATTCCCCATATGTCGTGTTGCGGAGACATTTGCGCCTCCGGCAACATTGGCTGCCGCAATCGGTTGTCGGCAACAATATTAGTCTCTTGTGCCAATAATGCAGAGGAAAACATGCTGATGAATATGAGAAATAAAAAACGATGTAACATATTTACTAATTCTTAGTATCTAATTTAAAACTATACTCATTGTCATCAGAATGAGAACCTGTGCGCACAAGTTTCACTATTTTCAGCACATCGCTACGTGAATAAATGAGCAACCAGTCTGGAGCCACATAACATTCACGATATCCCTTGTAGTTGCCTGTCAGCACATGATCTTTATTGGCAGGCGGCAACGCATCGCCACACGCAAGCGTGGCAATGACCTTGTTGAGCTTTACCTCGTCAAGATTACGCCTGCGTGCAAGTTTCAGGTCGCGCAGATATTGACGTGTCACCTCAATCTGATACTCCATCACCTACAAATTTAAGGTAGTCGGCCATAGTGCCAACTTTTATTGTGTCACCGGTCTCCGCTTCCTCTATTGCCTTTCTTGTTGAAGCATTAGGAGTGGCAGTCGTACGGTTCACCTTCACACTCACTACCCCACGCAACATACTTATTGCCTTCTTTACATCCTTAAGCACGGAAGGAGAAACATCCTCCAATGATACTGTCAATTGAGTCATAATAATTATTATTTGTTTCTACAAATCTACAACATAAAATCGAGATGGCAAAATGTTTTGACAAATAAAACGGCAAATATAAAAACAAAAACTCGGCTGAACCCACATGTTGAAGGGACTCAGTCGAGTTTTTCGTTATTTATTGATTGCAGCGGAGGCTTTCACCTCCGCCACGGAGAAGCTATTACATTACAGTGCAGATGTTGCGCTCACGAGCCAGTCGTATACGCAGCTGCATACGCCGAAGAGCAGTACGCCGGCGGTGCAGAGGGCGAGGGCTGTGCGTGTGGCGCAGTCGCTCTTGAACGGTGCGAGCGGTGTGTCGGTCTTATTGATGTACATGCACTTCACTATCTTCAAATAGTAGTAGAGTGACGGTACGGTGTTGACAAGAGCGATGAACACTACTGCGTAGGCTACGCCTGCACCAACTGTGTGGCCCTGGGCTGCTGCCATGAACACGAAGAACTTACAGAACATTCCGGCGAAAGGCGGGATACCTGCAAGCGAGAAGAGGGCGAGCGTCAAGAGGAACGACAGCTTCGGGTTGGTCTGATAGAATCCGTCGAACACCGACATGTCGGTGTTGCCCTTGCCGCGTGTCTCCACAACGTTGATGACAGTGAACACTGCCATGTTGGCTGCTACGTAAATGAGCACGTAGTACATAAGTGCCGGAAGACCCATCGAGCCGTTGCCCACTGCTGCAAGCATAATGTAACCTGCCTGTGAGATGGAGCTGAACGCCATGAATCGCTTCAGCTCTGACTGACGCAGGGCGAAGAGGTTGGCGATGGTGATGGTGAGCACGATGACAATGTACATCAGCGTCTGGTAGTACTCCACCATCGGTGCGAACACCTTCAGGAGGATAGTCATCAAGGCGAATGCTGCAGCACCTTTAGACACAACGCTCAGGTAGCCCGTCACAGCTGTCGGCGCACCCTGATAGGTGTCGGCTGTCCAGAAGTGGAACGGCACGAGCGAGATCTTGAAGCCCAAGCCGCTGAAGAAGAACACAAGACCCATGATGGTTAACGGACTTGCGCTGATCTTGGCAGCTACATCATCGAAATAGAGTGTGCCGCAGGCAGCGTAGAGGAACGAAATGCCGTAGAGCATCACGCCACTCGAGAATGTTGCTGTGAGCACAAACTTGGCTGCGCCCTCTGCCGACTCCTTCTTGAACTTGTCGAATGCCACGAGGCAAGCCATAGGCACCGACGCCATTTCAAGACCAAGGAAGAACATAAGGAAGTGGCCGCTGGAAATCATCATGTACATGCCGAGCAAGGTGGAGATGATGAGCTCGTAGAACTCGCCCTCCTTGCGGGCAACGTCGGGGCGCTCAACCCACGACTGCGACATAATGACCACAATGAGTGCTCCGGCGGTGAGGATGACCTTCATCACCTGGGCTGCTGAAGTGGCAACGTAGAGTCCGGCGAAAGCCTCGGCTGGCTGCGCGGTGAAGCACACGGCAAGCTGGGCTACCAACAGGATGCCTGTCAGCACGCTCAGGACGGAGTGTTTCTTCTCGCCCTTGAGAATGAGGTCGGCGAGGAACACTATCACCAAGGCTGCCATGAGGCCTGCCTCGGGTATCATATTAAAAAACTGACTATAATCCATTTTATTCTTTTTTAGTTGACAAGTTGACGAGGAGACAAGTCGACAAGGAGATTAGCTTACTTGTTTACTCGTCTACTTATAGACAAATCTCCTTGTCTACTCGTTAACTTGTCCCTTGTCTACTATTAAGGAATCACGCTGAGTATCGGTGTTACTGCATTAGTGATGACGTGACTTGCCCAAATCGGGAACGAGCCGAGACCGGCTACGCAGAAGATAAGGCAGCACACGGCGAAACGCTCGTCCCATGTGGCGTCGGTGAGTTCCTCGAAATGCGGGTTCTTCACCTTCTCGAAGAGTATGAAGCCCACGGTACGGAGGATGTACACGGCGGTCACAACGATAGACGTGATGGCGATGATGGTGCAGCAACGGTGGAATGTGTCGGCATTCTCGAACGAACCGTTGAAGATGGTCATCTCGGCGATGAAGCCCGAGAAGCCCGGCAAGCCGAGGTTGGCAAGACCGGCGATCACGTAGCCTACAGAGAGGAACGGCATGATCTTCATCAAACCGCCAAGCTCGCGGATGTCACGGGTGTGAGTACGACCGTAGATCATACCGATGAGGGCGAAAAAGAGGGCTGTCATCAAGCCGTGAGAGAGCATCTGAAGGATGGCACCTGTGCAAGACACGCGGGTCATCATCAGCAGGGCGAAGAGCACCAAGCCACAGTGAGACACTGATGAGTAGGCGTTGATGAACTTCAAGTCGGTCTGTACGCAAGCCGAGAAGGCTCCGTAAACCACTGAGATGGTGGTGAGGATAAGGAATATCCAAGCCAAATCGTGGGCTGCCTGAGGGAGGAGGAACATGGCGATGCGGAAGCAGCCGTAGCCACCGAGCTTCATGAGCACACCTGCGTGGAGCATTGACACGGATGTCGGGGCGCAACCGTGACCGATTGGTGACCATGTGTGGAACGGGAACAGCGCACCGAGCACGCCGAAGCCGATGAACACAAACGGGAAGAGCACGTTCTGGATGTTGGCGGGGATGTGGTTGTTGTGGGCAATCTCAAGGATGCTCATCGTAGAGGCTCCATTGAAGAAGTAGATACCTACAAGACCGAGGATGATGAGGGCAGAACCGCCCATAAGCATCAATGTCAGCTTCATGGCTGCATACTCCTTGCGGCCCGTTCCCCAGAAACCAATGAGGAGGTACATAGGGATGAGCGCCACCTCGTAGAACATGAACATGGTGAAGAGGTCGATTGAGATGAAGAAACCGTAAACACCTGTTGAGAGCAGCGTGAACCACATGAAGAACTCCTTGGTCAGTGGCTTAAGCTTCCACGACGCGAACGTTCCGGTGAACACGATGATGCTCGAAAGCAAGAGCATGACGACAGAGATGCCGTCGACACCAACCTCGTAGTTGATGTGCAAAGCCGGGAACCACTCTGTCGAGGCACGGAGAATCATCTCCTCGGTGTTGCCCGCAGCGCGCTCGCCGATGAAGTGGAGCGTGAGCCAAATGCTCATTGCCAAGAGGCAGGATGAACCGGCAACCATCACACCACGCACCTGATTGACGTTGCGTGCGATCCAAAGACCGAGCAACATCAAGGCAGGGATTACTACGAATAAACTTAATATATTCATATTTTTTATTGTTAGTTGACGAGTTGTTATTTAGTTGACAAGTTGATATTTGACGAGTTGACGAGCTGTTAGTTTTGAGGTTTTAAAAGTATCAGCTTGTCTACTTGTCTACTTGTTAACTTGTCTACTACCAACTGTCTACTTGTTTACAAACAAAGTAATAATAATGTTAAAGCTACCGTACCTGTGAGGAACCATACAGCATACTGGCGAACATCGCCACTCTGCCACGGGCGAATTGTCTCGCCTGCCTCGTTGGCGCCCCATGCGGTGAAGTCGATAAGACCGTTGATGATCTTCTCGTCGATCCACTGTACCGGACGGCTCACGTAGCGGAACAGTATCTTGTGTGTGACGTACTGGTAGACCTCGTCCATGTAGAAACGCTTGTAAGCCCAACGATGCAGACGCGGGAACGTTGCGTAGAGCTTGTCGGCGATAGGCTGCTTCTCACCTTTATATATATAGGTGGCAAGGCAGATGGAGAGGATGGCAATCACGGTTGATGTGGCAGCCACCTGCGGGTCGAAGTGAACGGTGTAGGCTGTGCCTGCGGCGCTCACGATTGAGCCGAAGCTTGCCCAGTTCCAGTCGAGGAAACCGCCGAGTGTGGTGAACACACCTACGCCTACGGTCACGATGCTCAGGAACACGAGCGGGAAGGTCATAGTAGCAGGTGCCTCGTGGGGAGTGTGCTCGGCATGAAGCTCCTTGTTCTCTGTACCCCAGAAGATGCCGTAGTAGAGACGGAACATATAGAACGCTGTCATTGCGGCAACGCCTGTCATCCACCAGCCAATGAACTGTGAGTGCTCGAAGCAAGCGGTGATAATCTCGTCCTTAGAGCTGAAGCCCGAGAAGAACGGAATACCAGCGATGGCAAGGCAAGAGATGAGGAACGTGGCGTGGGTGATAGGCATGTACTTGCGCAGACCGCCCATCGTCGACATCTCGTTAGAGTGTGTGGCGTGGATGATACATCCTGCGCCGAGGAAGAGGCAAGCCTTGAACATGGCGTGTGTGAAGAGGTGGAACATTGAAGCCATGTAGCCAAGCTGTGCGTGGTTGTCAAGGGCTGCTCCGTGGTGACCAGGCATACATACGCCGAGTGCTACCATCATGAACGCAATCTGCGAGATTGTAGAGAAGGCAAGCACACGCTTGATGTCGCTCTGTGCACAAGCCACGGCTGCTGCATAGAAAGCGGTGAACGCGCCTACGATGACAACTACCTCGAGTGTCTGGGGAGCATACTCAATCCATACGGGGAACAGACGCGCAATCTGTACGACACCGGCTACCACCATGGTGGCGGCGTGGATGAGGGCAGAAACTGGCGTCGGGCCTTCCATAGCATCGGGCAACCAGATGTGCAACGGGAACATTGCCGACTTACCGGCACCACCGATGAACATCAGTACGAGGGCTGTAGGCAGAAGCATTCCGCCAGCGGCAACGGCACGGGCTGTGTCGGCAGTGGTGAAGGCAGCAGCGCCAGCGCCGTAGACAATCTCAGTTCCGGTGAACGAGAAGTTGTAGCTTCCTGTGTAGTAGCCGAAGATGAGGATACCGATGAGGAAGAACATATCGGCGAAGCGCGTCACGATGAACGCCTTCTTCGAAGCGTGAACGGCTGCGTGCAGAGTGTAGTAGAAGCCGATGAGCAGGTAAGAGCTAACGCCCACAAGCTCCCAGAACATGTACATCTGGAAGATGTTGGTGGCGAGCACCAGTCCGAGCATCGACATGGTGAAGAGCGAGAGGAAAGCGTAGTAGCGCTGGAATCCCTTCTCGCCGTGCATGTAGCCGAACGAATAGATGTGAACCATGAGGCTGACCGTAGAGATGACGATAAGCATCATCACCGAAATCGGGTCGAGCAGGATGCCGAGGTCGAAGTGCAGGTGGCCCAGCGGCAACCATGTGGCGTTGTAGGGCACGAAGGTTGCGAAGGTGCCGTCGGCAAGACGGTCGGCTGAGAAATACTTGAACGCAGTGAAGTAGCTCAGAACGGTCACCAGTCCGAGGGAGCAGGTGCCGATGAGTCCGGCTGTCTTGTGCGACCAGGCATACTTCTTATTCAGGAACTCCGGCACACCGATAACCAGGAAGCTGATCAGCGGCAACAGAAGAATCCATATTGAATATGTAAAATCCATA
Source organism: Prevotella sp. UBA7594 (assembly GCA_002490315.1). Taxonomy (GTDB): domain Bacteria; phylum Bacteroidota; class Bacteroidia; order Bacteroidales; family Bacteroidaceae; genus Prevotella. The sequence continues at coordinate 48 of DLKG01000001.1, read as the reverse complement.
ATCTAAAATTAATATTTCATGTTTTCAATACTGTTCACCTGATCGCTG
>DLKG01000057.1:6689-7989 GCA_002490315.1 Prevotella sp. UBA7594 | reverse complement strand
TTCGTAACTCGAAACTCGTAACTCGTAATTCAAAATAGCGGCTTTGCCGCCATTGCCCTGAATGGAAAAAGAGGGCATACTCTCGCCAAGGTGGCGAGGGCCGGAGTATGGGTCAGCTTCGGAAAATCATTAACATGGATGCAGAGACCACATCCAAGACCCTTCCGTTGATGGGAGGGCAAATGACTTACAAAACATAAAGAATGGCTAATTTAGTAGCAATCGTGGGACGCCCCAACGTGGGCAAGTCCACGCTTTTCAACCGTCTGACGAAGACCCGTCAGGCCATCGTGAGTGACACCGCCGGCACAACGCGCGACCGACAGTACGGCAAGTGCGAGTGGAACGGCCGCGAATTTTCAGTCGTTGACACCGGTGGATGGGTTGTCAACAGCGACGACATCTTCGAGGATGCCATCCGCAAGCAGGTGATCGTAGCCACAGAGGAGGCCGACCTTGTGCTCTTCCTCGTCGACGTGCAGACCGGACTCACCGATTGGGACCAGGACGTTGCGCAGATTCTCCGTCGCACGAAACTCCCCGTGGTGCTTGTTGCCAACAAAACCGACAACAACGACCAGATATATGATGCTGCCGAGTTCTATTCGCTCGGACTGGGTGAGCCGCAGTGTATCTCCTCCGCAACAGGCAGTGGCACGGGCGACCTTCTCGACCTCGTGCTCTCCAAGCTGAAGCCCGACACGAAGGAAGAGGTGGAGGACGGCATTCCGCGTTTCGCTGTCGTTGGGCGTCCAAACGCAGGCAAAAGTTCTATCATCAACGCCTTCATCGGCGAGGACCGCAACATCGTGACGGAGATTGCCGGCACGACACGCGATTCCATCTACACGCGCTTCGACAAGTTCGGTTTCGACTTCTACCTCGTCGACACTGCCGGCATCCGCCGCAAGAACAAGGTGTCGGAAGACCTTGAGTTCTACTCCGTGATGCGTTCCATCCGCGCCATTGAGAACTCCGACGTTTGCATCCTCATGCTCGACGCCACGCGCGGCATTGAGGCTCAGGACATGAACATCTTCCAGCTCATACAGCGCAACAACAAGTCGCTCGTAGTAGTTGTGAACAAGTGGGACCTTGTGGAGAACAAGGATCAGGCTGTCATCAAGACCTTCGAGAACGCCATACGCAACCGTATGGCGCCGTTCGTCGATTTCCCGATAATCTTCGCCTCTGCCCTCACGAAGCAGCGCATCTTCAAGGTGCTGGAAACAGCAAAGCAGGTGTATCTCAACCGCAAGGCACACGTTGGAACTTCTAAGCTCAACGAGGTGATGCTGCC
>DLKG01000057.1:6410-6546 GCA_002490315.1 Prevotella sp. UBA7594 | reverse complement strand
GCCGCAGTACATCAAGGAGCCTTATCGCCGCTTCCTTGAGAACAAGATACGTGAAAACTGGTCGATGCACGGATGCCCCATCAACGTGTTCATACGACAGAAGTAATAAATAAAAAAAAGAGTAGCGGCGGTCTCC
>DLKG01000057.1:0-6369 GCA_002490315.1 Prevotella sp. UBA7594 | reverse complement strand
CCGGAGACCGCCGCTACTCTTTGCAATAGAACAAAGAAAATATGCGACACCTTATATATATATGTTTCTCCCTTCTCGTTCTGTCCTTGTCATCTTGCGGCAAGACAGAAGGACCGAAGCCAGAGGAACTGGCAGGCAGAGCCGCCAAGGTTTATTACGAATACTTGCGTGATGGCAAGTATTCGGCTTATGTCGACGGCTTCTACCGTCCCGACAGCATCCCTGCCAGCTATCGCGAGCAACTCATCGTCAGTGCCAAGCAATATGTATGGCAGATGAAGAAAGACCACAAGGGGCTTGCTGCTGTCAGCATAGCAGGCGCCAATGCCGACACAGCCAAGCATGTGGGAAATGCTTTTCTTGTGCTGTGTTTCAATGACAGCACCCGTGAAGAAATAGTAGCGCCTATGGTGCTACATGACGGCAATTGGATGCTGAGATGATAGCGCCATAGGCGACAGCTTTTTTAGTTACAATTACATCTATTGTTCTTATTTGCCAGTGTATTCACTTGGCAACAAAGGCATGGCTCCATTCTGCGTGCATACATACGCACTCACCTCAACGGCGAGTTTGTGAGCCTCTGCCACGCTCTTTCCTGAGAGAATAGAGGCGCAGAAAGTGCCGGTGAACGAGTCGCCGGCGCCGACAGTGTCTGCCACTTCCACCTTAGGTGTTGGCTGGAACGACATTTCGCCCGGTGTGAACACGTAGCTACCGTTGGTGCCGCAGGTGAGCACAAGCATGTCGAGATCATACTTGCCCAGGATGAGCCAGCACTTGTTCTCGATGTCCAGACCCGGATAGCCGAACATGCGGCCGATGAGCACAAGCTCCTCGTCGTTTATCTTCAGCACGTTGCAGCGCTTCATGCTCTCGCATATCACTTCCTTTGTATAGAACGTCTGGCGCAGGTTGATGTCGAAGATCTTCATGCAGTCCTTCGGCGTAGAGTCGAGGAACTTGTATATAGTCTCGCGGCTCACCACGTTGCGCTGAGCCAGCGATCCCCAGCACACGGCGCGTGTGTTCTCGGCGATAGCCTTCAGTTCGTCGGTGAAGGGGATGTTGTCCCAAGCCACGTTCTCCTTGATGTCGTATGTTGGGATGCCCTCACTGTCGAGTGTCACCTGCACGGTGCCCGTAGGGTAGGGTACACGAGGCATACAATACTGGAGTTTCTTCTCCTCAAGCTGTTCAATGGTCTCCTCGGCGAGCTTGTCCTCGCCCAATGCGCTCACGGCAATGGAGTTGAGTCCGAACTGTCCTGCGTGGAACGCGAAGTTAGCCGGAGCGCCACCAAGTTTCTTTCCTTCGGGAAGCACATCCCAGAGTGCCTCGCCAAGTCCTACAACGTAATTTGTATTCATATTTAGATTAGGATTAAAGTCTTTATAGAAGTTATCGCTTTGCTTAGAAGTTAAAGCCAAATGCTTTTACTTTAATAATTCATGCGGAATTAATTACTCATGTGTCATTAAAAACTCAAGCAGCATTAATTACTCAAGCGTCATTAAAAACTCAAGCAGCATTAGTAATGGCTTTAACTTCTCTAACTTCTCTAACTTCTCTAACTTCTTAACTTCTTAAATTTATTGTTTCACTTTCGGTATATAAGTGAGCAGATAAGCCACGCCCACAGCCATTACTACAGCTGCCCAAACCTGCGGATGCACAGCTCCGGCAGCCTTTGCAGCGTCGCTTGCGAATCCCATGAGGAGCGGGAACACCGTACCGCCGAACAATCCCATGATCATCAGACCCGACACCTCGTTCTTCTTCTCAGGAGCGGAGAGCATTGCCTGCGAGAACACGATGGAGAACACGTTGCTATTGCCGTAGCCCACGAGAGCGATGGCAACCCAAAGTTCCCACTTCTCGGTGCCGAACACGAATCCTACCATCGACAGAGCCATCATGATGACGATGATGGTGAAGAAGGTGCGGATGTTGAGCTTGCGCATCAGTATGGAGCCGGTGAAGCAGCCCAAAGTACGGAATGCGAAGTAGATGGAAGTTGCATATTCGAATGAACTAAGAGTGTCGCCGCTGCCTGCAAGGCGCTCGAACATAATCTTCGGAGCCACAGCGTTGGTGCCCACGTCAATACCCACGTGGCACATGATGCCGAGGAACGACAGCAGGATGATAGGCGAGCCGAGCATCTTTATGCAATCCATGAAGCCCGAAGCCTTGCCCTCGATAGGCTCCTCTTCAATCTGCGTGAATCCGAGCCACAGCGTAGCTATCATGCCGATGATGAAGAACAGCAGGAACAGGATGCGCCAGCTCAGTCCGAGGATAGGAGCCGTTGTCGTTGCTCCCCATGCTGCGATGAGCGGAGCGATGAACGAGGCGATGGCCTTTACAAACTGTCCGAAGGTGAGTGTAGAGGCGAGGTGACCCTTTACGAGCATCGTCACGAGCGGGTTGATGCTGGTCTGCATGATGGCGTTGCCGATGCCGAGCAGCGAGAAAGATATGTACATCAGCCAAAGCTGGCTCTCCTTTGTCGGCATGAAGCTGTCGAAGAGAGGAAGGAACACGGCTAGTGTGGTCACTACGATGGAGAGGAGCACAGTCTTCTTGCGTCCAATCTTGTTCATCAACATTCCCGTAGGCACGGAGAAAATGAGGAACCAGAAGAACACGAGCGACGGGAAGAAGTTGGCAGCCGAGTCGCTCAGGCCGAAGTCCTCCTGCATATTGTTTGATACTGCGCCCACCAAGTCGACAAAGCCCATGGTGAAAAAGGCAATCATCACCGGGATGAGTGTCAATTTACTTGCGTTTGAATTGCTCATTATTTTTTTTATTTTAGTTATTAGTTTATTTTATTTCCGTAGGAGATATGGCTTCCAAGGTCCTACCACGCACGTGGCTTGATTCATGTATAATGTTACGGAGCAGAGACCGTACCTCCTACAGATTCAAATTGTGCCGCAAAGTTAGCGGTTATTTGTACTGTGGAATATAAATTATGTTTCGTAAGGTTGCAAAAAATGTATTGTCATACATATTTGCAACCTTTACGTCATTAATTGTTATTCATCACTTTATATTGTAGACCTTATACTTGCCCTTGCCGTTAATGGTCACCTTGTTGTAAGGCTTTGTCGGGAACACGAGGTTGGTCATAGCCATCTTGCCGTCGGCGTCGAAAGCCTCGATGCTGCTGCGGTCGATGAAGATGCGCAGTTGCGACATCTTGCCGTGAGTGGGAGCAGTCGTGAGAGCAGCGAAGTCGTCGCTGAAGTCGCACTTGCCACTCTTCGTGCGGTCCATGGTGAAAGTCTTTATCTTCTCGTCGTAGGTCATCACCACTTTCTCGCCGTTGTCGTTGGAGAGAGTGACAGTGGCGTTGCCCTTGAGCGTAACCACCACCTCGCATGCCTCCGTAAGACTCTTCGTAGCCTTTTTGGGGCGTGCAGCGGTCAGTTCGGGCGACGGAGTCACTCCGCAATAGGTCATGCCCTCATACTCGTATAGATCGAGGTCGCGTGGCACGGAGTTGCCAGAGCGGAACTGCTTGGTAGGCACTTGGTTGGCATACTGCCAGTTGCTCATCCAAGCCAGAGCCACGTGGCGTCCGTCGGGAGCGTTGTCGAAGGTGACGGTGGCGTAGTGGTCCTTGCCGTAGTCCATCCATTTTGTCACTTCGGGAGCCGTCTCGCACTTGAAAGTCTTGCCGTCGAAGTCGCCGGTGAAGTACTGTGTGGCAGAGCCGCCGAAAGGTCCGCCTGGGTTGATGTTGCAGATGAGCATCCACTTGTATTTGTCGGTGCCGCGCACCTTCATCTTCATGAGGTCGGGACATTCCCACACGCCGCCGTGCGAGCCATACTCGGCGCCGAACTGGCTCTCAAGCTTCCAGTCCTTCAGGTTGTCCGACGAGTAGATGTTCATGTGCTGTCCCTCGGCGAGAATCATGTTCCACTTCTTGATGTCCTCGTTCCAGAACATGTGCGGGTCGCGGAAGTCGGGCGTATTGCTTGTGATGATGGGGTTGCCGGCATATTTAGCAAATGTCTTGCCGTTGTCAGTGCTCACTACAAGGCTCTGACTTTGGTTCTCGCCTGCCGACGTGTACATGCCAATGACGGCATCCTTGCCGAATCCGGCAGTGTTGTCCTTGTCCACAACAGCCGATCCGCTGAACACCGTTCCCCATGCGTCGGCCTCCACGGCGTCACCCTGGAACGACCAGTGCAGCAAGTCGGTCGACGTGGAGTGTCCCCATGTCATGTTCTCCCACTGTGAACCGTAGGGGTTGTGCTGGAAGTAGAGGTGCCACACGCCGTCCTTGTAGAACATGCCGTTGGGGTCGTTCATCCATCCGTAGGCAGGAGTGTGGTGGTAGACGGGGCGGTACTGCTCGCGGTTGGTCATGTCGAAAGAATCGGCATACTTCATGTTCTTCCAGCAGGTGAATCCCGACAGTTCACCGTCGTTGCGGTAGGTGCCGTTCACGTGTATGTCGAGCGCGAGTCCCTTACTGTCCTGGTAGTCGCCAAGATACAGAGGCACGTAATAGTCGATGTGGTTGGAGGCGAGGCGCACGTTGAAAGTCTTCACCGTGTTGTTGCTGTCTACCAGTTTCACATTGCACATCTCCGCCTTTTCCTGAACAGGCAGGAGAAGCACGTTCTGCTTTTGGGTGATGCGGTAGATGCAGTGGTTGCTACTAAGGAAATGGGTCTCTTGTGCCGATGCAGTCATGACAAGGGCGCAGAGGAGTGAGGCAGCCGCTGTGCGGCCGAAGAAATTCTTGTTCATATTTTGTGGTTTTAGTTTTTAGGAAGATTTGGAGTGTTTTCTCCCTTGTTTAGAGATTTGTTGCAAAATTACTCCGTATTCGTCACTCAGTGTATAATTAATGTTTCAAAAACATTCAAAAAAACGTCATACATAACAATAATTGACTATATAGTTCACATTTTTCTTCACTCGGGCATGACACATGAACTTAGGCATCTTGTCCTCAACTACGTTATGTTACTCGTATCCAGTTTTGTGTGTACGTTGCTAAAAAATAAAAATATTATTTGTCGTTTCTCCTATTTTTTGATAAATTTGCCACATGAAAAGGGAAAAACTATCTATACTACTGTTGATGCTGCAATTCTTGCTGCTATGGAGTTGCACGTTCACCAAGGCCAACAGCCGCACCCCCGACACCTACGGCTACTATCCGCTTGCCACATGGGACTCGCCGATCGATGCGGTGTCGCAGCTCAACATCTTCTCAAGACAAGATAATATATAAAAAGTCAGCCCTGCCGCATCATCTGCGGCAGGGCTGTTGTGTAATTAATAGTAAAGTGATGACTATCAGTTTTTTTATTCTTTGAGAAGGTAATTATTAGGTGATTGTTTAAAGGTATTGTCCGCTTGCTTCTTCATCGAAATGCGTCGGCTCACGGACGTGTGTCTAAATGGTTTCAGTAGGTTGTTATGATATTGATGATAACTTTCGTTTGCAAAGATAGTTTTATTTTTTAAGATAGCAAAATATTATTGGAGATTTATTTAAAAAATCTTTATTTTTGTTTTTCCTGTATCATCTTCATCTCTACCTCTTTCACCTTCTTGAACAGTTGAGAGGCGAAGACAAGGTCGTTGAGTTTCTCGTTGGTCGATCCCATCACGTCGTCCTTCGTGCCCTGCCATTCCTTGTGGCCCTTGTAGATGAAGATGATGTTCTCGCCGATGCCGAGCACGGAGTTCATGTCGTGGGTGTTGATGATGGTGGTCATGCCGAAGTCCTTGGTGATCGACGAGAGTAGCTCGTCGATGACGAGTGACGTGTGCGGGTCGAGACCCGAGTTGGGCTCGTCGCAGAACAGGTACTTAGGGTTGAGCACGATGGCTCGTGCTATGGCGACGCGCTTCTGCATACCGCCTGATATCTCGCCGGGATATTTGTTTTGGGCGTCGATGAGGTTCACGCGGTCGAGACACTCCTGTGCGCGCTTTACGCGCTCGCGATAGTTCATCGTGGAGAACATGTCGAGCGGGAACATCACGTTCTCCAGCACCGACAGCGAGTCGAACAGGGCTGCCGACTGGAATATCATGCCCATCTCGCGGCGCATGTACACTTTCTCTTTCTTCGACATTGCCACGAAGTTGCGGCCGTCGTAGAGCACCTCGCCGCTTGTCGGCGTGAGCAGTCCCACGAGGTTCTTCATGAGCACGGTCTTTCCCGAACCGCTCTGTCCGATGATGAGGTTGGTCTTGCCGTCCTCAAACACGGCGTTTATATCCTTGAGCACTTCCTTGTCGTCGAACGACTTGCAGAGATGTTTTATTTCGATCATAATTTATATTTTATTTGAGAAGTTAAGAAGTTAAGAAGTTATCGCTCCT